>JAABPV010000037.1 GCA_011391865.1 Desulfobulbaceae bacterium | reverse complement strand
ACTCGCAACACGCCTCTTTATTGTTCGCTATAATCTCAAATTAAGGGCATCACTTTCTATTTAGCCACCACCAAAAATCGCAAGAATACTTCCTGCCGCAGCAGAAGGGTTCCGGCGTAAGATGGAGCCTGCCCGATCCTGTTTTTCCTCGATGAAACCGCAGATAAACCATGCGTCTTTTTCTCCGCAGCATTGCGCTTCTCCTTGCCGCAGCCGCGCTGGCCGCCGCAGGCTGGCTGGCGCATTATGTTTTCACACCCGGCCCCGGCGGCGGCGAAGTGATTGTTGTTATTCCAAAAGGCGCGGGCAGCAGGCAGATCAAAACGCTGCTCGGCGAAAAAGGGCTGATCAAAGACGACATCCGTTTTCTCGCCCTGCTGCGCCTGCTGCGGGAGATTGAAAAAAAAGACCCGCCCAAGCTGCGGGCCGGGGAATTCAACCTGCCGCTCGGTCTGACTCCGCTGGAGTTGATCCGAGTTCTGAACAAAGCCAAGCCGGTGGCGCATCGGATCACGGTGCCGGAAGGCTTGACGATGGCCCAAATTGCGGCAATTTTCGCCAAAGAAGGCTGGGCGGATGCCGCTGTCTTCCTCCAGCTCTGCCAAGACCGCGACTTCATCCGCAGCCTCGGCGTGGAGGCGGACTCGCTTGAAGGCTACCTTTTCCCGGAGACCTACAGCTTGGTGCGCGGCGAGATTGACGAGCGCGGCATCATCAGCGCGATGACGCGGCGTTTTCTTGAGGTCTGGAAGGAGCTGAACGTGACGGAACAGCAAGGAATGAGCCGCCACCAGCTCGTCACTCTGGCTTCCATCGTCGAAAAAGAGACCGGTCGTGCCGGGGAGCGCGACCTCATCGCCGGAGTCTTTCACAACCGGCTGCGGACAGGAATGCGCCTGCAATCCGACCCGACCACCATTTACGGCATCAAGGATTTCAACGGCAATTTGACCAAAGCTGACCTGCGGGCGGCGACCCCTTACAACACGTATGTGATTAGCGGCCTGCCGGCAGGGCCGATCTGCAATCCCGGCAAGGCAGCTTTGGAAGCAGCCCTGCGCCCGGCGGCAACACCGTATTTTTATTTTGTCTCCAAAAACGACGGCAGCCATCAGTTCTCCCGCACGCTGGAGGAGCACAACCGGGCAGTGCGGGAATATCAGAAGCGGCGGCGACAAAGCGCGGCGGCAGAGAATGGCAGTGGTGATTTGTGAAAAAGCAAATAGCTGCATCTCAATGAGATGACGCATGACGGACATTTTTCCTCGTGTTGTTTCATGCCCGGCAGCAGGGGCAGGAAGCCCAGCAAAATGAGGCGATCACCCTATTGTGCGGGCGAAAAAAATATGGTTCTATTCTGGCTATGCAGGCAAGATGACGGAACGGATGCGGCCATGCCTTCTCTCTCCTTTGACGTGACCGCGCCCCCTTCGTTCCGCCGTTCCGCCCCGCCTGCTGTGTGCCAATAACAGCACCATTTCTCCTATCTCCTTCGATTCAGCCCCGAACAGCATGGAGAAAAGCAGAAATTCCAGGACCGCAGTCCAGTCCCGGAACGTCCGCAGGCGCAGTCTGTTGTTGAGAAGGCTGCGGCAGATTCTCTCCGTCTGCCGCAGCCTTCGTTTTTTTCAGCACCCCTCTTTCCCCATCTCTTGCCGCAACTCCAAAGCGTCGGCCTGATTGGGACGATGTTCGGTTTGCGTGCAGCCGCTATGCAAGATGCGGTTGATGAAGCCAACTGAATCCGGCTCGGCGGAACGTTTGACGATTCCGAGGGCCTCACTGATGACAACATTTGACGGAGCGACGGAGCATCCGCGCCGCGCTTGATCTCATGGGCGGTAATGCGGAGGATGCCGACAATGAGCGGCCCAGCTTTGACAGTCATTTTTTCTCAGCATTTCTTAACATCTTCTCTTGACAGCCGCCGAGAAACTGTTTTAAAGTGCGCTGTCTTAAAGCAACAAGTTCAATCAGCTCCATTTTTCCTGTCGCAACTGGAGGGGAAAATCATGCGCTTCTGCGGTTCAAAAGGCAATGCGACATCACAAGCATTGCCCCGATTCTCCATCAAATCTTCTTGGCTCACCTTTGAGCGGCTGGCAGCACTCCTTGCCGCTGCAATAATGCTGCTGCCGACAGCAGCGCAAAGCGAGCCTATCCCCATTGACGGCACGACATACACTCAGGATTTCAACACGCTGGCTTCTTCTGGGACAGGAAAGGTTGAATCCTTGCCGCTTGGATGGACTTTTGTGGAGAGCAGAACAAATGCAAATGAATCATACAGGGCTGGCACAGGAAATATTAATACAGGTGACACATATAGTTTTGGCAATGCTGACAGTAACGATCGTGCATTAGGAATGCTTCAGTCAGAAAATTTGATTTCTGTTTTTGGAGCGATCTTTCAGAATAAAACAGGAAAGGTTATAAATGAAATTACTGTTCAGTATACAGGCGAGCAGTGGCGGTTAGGCTGTACACCAATTGTTTGCCAAAATAGAACTCCTGACAGGATAGATTTTCAATACAGCGTAGATGCTGTGTCTTTATCAACAGGGAATTGGACAAATGTTGATGCATTGGAATTTTCTTCCCCTGTGACAATCGACACGGTAACACCTCAAAACGGCAATGATCCAACACGAAGAACGGTTATACGACATACGATCACAGGTTTGTCCATTGCGCCAGAGGCAATTTTTTGGATACGCTGGCTGGATTACAACATATCCAGCTATGATGACGGTTTAGCTGTTGATGATTTTTCTCTTTCCGATCCCAAGCCGACCTACGCATCCTTCAGCGGCTTCGCGGCCTACATCGGCGAGGGCGGCCAGGCAATGCTTGAGTGGCGGACGGCAAGCGAGATCGGCACCATCGGCTTCATGCTGGAGCGGCTGAACCAAGAGACGGGCGCATACGAGCCGGTCTCTGAGGAGATGCTGCCCGGCCTGCTCGATCCGCCGCATGGCGGCGTGTACCGGCTGGCCGATCCGGCTGCCGCGCCTGGCACGGAGCAGACCTATCAGGTGGTTGAAATAACTGTGCAGGGCCGAGGCACGGTGTCCGGGCCGCACACGGTGAAGGCGGAACTGCCGCCGCCGTCCACGCCCGGCATGACCGCGCACGGGCCGGAGGGCTTCGCTTCCGCTTATCAGGCCATGAGTCGGGGCGAGATTCGCCGGGCTGCGGCCCGCAAGGCTGCGCTCCGCAGCGCGGCAGCCGCGCCGAAGAAGCCGCAGGCCGTGGTCAGAACGCTGAAAGTTCCGGTCAGCCGGGACGGGCTGGTGCATCTGACAGCGGACCAGCTGGCCGCTGCATCGGGCATGAAACGGAATCAGATCGTGCCACTGCTCAAGGCGCGGAAGGTGCTGCTGACGCTGGAGGGCAGGCGGATTCCTGTCCTGCCTGCGGCGAACGGCGCAGGACTCTGGTTCTACGGCCAGGGGCCGGCGCGCAAGGATCTGGCTGAGAACACCTACCGCCTTGAGCTGGGCAAGCTCGGCGCGGCAGTCGCGAACGCTCCGACGAGTCCCGCCGGACAGCTGACCTCTAGCGGCAGATCTTTCGCCGACCGCATCCGGCTGGAGGAGAACCACCGTGCCCTGCATTTCTACAACATCGGCAAAGAGTTGAGCGACCTCTGGGCATGGACATATCTCTTCGCGTCCGGCAGTACGCCCGCCAGCTTCAAGCAAACTGTGGACGCGCTGCATCTGACCGACGGCCCGGCCTTCCTGACCGCGCACGTAGTCAGCACCAGCTTCCGCCGCAGCAGCGGCAGCGTTGCCCCGTACAAGGCCGCACTCTCCCTCAACGGCGTTGAGATCGGGACGGCGGAGACGGCCGAGCAGGGCGACTGGCGCGTCCGGGCCGAGATTCCGCACGGCCTGCTGCGCGAGACGGGCAACGAGGTGAAAATCACCGCCCTGCTCAATCCGGGCGTGTCTTGGTCGCTGCTCCATCTGGAGTCGATCGAGATTGAGCGGCAGCGGCTCTATCAGGCCGAGGACGGCGGGCTAGCCTTCAGCAGCGGCGGCAACAGCAGCGTGACTGTCGGCGGCTTCAGCGGCAAACCCGTGCTGGCTTTGGACATCACCAGTCCTGAGAAGCCGCTGCGCGTCAAGGCGGCCCTCAGTCCGAAGAAGGACGCGGCGGGCCTGCATTCGGTCGCTGTGCAGACCAAGCCGGGCCGACGGTATCTCGTCACCGAGAACCTCGGCGTGTCCGGCAGCGTGGCGGCGGATATCCCCTCGCAGCTGAAAAACGTCAGGAATCAGGCTGATTATCTGATCATCACCACGGCGGATTTGATGGAGAGTGCCAAACGGCTGGCCAAGCACCGCGAGGGCCAGGGCCTGAAGACCATACTCGCGGACATCGAGGACATCCGCGACGAATTCAGCTGGAGCCAGGCCGCGCCGGAGGCTGTCCGCGCCTTCCTGAGCCACGCTCATGCCAAATGGGCGCAGGCGCCGCGCTACGTGGCTCTGGTCGGTGACGGCTCCGTCGACTACCGCAACCATCTCGGCCTCGGCAGGCCGCAGGTGCCTGCCGAGCTGGCCATGACCCCGGACGGCGCCTTCCCCAGTGACAACTCCCTCGGCGATGTCGCTGCAGAGGACGGCGTGCCGGAATTCGCTGTCGGACGCATTCCGGTCTTTGACAAAGCCGAACTGGAACGGTATATTGACAAGGTCATCGCTTATGAGCAGGCTCCTCCTGCCGCAGCGGCGGTGTTCGTCAATGACAGGCCGGACCCGGCGGCGGGCAATTTCAAGGCCAGTGCCGACAAAGCCGCTGCCCTGATGCCGGAGCAGCTGAAGCCAGTCCGGCTTGATGTCGCCAGCGCGGCGAAATATGCCGAGGCGAGAAACAAAACGTTCAGCGCGATGCAGAGCGGCGCGGCTCTTGTTCATTACATCGGCCACAGCTCGGTGGTCGGCCTTGGCGCGGGCAACGCCCTGCTCCAAGCAGCTGCGGTCGACGCGCTGAATCCCCCCGGCCAGCCCCTGCTGATGGTCAGCATGAGCTGCTCCGCAGGCTTCTTCGGCTACCCGGCCATGAACAGCTTCGGCGAGACCGCCCTGCTCATGGCGGACGGCGGCGCGGCGGCCTTCTTCGGCGCTAGCGGCCTGTCCTACAACCATCTGGCCGACCTCATGGCCGAAGGCTTCTACAAGGGCATGGCCGACCCGGTCAGCAACCCCAGAATCGGCGACGCGGCAGTCCATGCCAAGCGGCATTACGCCGAGGCCAGACAAGGCCGCGATGCCTTTATGCTCGACATCTACAACCTCATCGGCGACCCGGCTCTGCTCAGTCAGGTCAGGTGAGAACACGACGGATGCCTGAACAAACAACGGAGCGGCGCACTGCCGCTCCGTCCCCGCATCACAGCCCGCTCACTGCCTCTCCACGTACCAAGTCATCGTAGCATTCCCGCTGGCGGATCACCTCAAAGCTGCTGCCGCTGACCAGCACTTCCGCCACTCTGGGGCGGGAGTTGTAGGTTGAGGACATGGAGAATCCATACGCTCCGCTGCTCATCACGGCCAGCAGCTCACCGGGCTGCACATCCGGCAGCAGCCTGTCCTTGGCGAGGAAGTCGCCGCTCTCACAGATCGGGCCGACCACATCCGCCTCCTGAAGCTGCCCGCCGCCTGCTGCTGGCTCACGCACGGGCAGTATCTCATGATACGCGCCATAGAGCGAGGGCCGAGCGAGATCGTTCATGGCCGCATCCACGATGATGAAGCGTTTCGCCTTCTCGCCGCCGCTGTTGACCTTGGTGTACTGCACTTCCGTCACCAGAATGCCCGCGTTGCCGACCAGCACCCGGCCCGGCTCCAGAATCAGGGTGCAGTCCATGCCTGCCAGCTCGGCGCGCACTGCGGCAGCGTAATCAATGGGATGCGGCGGCTGTTCATCGTCGTAGGGAATGCCGATGCCGCCGCCCATATCCACGTATTTGATCTGAATGCCTTCCTGATTGAGCTTGGCGATGAAGGCTTTGACCTTGCGCAGTGCCTCAATGAACGGCTCAATCTGGGTAAGCTGCGAGCCGATATGGCAGCTCACGCCAACGATCTCGATATGCGCCATCGTCTTGGCCCGCAGATACTCCTGCAAGGCCTCAGTCACCGGGATGCCGAACTTGTTCTTCGCCAGACCGGTGGAGATGTAGGCGTGCGTCTTCGGGTCAACGTCCGGGTTGATACGGAAGGCGATGCGCGCGCGGGTCTTTAGCTCTGCCGCGACCTCGTTCAGCCGGTCCAGCTCCTGCGGCGATTCGACATTGAACATGAGTATGCCCGCCTGCAAGGCCTCAGCCAGCTCGCGGCGGCTCTTGCCTACTCCAGAGTAGATGATGCGCTGCGGCTCAACCCCGGCCTTGAGCGCCCGGAACAGCTCCCCGCCGGAGACTATGTCCGCGCCGCCGCCCAGCTTGGCAAAGAGGTTGAGGATAGCGATGTTCGAGCAGGCTTTGACTGCAAAGCAGGTCTGGTGGGCCATGCCCTCGAAGCCCGACTCGAAGGCGGTGAAATGCCGCTTGAGGGTAGCGGAGCTGTAGAGGTAGAATGGGGTGCCGACCTGCGCGGCGATGTCTTGCAGGCGCACGTCCTCACAGCAGAGTTCGCCGTTCTGATAGGTGAAGTGGTTCATGTTGTTCTAATGGATGAAGAATATTGACAGGCCCGGTGTGCTGCCCTTGCCTGCTGCCTTGTCTGTTGACGGCAAGGCTCCTTGCCGTTTTGGAAGAAGGAGCCTTGCCGTGTTACGAGAAGGATCCTTCTCATCTTGCGGCAAGGAGCCTTCTCGTTTTATGAGAAGGCTCCTTCGTGTTGTACGGGGAGGTTCCTTGCCGTATTATACGAAGGAGCCTTCGCGGCGGACAGCAAGGGTTCGGTGGCCCGGTGATGCTATGGCGTAGGCCGAATCCTGTAAGGGCGTTTCGCGAAACGCCCCTACGATGCCCGCCGCGCTGCCTGCACCAGAGTGAAAAAAATGGCCACAGCCTGCTGTGCGTTTCCGTCACAGCAGGCTGTGGCTGAGATTCACAGGAGGCTGTGACCAACCTTCACAGCCTCCTGTGGCGAATGGTCACAGCAGGCTGTGGCGGATTGCCACAGCAGAGTGTGGCTGAACGCCCTTGCGCCGCATGAGGCCAACCACCGTAGTGGCAATTCATAAATTGCCACTACGCCCGTCGGGCGGCCTGCACCCGTGCCAATGTCTTACGACTATCTTCCAGATTAGGGCTGCCGATGGCTTCTTTAATCTGTACGGCCTGACTGATATATTCCTCCGCCTTAGCAAGGTCGCCGAGGTCTTTGTAGGTAAGGCCGATGTTCCAGCGCGTTCTGGCTTCTCCATCCCTATTACCAAGCTGCTGTGCTATCGCCAAGGCTTGTTCAAGATACTCCAACGCCTTAGCAGGCTTTCCCTGCGCATCGTAGATCGGGGCGATGTTGTTCAGGGTTATCCCTTCCATGCTCTTAGTGCCAACCTCCCTATGGATAGGCAGGCACTGCTCATACTGCTGCAAGGCTGTCTCGTTATCACCTTGGTCATAATAAACCGTGCCGATATTATTCAGCGTCGTGCCTTCCCCCTGCCGATCGCCAACCTCCCGCCGTATGCTCAGGCTTTGCTGATACGTCTGCAAGGCCAGCTCGTGCTTGCCCTGTATTTGATAAATAGTAGCAATGCCATCCAAGTTTGATGCTTCTCCCTGCCTATCACCCAGCTCGCGGTCTATCAACAGGCTTTGCTCATGCCAGCGTAACGCCTGCTCATACTCCCCGCGTCGCCAGCAGGTGCAGCCAAGCTCGTTCAGGCAATCCCCTTCATCTTTGCGGTCGCCAGCCTGCTGGGCAGCAGTCAGTCGCATACCTATTGCGGTTAGCTGGTCTGTCCAATGCCCCTGCCGGTCTAAGTAGGTGTAGGTCGCATTTGCCAAGCCTTTTACCTCCTGCCACAGCTTGCTGGCAAGGCAGCTCTCAATAAGCCGCAGGCAATGCGCCCGCTCTGCATCAAGGCGGGCGTAGCCCTGTAAGCCAGCCGCGCTTTGCTCTTGGCAGAAGACAATGTACGACCGGGCAAGCCCTTTCAGCAGCCACCGGTTCAGCGGCATCTTGCTGCGGAGATAGACGTGAATCAGCGCATGGCTCACCTTCCAGCGGTCATCCTGCTTCTCCAAGAGGCCGTAAGCGACCAGCTCGTTCAGCACAACTTGGCAGAAGCGGAGATCATCATCCGTGCAGCGAAGAAGCCATGTGCGGCGATGCGCAATCATTGTCCTCAGCCATCGGCAGAACTCCCAAGGCGTGTTGTAGTTGGCGTACTTCAAGAGTGCAACAACCGGTCTCTCGGTAAAGATATCAAAGGCCAGCGCACCGATGATGGTCAGCGCAAACTGGGCTTGCCAACTCACCGCATCCACGCTGCGCCGCAGCAGCAAGGCCGCGTTCTCCTCCTGATGCTGCCCGCTCGCCAGCTCCTTGAACGGCTCCTGCTCCAGCCACTTCAAGGAGTCCGCCGCGCTCTCGCCCGTCGTGCTGAGATAGCGGCCCGCAATCCGCAAGGCAACCGGCCAGCCGCCCAGCAGCTTGCAGATGCCCTGCACGCCCGCGTCATCCGCCGCAACCCCGCTGTACAACCGGAAGACCTCCGCTGCGGGCTGCTCCTCCAGCGGCTTCAGGTCAAGACGGTCAGCCAGCGCGTCCGTCCGCTTCCTGCTGGTGATCAGCACCCCGCACGCGCCGCGCAGCCGCAGCAGAGCTGGCAGGTCGTCGGCTTCTTCCGCGCCATCGAGAATGAGCAGGGCTTGCTTGTTTGCCAGCAGACGGCTGGCAGCGGCAAAGCTGGTGTCCTGCTGCGCTTCGTCATAGCTGCGCACGATGTAGGCAACGGCCTCTTCTACAGAGTGCTTGCCATAGAACGAGTAGAAGACAATGCCGTCCGGGAAGCGGGTATCCTCCAGCTGATGCACCGCCTGCGCCGCCAGCGCACTCTTGCCCATGCCGCCCAGCCCGCACACTGCCGCAACCTTGCCCGGATGCAGCCTGTCGTTCAACCAAGCAAGCTCCTCCTCGCGGTGGAGAAAGCAGGGTTCAAGGGAAGGGAGATGGCGGGGAATGGGAGGCGGAGGAGGGGGCGGACTGTTGTAGCTGACAGAGACATCACCGCCCGCCACAATCGCCGGAGACTGATTGCCTGTGGTGGCCGGACTGTTGCTCTGCACATCCCCGCTGCCTGCGATGATGTTGCCGTTGCCGTCTGTATGCTGGCTGACTGTGCTCATACATCCTCCTCAACTCTCATTCTGATGGCGATGTCCCGCAGGCGCACGTCCTCGCAGCAGAGTTCGCCGTTCTGATGTGTTGCTGCACATCATATCACAAGAGCGGCGAAGCCAGCCCGACAAAGAGGAAGCTGCATAGCGAGAGCAGGAACATCAGCGTGAAGAGGGCGCGGAGCGGCAGAGGCGGGAACAGCGGCCCGGTTCTCGCCAGCAGCAGGCCGAGCATCGGCAGCAGCGGCAGCATATAGCGGCCCTGCGGCTGGAAGTCCTTGGTCCATGAGGCCCAGGCCGCCGCCCCAACCAACAGCAGGCCGCAGCCGCTCAGATTGAGGAGGAGCAGCCGCTCCTCTGTCCCGCCCCGCAGCAGCACAGTCAGATATACAAAAGCGAGGAACAGCCAGCCGCAGTTCTGCATGAAAGTGTAATAGCTCTTGCTCGCCGCCACGCTCATCTGGCCGTACACGCCATAGAAGCTGCGGATGATGTGACCGCCCCAGCGGTATTTGTCGCCGAGCAGCTCTTGCAGACGCACTCCCCGCTCCTTCATATACAGATGCGGATGCGTCTTGGCCAGCTCGGTGCTGGGCTTGTAGGCCGGCTCCGCGTGCTCTTCCCGCAGCTGCTGAATCTTTGCCGCCTTGTTCCAGCCGTTGGCCGCAATGTCCGCCCCAGCTTGGAGGCTGAAGAGGGTCAAGGCGATTCCGCCGAGCGTAGCAGCCCGCCGCAGCGCGGGCCAAGTCAGCCGCTGCCGGAGCCGCAGCCCGTTGAGGAGAACAAACAGGGCGGCGAACACGACAAAGATGAGGAAGTTCTTCTTGATCAGCAGCAGCCCGCCTGCCAGCAGCCCCAAGGCGACAGCGGCCTGCCAGCCGCTTTGGCCGGAAAGATAACGGCGCAGCAGCGATTCCGGCGCGGCCAGCTGCTGGGCGGCTATCAGGCAGAGGAAAAGGGCGAAGGCATCGGAATTGCAGGAGCTGAACACATACCACGCCTGCGGGGTCATGAGCAGGGGCAGAAGAATCAGCCGGGTGGGCGGCGAGCGGAAAGCCAGCAGGGCGAGGCAGCCGAGCAGCAGGACATTGAAGAGCCGGTGCCGCTGATAGGCGGGCAGCCGGAACGGCTCAGTCAGCCAAGCGAATTTGCCGGTTAGGAAATAGGCAATTTCCCGCGAGTTCAGTCGGGAGAAGCCATAGCCGCTGTAGCTGGCCGCGATTTCCGGCGCGTCCGCAGCCGGAGGCAGCCAATGCCGCTCATAATAGGCAGCGGCGGCACTGTGCACCTGCTCGTCAGGATGACTGCCCGGACTGCTGCGCACAGCCAAGGCGGCGACCAGCAGCGTCACTCCGAAAAGCAGCAGAGGGATATAGCGGAAGTCCTCGGCCAGCGGGGCAAGGCATCGCAGCAGCAAATGCAGGAGCAGGGCTAAGATTATGAAACGGCCCGCCTCAGGCAGCCAGTCAGCAAGAGGCAGAGGAGCGGGCGGCTCCACAGTCAGATGCAGGTCAGGATTGCCTGCCGCCGAGGTCACGCCCCAGCCAAAGCCCTCGATGAACGCGGCGGAGGTGACGTTCTGCCTTGGCTGGAAGCGGGCGAAATCCGCAGGGCTGGTGAAGAGCAAAGGCCGCAGGCCTGGCTGGCGGATGGTGATGCTGTGGAAAACCGCCGCCCCTGGTGCTTTACCCATTGGGTCCAAGCGGAAATGACGGATGGCGCGGAGGTCGCCGAGGAAGAAGCCATGCTGGCTGCGGCCCAGCTTGAGCACCGCGCTGCCCATCCGGGAGCGGGAGTAATCCTGTCCGGCCTCAGACCAGTACAGCTCGACAGCGGTGTCGTGGTCAACCGTGCAGTCTATCTCGACATAAGCCCGACTGAAAAAGAAATGCTGCCAGACCACGGCGGCGGCAAGGAGCAGGACAAGCAGTGCCTGATGTCGCCGCAGCAGGTCAAGAAGACGCGGCATCAGGCAGCCGCCTCCCGCATCCGCATGAAGAGAACAAGGGCGAGCGCGTAGATCAGGACAGCGGCAAGCAGGGTGAGGTTGAAGCCGAGATAAATGGAGATCAGCACGCTGGCAATGCCGCCGATGACCGTGAAGAGGCCGTTCATGCCCCAAGCCCAAGCCACCGCGCCTTCCGGCTGCCTGCTCACAGCCAAGATGCCGAGCGGAAAGCACATGCCCATGAAGAAGCCCGCAGGCAGGATGAGCAGCACTGCCGCCGCCACCCGGCCCCAGATGGAGAAGGCGAGGAAGTGGCTGAAATAGGCCGGATAGACGGCGATGAAGAGCAGGACAGAGAGGATAGTTCCGGCAAAGGGGAGCAGCCAGCGTTGCTGCGGGCTGATGCCCATCTTCCCTGAACAAAGGCTGCCCAGCGCGGCGGCGATCAGCATGGCGAAGACCACGGCGGAATAGGTGTGCAGGGGGAAGCCGATCAGCTTCATGAATATCTGGATGAAGACTAACTCGACAATGATGAAGCCGCCGCCGAGGCAGGAGAAATAGCCCAGCGAGGCCAGCTTGCCCGGCCAGCGCGTCCGCCCGGCCTTGGAGAGCAGCAGCGGCACAAGCACAAAGAGCAGCGCGAAGAGCAGCGAGGCTGTCGAAACCACCACCAGATGCTCAATATCGCTGGGAATGATCTGGTTTTTTCTGTACTGCGAGGAGAGCCGGGCGGCGGTGGAGTAATCCATGAACAGCTCAGGATAGGCGCGGTTGTAGTGCCCCCATTCTTTGCGCAGGAAATTGAAATAAGGCCGGTTGTCGGTGGCCGCTGTCACCCGGAAAGGCACGAGGGCTGCCGTGGCTTTGGACAGCTCGCCGGAATAAAACTCGTCACTGAGCATGGACTGTTCCGGCAGGAACGGGTCCTCAGCCAGCCGGGTGTGCCCCCGGAACCACGTGCGAAGCTGGGCGACTTCCGCCTCTGTCCACGGGGTCATGCGGATGAGCAGGGTGGGCAGGTTGTCGCGCACGCCGTCCTTCGCCTGAAAGACAAGAACGTGGCGGCGGAAGTCGGTGCGGCCTATGTCTTTCCACGCTTTGGCTGCTGTTGTCACCATGCGGGGATAGACGTGGTGGTTGATCTGGAGGATGCCGTCCGGCTTTAGGTGCTGGAAATATTCGGTGTACGCCTCCGCAGTTTGCAGGTAGGTGGTGGACATGGCCCCGCTGCCCGCCGCGACGCTGCTGGAGGTGTGGTTGCTGTACATCTGGATGATGTCGTATTTTTTGTCCGAAGCCCGCAGGAAGCTGCGGCCCTCGTCCACATGCGCTGTCACGCGCGGATCGTTGAAGATGCCGCCGTTGAAGTCCTTGTACAGCTCCTTGCCGATTTTAACGACAAAGCCGACCAGCTCGACCGCGTCCACATGCTTCGCCCCGAAGGTCAGGGCCGCCTTGGTCTCCTGCCCGCCTGCCGCGCCGATGATCAGCACCTCTTGGCCGCTGTCCCGTTTCAGCCAGTGGCTGAGATAGACATTCTGGCCGCCGAAGTTGGAGGTGGTCGCATCCGGCAGCGCGGCCCGCAGGCGGGCGTAGTCGCCGTCAAAGGGATAGATGAAGCTGGACTGGGTGCCGCCGTCGTAGGCGATGTGCTTGGCCCCGCCAGTGTTGATCACGTCAATTTTGCTGATCGGGTCCCAACGACTGATTTCCACGGTCTCCGCCGCAATGCTTTCCAGCACGCCGCGCTTGGAGACGTGATGCTGGAATTCAAAATAGCGGTCCGCAGAATTGTCAGCAGTGAAGGATTTGACCAGAGGAATCGCTGCGGCGGCGATGCCCATAAGCGGCAGCAGCCTCCGCCAGAATCTGCCTTCAGCCAGCAGTCCGGCGGTGATCCAGCAGAGGCCGCCGCCGAGGAAGAGCGCACCAGCCGGGCCGATGTGCGGCAGGAAGGGAATCAGGATCAGGCAGCCAAGAGCGGCTCCGGCCAAGTCCCAGAAGTAGAGCCGCTGAATATCCTTGGCATAGGCGGAGAAGATGACGGTGAAGAACAGGCCGGAGAGAAAGAACGGCGCGGAGAGAAGCAGGTACAGGGCCGCGAAGGCGGCGATGTCCTTTCCCTCCCCTGTCTGCATGTTAGCCAGATTGAGCGGCAGGCTGTTGATTGCAGGCAGCAGCGCGAGCAGGAAGAGGCCGAAAAAAAAGGTCAGCCCGGCAAGTTTGGCCCGCAGCCGCCCGTCCTGCCGCATCGGCCAAAGAGACTGCTGCACGCCCGCCAGCCCGAAGCAGAACATGACCATAGTGATGATCATGTATGCTTTGTTGGCATACCAGATCACATCGAAAATCCGCACTAAGGCCAGTTCGGCCATCAGCGTGGTCAGGGCGATGAGGAAGAGGCTGAGGGCAATGCGGTTCATGCGGCGCAGTCCTGTGGTTGAAGATGGAAAACAAGAGGAATGGTTAGATTGTCCTGCTTTGGCTCTAACAGCGTGGCATCTGTCAGACAGGCAAGGCATCCCAGATTTGGAATGCGGCACCTGTCGGATAGATGAGCCACCCCAGACTTGGGATGAGTCATCTATCTTTAGGCAAGCCATCCCAAACTTGGAATGCGGCATCTGTCGGATAGATGAGCTATCTCAGACTTGGGATGAGCCGTCTATATTTCAGGCAGGCTGCCTATATTGCCAGCACCTCGCGCATAGTATATTCAAGGTATCCCAGACTTGGAATGCGGCATCTGTCTTTCGGATAAGCCATCCCAGACTTGGGATGAGCTGCCTATCTTTCAGGCAGGCCATCTCAGATTTGGGATGCGGCACCTGTCTTTCAGGCAAGGCATCCCGGACTTGGAACACGGCATCTGCTGGACAGATAACCTGCCAGAATTTTTGTTATTCCAAGCACAGCAAGGAGTCTGTAGTGTTCCGGCAGCAGACCTCGCACAGAAGAGGGGCGGAACATCTTTCGCCCTCTTATGCTGGAAGTCTGATCAACCGGAAATGAAAATCAGGCGGGACACAGCCGCGCCATCTTCCTCAGACGGCGCGGCAGAGGGCGGCAGAATTACGGCAGCAGGTCAGTCGGCGCGTTGAGCACGACGATCTTGGCCTTGGGGAAGAAGTTGAACTCGGAGGCGGAGGCCGCAGTGTAGGCACCCATCATCCGTCCGATGACCAAATCGCCGTTCTTCAGCTTGGGCAGCATGATGTTTTCAGAAATCACATCAATGCTGTCGCAGGTCGGCCCGGCCAGCACTGACGGGAACAGCTCGCCGACGTTGTTCAGGGCTTCGACCGGATACACCGCGTGGTCGTAAATCATGCCGCTGAAAGAGCCGTAAAGGCCGTCGTCCAAATAGTACCACGTCTTGCCGTCGCGCTCGGCCTGGCCCATGACTGAAGACACCGAAATGATGGCCGGAGCGACGATGAAGCGGCCCGGCTCAGAGATCACGTCCACACTTTCTGGGAACTCAGCCAGAGCCTCGCGGATCGGCGCACAGAATTCCTGAATCGCCAAGACTTGATCAATGTAATGCACCGGAAAGCCGCCGCCGATGTCCAAGGTGTTCAATTTGGGCAGGCCCAGTGCAGTCGCCCGCTGAAAGACCTCGCCGCAGGTGCGGATGGCGGTGACGTATTTCTGCGGATCAGCGGTCTGCGAGCCGACATGGAAGGACAGGCCCTTGATGCGGATGCCAAGCCGATGCGCCTGCTGAATCAGTTCCAAAGCGCCTTCCGGGCTGCATCCGAACTTCTTTGACAGATCGGAATAAGCATCGGCGTTGCGGAAGCTGAGACGGATGAGCAGCTCGGCCTGATCGCGGTATTTGCTGAATTTCTCCAGCTCGTTCAGATTGTCCACCACAAAAACCGTGCAGCCGTAGTTCAGCGCGTGGCGGATGTCTGAATCCCGCTTGATCGGATGCGTGTGAATGGTCTTCTCGCCGGGAACCCCGGCGGCTTGGACCAAATCCACCTCGCCGTTGGTGGCCAGATCAAAATTCGCGCCTTCCTGAAGCAATGTTTTCACCACTGCCGGATGCGGCAGCGGCTTCAGAGCAAAGTGAGCGGCCGCTTCAGGCAATGCCTGCCTGAGAGCGCGGTACTGACGGCGGATGATTTCGCAGTCAAGAAGCATCACCGGTGTGCCGTGGAGGGCTGCCGCAGATTCTATCTGTTCGCGCTCGGAAATTTTGCTGACGATTTCAGAGATGCGGACGGATGCGGCGGCAGGCAGTTTAGGCAGAATGATAGACATAGGACCCCCCTCAAGTTAAAGTTTGCAGAAGATAAAAAAACCTCAACTCTCTTGCTCCTGACAGTTGCTCTGCCATTGCTCGCTTGGGGCGATTCTGCACGGATTGGCTATCAGCAAGAAAAGGCGAACATAATAAATGAAAATCAGCGGCTCCGCAATACTATACAACCGTCAACAGATATTTTTTTCTCGACGTTTTTTTCTTCGCTGGTGACTGTGGTGTATCGTTATGATTATCCGATAAAAATTACTGAGCGGCTGCGCGGCGGACCAAGGTCGCAAACTTATCCGGCGGCAGCGGTTTGCTGAAATAATAGCCCTGCACTTCGTGGCACTTTTTTTCGCGGAGGAATTCAAGCTGCTCCAGCGTCTCCACGCCCTCGGCCACGACCTCCAAATGCAGACTGCGGCCCATCTGGATGATCGAGGCGACAATTGCCGCGTCATCGGAATCTTTGACGAGGTCAGCGATGAAGGACTGATCGATTTTGATGCTGTTGACCGGGAATTTTTTCAAGTAGGCCAGCGAGGAATAGCCGGTGCCGAAGTCGTCGATGGCGATGCGGACACCGAGCTGCCTGATCTCCCTGAGCAGCTCGACCGCCAGCGCAGGATCCTCCATTACCGCGCTTTCAGTGATTTCCAGCTCCAGCAGGGCCGGATCCAAGCCGGTCTCGCGCAACGTGCTCTTGAGCAGGGTCAGCAGCTCGCGATTCTCAAACTGGCGCGATGAGATATTGACCGCGACCCGCCGCAATCCCAAGCCTTGCTGATCCCACGCCTTGATCTGGCGGCAGGCGGTTCTCAGGCACCATGCGCCAAGAGCGGTGATGATGCCCGTCTCTTCGGCGATGGGGATGAACTCCGCCGGTGAAATCATGCCTTCGACAGGATGCTGCCAGCGCACCAGGGCTTCCGCTCCGATGATTTGTCCTTCTTCCAAAGAATATTTTGGCTGATAATACAGAATGAACTCTTCGTTGTCGACGGCATGACGGAGATGTTTCTCTACGTTTAGCCGGTGCATCAGACGTTCATTCATCTGCGAGCTGAAATGCTGAAAGCTGCCGTGCTCTCGATCTTTAGCGAAATGCATGGCCGTGTCCGAGTTGCGGATCAGAGTTTCCGCCTCCATTCCGTCGTCAGGATAAAGACTGATGCCTATGCTGGCGTTGATGAAAACCTCTTCGCCGCTGATGTGGAAAGGCTGCTGGAGCAGATGAATCAGCCTTTTTGCCAAATGTTCCGCCGACTCACGGAATTTTATTTCCGAGAGAATGACGGCGAACTCGTCGCCGCAGAGCCGGGCCACCACATCGCTCTTGCGCACCCCGCCCCGGATGCGCTTGGCTGCCTGCGCCAGCAGCTCGTCGCCCGCCTTGTGGCCAAGCGAGTCGTTGATATTTTTGAAGCGGTCCAAATCAATGCAGAACAGGGCGAGCGGTATATCGCGGCTCTGACTGCTGATCATCGCCTGCTCCAGCCGCTCGACAAAAAGAGCGCGGTTGGGCAGTTTGGTCAGCGGATCATAGAAGAGTAGATTTTTCAGCTTGCGCTCGATGCGCTTTTTCTCGGTGATGTCATTGAAGATGCCAACATAGTTGACCGTGGCCCCGCTGCTGTCGCGGATCGCGCTGATGGTCAGCCATTTTTCAAAGACCTCGCCGCTCTTGTGCCGGTCCCAAATTTCACCTGACCACGAGCCGCTTTCCAGCAGTTGCCGCCACATCTCCTCATAAAACTCCTTGCTGTGGTGATCGGACTTACAGATGCGCGGATTTTTGCCAATAACCTCCTCCCGCTCATAGCCGGTGATCTCGGTGTAGGCATCGTTCACATCCATGATCAGGGCTTCGGCATCGGTGACGACAATCGCGTCCTCGGTGTTCTCGATGATTTTTTGATCCAGTCGCAGCTTTTGCTCCAACTGCCTGCGCTCGGTGATGTCGGTCTGAATGCAGCCCACGCAGCTCGAATTCTCCTCGCCGCCCGGCAGGGAAAAACAGGAAGTGAGAAAGGTGCGCGTGCCGTTTTTCAAGGAAATACTCTCCTCGTATTCAGTCACAGTTTCGCTGCCGGTTCCGGGTTCTTTCAGCCGTCTGCTGAGGTAGGGCATGATGTCCGCCGCCGACTTGCCGACCACGTCTTTTTTCTTGATGCCGAAAATCTCCTCGAAACGGCGGTTGACCAGCACAACGCGGCCTGAGATGTCTTTAAGGGTGACGGCGGAGGGCGAATTTTCAATCAGGTCTGCAAGCTGTCTGCGGGTGTTTTCCAGCTCGTCCCGATTGCTGCGGAGCTGCTGGATTTTTCCCCGGCATTTGCTGAGAAAAAGGCCGAGCAGTAAAAAAAGTGCGGCGAGACGGAGGGCGCGCCAGAGCCACCAAGCGGCTCCCCATGGTCCGGCAAGGGGAAAGAAGGCGGCTTCGGCGGCGAACAGGAAGGCGCAGCAGGCGGCAGGGAATTTCTCCCGCTGTGACAACGCCAAGCCCGCGAGCAGAAAGCCGCAACTTCCGGCCAGATGCAGCGGCCAGATCAGATGATCGGCAGTAGGAAAAAAATTGGGGAAAAGCAGCAGAGATGCGCCGGGCAATGAGCAGCAGGCGGCGGTCAGGCAGGGCAGCCAGTCCGAGGCCGGATGTCGGACAAACCGTTCGGGCAGGAGGCTCAGGGCCATGAGCAGGCCGCCGACAAGAGCTGCCGCGCTGTGCAGGCAGCCTGCCGCCGAAGTGCCTCCGGCGGCGTTGAAGCCGTCCAGCACGCCCATGCCTGCCAAGGCCGCCGCCAGCCAGAGGATGCGCGGTGCCGCCCGCTCGGCATGGCGCATGAGCATGAGGAACAAGGCAGCGAGAACTGCGGCCACCGCGCTCCAGCCGAGCAGGATTGCCGCCAGCGGCTCATGAACGAGCCGCCAAGGCTTGGCGCAGCAGCCAACGACAAAGACCGCGCCCAGCGGAACGCCTGCGCCAAGCAGCAGTGCCGCGCCTGCCGCCAGCAGTCTTTTTTTCTTCAGCCCTTTGCTTTCCTGACCGCGCATGAAGACGTTGTGTTTAATGGGAATCAGCAGAACTTCGCTATTCAAGATTATACCGGATTGCCGGGAGCGGCAGGCAATAAAAAAAACCGGCATCCCTCTCAGGATGCCGGTTCGATCGCGCCGCCTGTTCAGCGGCCTGCGCGTTTAGCGTTTGCCGAGCACATCCTCGCGGGCACTTTCAATCACCCGCTCTGCCACCGCAATCATCTCCTCTTTCACGCCCTTCTCACGCAGCGCGTCGCTGAAGTGCTTGATGAAGATGTCGAAATGGCCATCATTCATGCCCGCCTTGACCAATTTGGCATGAACTGCTGTCAGATCCCGGCCTTTGTAGGGCAGGCTACCGCCGAAGGCGAAGTTCATGAAGCCCTTCTGCATCCGGCGCTGGGTGTCCATGTCAATCCCTGCAAAGAAGTAATTGACCGACGGATCAGCCATGACTTTGTCGTAGAAGAGATCAACTACCTTGTTCACCGCCTCTTCGCCGCCAAGCTGCTCGTAGTAAGCGTCCGCAGGGGTCTTCACCGTGTCGCCGCGATCCTGCACCTGCGTTTTAGACGGCTTACCGTGGGTGCTGAAGGTCACAGTCTTGTCAACCATGTCCACCGCCGGCAGCGGTCTAGGCACCTTGTCAAGACCGTAGATCTCCTTCAGGTCAAAGCCTTTGGGCAGGCTTGCGAACAGCTTCTCAGCAACCCACTGCGGGGCGGCCCGGTAGCGCAGCTTGACATGGAAGGTGATGTCGTGCTTCTTGAGGTCGCTGAGGGTGGTGTAATAGACATCCCTGTAGCCCTTGGGCGGAATGATGTCATGCCGGGAGAAGGCGACAACTTCCCACGGATCAATGGCGAAGCTCATGTCATGGGCCATGCCGTCGGAGTTGAATATGTAGGTGTTCTCGTCCAGCTCGCCGTCCTCTTCTTTGACGAAGCCGCTCTTCAGCACAACCTTGCCGGTCTCGTCCTTGGCCACCACTTCCAGCCATAGCTGGCGGAGGTTGGTCAGCGAGGTGGGCAGGGAGTGGCCCGCCCGCTTGTTGTGCACCCGCACTTTGACCTTGCTCAGATAGCCTTCCTCGTTGTAGATCGGGTTGATGTCCACCTCGGCGGCGAGCTGGAGCCGGGCCACCGCCATGTCGTACTTCTGCTGGGCGTTCTCAGCCAGCTTCTTGTCGCCCATCTTCTCAGCCCGCAGCTTCTCCAGCAGATACATGGTGAAGTTGGCACCATTGAAGAAGTGCCGGTACTCATGCCGCTGCGGCTTCTGGAATGTGTCGGCGGAGCGCTTGAAGGTCGGAATATCGACCATGTGGCAGTCCTGACACTGAATGCCCTTGAGCGCGTAAATGCCCTTCTTCCACTCGCTGTAGGTGTGCTCAAACGGGAAATGCTCTTTGTAATGGAAGACCTGATGGCAGCCCGCGCACAGCTCGGCCCGCAGGTGCAGGGGCGACTCCACGCACTCATGGAAGCCGCCGCCGCAGCCCTCGTAATCCGGGAAGGGACCGTACTTGGTGCGGACGTTCTCGCCTTTGGCATTTTTGTAGCCAGGCGAAAGCACATAAGAGGCGTTCTCCGGCTCGCGGGACGGAGTCTCCCAATGCGTGTGCCGCTTGATCGAATGGCAGACATCGCAGGACACGCCCGCCTTGGCCAGATCAGAGAGCTTGGAGAAGTCAAACTCCTCGTTCTCGCCTGGCATCTGCTTTGTGACAACAGCCGCCGCCGTGTGGCAGCCCTCGCACTGCTTGGCGACATCTTTGCCCACAGCCTTCACGGCCAGCATCAGCTCGCCGAGGTAGATCGGATCGCGGAAGGCCTGCGCGTGCATGGATCCTTGCCAGTCTTCATACTGCTGCGGATGGCAGCCCGCGCAGGTGAAGAGGGAGGGAGTCTCGAAAGGCACACCGTTGTTTTCAAAGGCGATGTTTGAGGGATAAAACTCGTACTTCTTCTTCAGCTCGTCATGGTCGTAGCGGTCATAGGGCTTGCTCCAGACATTGCCCAGATCCTTGTCAATCTCGTTGGGATTGTTTGGAACAGTACCGACATTCGGCTTCGGCGATGAATAGGATGAAACCTGCGCTTGGCTGGGAGCTGGTTTGGCTGCCGGTTTGTTCTTGCCAAGGATGTCTCCACGGACGCTGTTGGCCACTTTGGCGGCGTGCGCAATCAGCTCATCTTTCACGCCCAGCTCTTTCAGCGTGGCTCCAAGATGCTCGACAATCACATCGAAATGGCTGTCGTTGAGACCGCGTGCGACCAAGTGCGCATGAGCCGCCGTCAAATCTCTGCCCTGATAGGCATTGGGGCCGCCGAACGCGAAGGTCAGAAACGCCTTCTGCATGGCGATCTGCCGGTTCATGTCCACGCCTTTGAAAAAGCCGTTGACCCGCGAATCAGCCAGAACTTTCTTGTAAAAGCCCTCCACTGCGGCATCAATGGCGGGCGCGCCGCCGAGCTGATCATACAGGGACTGCTGCCCTGCTGCTGGGGCGGGCTTGCCGCCTTGGTCGGCCTGGCTGAAGGCAGGCACTGCTGTCAGGGCTATCGCCGCTGTCAGACAGAGCGCGACTCCCACACGCTTGTGTCTCATGACTCCTCCTTTCATGGTGATGAATGAAACTGCTTTTGTAGTACCAACAGCCCGTATTATAGGGGAGCAAAAAAAAAAGGTACAATTTTTTTTTCTACCAAGTGCGGAAAGTGCAGGAAGGGTATAAAAAACGGCATCCTCCGGGGGAAACGGAGGATGCCGCAGGCACAGCGTGGGGTGAGAAGGCGCTTACTTAACTGCTTCCGGCGCGCCTTTGGTCTTGAGCGTCACCTCCTGAACAACCATGTCAACCACCGGCACCGCAGGCACAGCGGTGAGGCCGTAGATCTTCTCCAGATCCACCCCTTTTGGCTGGTTGCTCAGGAGCTTCTCCACCACGGCCTGGCTGGCCTGACGGAAGCGGAGTTTGGCGCTGAACTTCAGCTCTTTCGCCTTGGACTCATTGATGAGGGTGTAGTACACATCACGGTAGCCTTTGGGCGGAATGGTGTCGTGCTTGGAGAAGGAAACCACCTCCCACGGATCAAGCGCGAACTTCATGTCGATGTTCATGCCATCGGAGTTGAAATTGTAGGTCTTGGGATCTAACTCGCCCTTCTCATCAAGGAAGCCGCTCTTGAGAAGAACCTTGCCTTTCGAGTCGGTGATCAGCACTTCCAACCACATCTGACGAATGTTGCTGAGGGAGGTTGGCAAGTTGTGTCCAGCCCGCTTGTTGTGTACCCGCACCCTGATCTTGGACAAGTCACCTTTGGCGTTGTAGAACGGTTCAATCTCCAGCTCGGCAGCAGCTTGCAGGCGCTCAACTGCCATGTCAAATTTCTGCTTCGCATTGGCTGCCATCTTCTCATCGCCCTCCTTCTTTGCCTTCAACTCGGCAAGGAAGTACTGGACAAAGTTAGCGCCGTTGAAGTAATGCCGATACTCGCCGCGTTTGGGCAAAGTAAAGGTGTCAGCGGAGCGCTTGAAGGTGTCTATATCCACCATATGGCAGTCCTGACATTGCACGCCCTTGATCGAGTAGATGCTCTTCTTCCATTCGGCGTAGGTGTGCTCAATTGGGAAGTGCTCCTTGTAGTGGAAGACCTGATGGCAGCCTGCGCACATCTCAGAGGTCCGGTGCAGAGGAGACTCCACACATTCATGGAAACCAAAGCCACAGCCTTCGTAATTAGGGAAGGGTCCATACTTGGTCAGCTTCGTTTCACCCTTCTCGTTCTTCCTGTTGGGAGAAAGGATATATGAGCCGTTCTCTGGCTCGCCAGTGGGTGTGTCCAAGTGCGTCGCTGCTTTGATGGAATGGCAGACATCACACGACACACCTGCCTTGGCCAAGGGACTGAGCGTGCCAAGGTCAAACTCTCCCTCGGTCTCTCCGAGCAGGAAGGCAGCCGGGGTGTGACAGCCCTCACACTGCTTGGCGATGTCTTTGCCCACGGCCTTGATTGCCAAGTTCAGCTCACCGAGGTACACAGGATCTTGGAAGGACATCGAATGCATGGAGTTCTGCCACTCTTCATACTGCTTAGGATGGCAGCCCGCACAGGTCATCGGGGTGGGAGCAGTGAACTTGGCATCCTCCTTGGTCAGCGCGCTGTCTAACTGGAGCAGGGAAGGATAATGGGGGTATTTCTTCTTCATCTCCTCCATGTTGTAACGGCTGTACGAGGGTGTTACCGCCGCAGGCACCACAGGGGCTGCTGCGGAGGGAATCTCAGGGGCCGGAGCTTGTGTGTTCTTTGCCAGCACCGCTGTTGCGGACAAGGCTATGCCTGCGCTCAGACTGAGCACCAAGCCAATACAGTTTCGTGTCATGATTCCTCTCTTTTTGGAAGTGATAATGAGATGCGTTCTCAACTGCTGTCATGGTGTCATTATAGGGCAAAAAAAGGTAAAAAAGAAGGCTGCTTGCAGGGAAAAACGCTGTCTCTCACGCTGTGGCATCCGTAGCATCTGCTTTGCTGAATGATAAGAGACTGCTGAAGGAGAACGCCTGCTCTAAAAAGCACGGATCATCAGGGGGAAAGCGTTTTAGAGGCCGACTCGCCGCATGGCAGTTGCCCGGCCTGATGCTGGTGTGTTGCAATAAAACTCTTCCGCAAGAGCTGTAGGGACAATTCATGAATTGTCCCTACAGCTCACCGGCCTGTTGCCAGACAACACACTGGTATGTTGATAGACAACTCACCAGTGTGTTTGCAAGGAACTCACCAGTGAGTTGCCACGCAACATACTGGTGTGTTGCCATGTAACTCACTGGTGAGTTGCCGGGGAAGAAAATGCTTGACACGCTGCCTGCACCGCCGTAAGCTGCGCAGTCAGGAACTTTGTCCGGCAGCATCAAGTAGTTAAATTCAAATGGGAGAACAGCGATGGCAACTGTACAATGGCGGCCCGAAGTGAATGCTCTGACCACACCTCCTTCCTACACCGTGCGCTACATGGCGCGGGATGTCCTTGGCTATGATGAATTGGCTGCCGAGATCGCCCGTGATAATCCCGTTTGGGACAAGGATATGATCAAGGCCGTGCTCATTGCGCGGGACAAGACCATCATGCAGCAGTTAGTCAATGGCAACCAGGTGACGCTGCCCGATGCCTTCAGTTACCGCCTCTCCTTCAACGCCCGCTTGAACGAGCCAGATGACCCGTTACCTTCGGTGGACAAGATGCTGAGGGTGAAGGTCTCGGCCTCCCGTACTTTTGTCAAACAAACAGCGCAGGAGGTGCGCTTGGAACGACTGCCGGCAGAGGAAAAGCTGCCGTTGATCAACGCGGCCGAAGACACGCTGCTCCAACTGAGCAACGTGCTCAATCCGCAGGGAGTGCTCCGGCTGACTGGCAGCAATCTCTCCTTTGACTTAGCATCCCCGGACTGCGGCTGTGTGCTCGAAGGCACCCGCAGCGGACGGACGGTGCAGACCCAGTTCGCGTCTGTCGCCAACAGCGAGATCTTGGTGGTGCC
>JAABPV010000036.1 GCA_011391865.1 Desulfobulbaceae bacterium | reverse complement strand
TGAACTCGCAACACGCCTCTTTATTGTTCGCTATAATCTCAAATTAAGGGCATCACTTTCTATTTAGCCACCACCCAAAAAAGATAATGCTTGCGGACAGGCTCTTTATAGCTGGAGCGTGATAACTTGACATTATACTTAACAGGTATCATCCTGTTAAGATTGACAATATCAACCAGAGTTCTGTCTCATTTTATCCTGCTTCAGCTATAATCTCCCACACGCAATCCATTCCTTCGGGGAATGTGACAAGATCGCCTTTGCCAATCTGCACCGGCTCGCCGTTTGCAGGCGTGACAACAACGCTGCCTTCAAGGAAATAGCAGGTTTCCTGCTCGTCATTCTCCCGCCAGGCAAGCAGTCCGGCGGGAGCCATGCGCTTACTTCTCCGCTTTCTTCAGCGGCCTTTCCTGCGCTACAGGCGCGGGCTTGGCCTTCTGGTCATGCTTCTGAGCCTGCTGCTTCTTGCTCTTTTCCTTGTCCTTCTTTCCGCCTTTGTCGCCCATTTTCCGCTCCTCCAGTGTCAGTTCTTCTTTGGCAGGATGATGCTCCTGCCGGTTTTGTTTGAAGCCTATCCTCAGTCACTTATGGAACACAAACCCCGACTTTATTGCGGTGCGCCGCGCTTGTCAAGAGAGAAGTTCTGGGAAGCCTGCTACAGCCGCCGCACGCCTGGCCCTTTGAGCACACTCCGCCCGCCGCTGCCGGGCAGTGCCTCAATCTGGCAGGCGATCCGCTCCTTGAGCGCAGCCACGTGCGAGATCACCCCGATCAGCCGCCCTTCGCCGCGCAACTCGGCCAGCCGGGCCAAGGCGGAGTCCAAAGCGTCGTCGTCCAAGGTGCCGAAGCCCTCGTCGAGGAAGAGCGACTCCACCTTGCCGCCGACCATGCTCGACAGACCGAGGGCCAGAGCGAGGCTGACCATGAAGCTCTCGCCGCCGGAAAGGTTCTTGACCGAGCGGACTTCCCCTGCTTGCTCGAAGTCCGCCACACTCAGTTCCAGCGGCTGCTGCGGATCACGGAGGAGCAGATAGCGGCTGTGGATGCGGGCCAGCTCGCGGTTGGAGTGCAGCACCATCTGCTCGAAGGTCAGTCCTTGGGCAAAGTTGCGGTACTTCTTGCCATCCGCCGAGCCGATCAGGTCGTGCAGGCTTTTCCAGCGCAGGCATTCTGTTTTCTGCGCGGCCAGCTTAAGAAGGAGGCCGCTCTGCTGGCCGCGCCGCTCTTGGTTGTCAGTGAGCCGCTGGGCCAGTGAACCGATCTGCTCGGCTGTCCGGCGACTGGCAAGCGTCAGCCCGGCTTGCTCCTCCTCCAGCCGCGCCTGATCAAGATCGGTGAGGGCCAATCGCTCCTCCTCGGCCAAGCGGACTTCGCGGTCGCGGCGCCGCTCATCAAGCTGCGTCCGGCGGTCGCGCAGCTCTTCGGCCTGCCTGCGCAAGGCTGCCCGCTCCGCCTCAGCCAGCTGCGCCGCCTGCCAAGCCGCTTCATCGGCAAAACCGCCCGCCCGCAGCCGTTCGGCAAAGGCCGCCTCCTGCCGCGCCAGCTCCGGCATCCTGTCGGCAGCGGCACGCTCCCGGCTGCTGCTCAGGGCGCACTGCTGATGCAACTGCTGCGCTTGACGCTGCTGCGCCGCCTGCGCCTGCGAGACCGCCTGCTCCGCCGCTTTGACTGCCTCGGCAAGCCGCTGCTCCTCCGCCTCCGGCTGCTTGTCGGCAAAGAGCGCAGCCCGTTCGGCGGCTAACTGCTTCGCCTCCTGCTGCCACGTCTGCAGCAGCGGCTCCTCCTGCTCCAGCTGCTTGCCCCGCTGCTCGATGCCCGCATGCAGCACCTTCAATTCCGTATGCAGCCCGGCAATCTTCTGCTCTGCCGCCACGCGCTGCTGCTGCTGCCGCTGCCATGCGTCGCGGCGGGCAGTCAGCGCGGCTGCGGTTTGGTCAATCTCATGCAGCGAGAGCGCAGCGCAGCTATAATATATAGTCAGCTCTGTCTGCGCTGCCCGCAGTTTGGTGGCCACATCGTCCGCGAGGCCGCGTTCCTCCTCAGTCAACCGCTGCCGTGCCTCCTCCGCTTTGTCCCGCGCCGCAGCCGCATTGCTTTCAGCCTGAGCGGCTGTGACGCAGGCTGCCTGCCGCTGCTCCAGCGTCCTGCCCAGCTGGCTGATTTTATCAGTCAATGCCTCAGCAGCCTGCACGGTCTCCCGGTTCGCAGCCAGCCGCCGCTCTATTTCCGCCTGCTCCGGCGCAAGATCCAACCCGGCGCAGCAGCCCGCTGTCTGCTGCTGAAGTGCCTGCGCTGCGGTGTTCTTCTCAGCCAGCCGCTCGGCAAGATCCTGCGCCCTCTGCTCCAAGCGAACTTCCTCCTGTCCGGCCTTGGCCAGCTCCGCTTCAGCCTGCCGCAAAGCCGCTGCCGCTGCCTGCGCAGTCAGCTCGGCCTGATGCAGCAAAGGCAGGCCGCCCGCCTGCGCGTAGGGATGCTCCGGCGAGCCGCAAAGCGGGCAGGGCTGCCCGGCCTCAAGCCGCGTCCGCTGCTCCTCCAGACTAAGCACCCGCTTGGCAAAGTCCGCTTCAATCCGCCGGACTTCCTCCTCCTGCCGGGCCGCGTCGCGTTGCTGGCGCAGCGCGTGCAGGGTCTCGGCCAGTGCCCGTTTGGCTGCTGCGTTCGCCGTCTGCTGCTCATGCAGATCAGCCCGCTCCTTGGCCAGCGCATCTGCTTGAGCCAGCAGCTCGGTCAGCTTGATCAAGGCGGCCTGCTCGTCCCGCAGCTCTTCCGGCTTGCGGCCTTGCAGAAGCCGGGCCAGCCCGCTTTCCGCTGCCGCCCGTGCGGCTTGCACTTCAGCAAGCTGCTCATCTGCCCTGCGCCGCGCCCCGGCTGTGCTCTGCCAGAACTCCGCCGCCTCAACAGCCGCTTTCTCGGTCTGCGCTGCGGCCAGCCTGACAGCCTCATGCCGCTTGGCCAGCTCCGCCAACTGCTTCAGCCGCTGGCAGAGGCCGGTCAAATCCGCAAGCAGCCGCTCGTCCGCCGCATGTTCCGTCAGATAGGCCGCGCTCTCCTGCTGGCCAGCTTGCACACGGGCCAAGTCCTGTTCCAGCTTCCCACAGTCCGCGAGATCCGCAGCATTCTTCTGCCGCAGCCCGGCGCAGGCATCCTCCTGCTTCTTGAGCGCGGCCCGCTTCTCCTGCAAGCGGAAATCGAGCTTCTGCACTGTAGCGATGAGGACGCGGCCTCTGTCCTGCGCATCTTTGGCCGCTGCCAATGCGCCGCCGCTGCTGACCACCTGCGCGTCCGCCGCCTTGAGCGCGGCTTCCAGCTCCGGCAAGCTGTGGCGCAAGGCGGCCGCCGCGCTGAGGTCATCCGCCTGCTGCTTGCGCAGCGCGGCCAAAGCGGCGTGCTCACCGGCCAAAAGCAGAGCCTGTCCGTCCAAGCGCAGCCGTTGCCCGCTGGCGGCAAACTGCTCCTGCGCCGCTGCCAGCCCGGTCTGCTCCTTGCTGATCGCTGCCAGCTCCTGCCGCAGAGCCGCCAGCCGCTTCAGCCATTTCAGGGCGGCATCAAGCTGCGTCAGCCTGTGGCCCTGAACGCGCACCTCGCTGCGCAGCCGGTCCAAGTCCTGCCGCAGGGTCTCCTCTTCCTCCAAGCTGAGAAGCCGGAAGGCTGCCGCCTGCTCCTCCAGCTGCTTCTGGCGGTCGTTCTCGATCTTCCAGCGTTCGTGTGTGCGGATGGAAATCTCGCTGTAGATGGTGCTGCCGGTGATCTGCTCTAAGATCGGGGAACGCTCGTCCGGCGAGGCTTGGAGGAAGGCGGCGAACCCGCCCTGCGCCAGCAGCATGGAGCGGGTGAAGCGGTCGAAATCCATGCCGGTGCATTCCTCAACCAGCTGCTCCACGCCGCTGACGCTGCTGGCAAGGATCTCGCCATTGAGCAGCGACAGCTCGCGCTTCGGCTGTTGCAGCTCGCCGTCCGCCTTTTTGCGGCTGCGGCCCTGGCTCCATGAGCAGCGGCGGGCCTCGTTGCCTGCGGAGAACTCGACCTCGGCAAAGCACTCGCCGCTCTGCCGGGACATGATTTCGTTGCCGCGCTTAGTCACTTTGTCTAAGCGCGGCGTGCGGCCATAGAGCGCGAGGCAGAGCGCGTCGAGGATGGTGGTCTTGCCCGCGCCGGTGGGGCCGGTGATGGCAAAGATGCCGTCGGCAAAGGCGGGGTGGGTAAAATCAATCTCCCAGCCACCGACCAGCGAGTTGAGGTTGCGCAGGCGAAGTTTGAGGATGCGCATGATGCAGCGGTTTGTGGTGGCGATTCGGACAGCTACGCCAGCCAGCGTAGAGCGGTCGCAGGTGTTTGTCAAGAGGAATATTTTACTCCCAAGAGTACTTCCTTGGCGGTACTGGCACGCTCATGCTCATAGAACGAATCAGATGTCTTTTTAATTGCTGGCATACCGTGAAATATGGTAACATTGTTAATTATTTTCAGTTTACAGTGTCTTGTAAAAAAGAGTGAAGCTACAAGGTGGCTATTATGGAAAATGATGAAAAATTAAAGCGCATTATGCAGGTTTGTTCTTTCCTTGTTCTTCTGTTGGGCAGTACGCTCTTTGGTTCATTTGGAAAGACTGCAGAAATGGGACTTGCTATTGTGGCTGGCTGCCTGTCACTGGCATTTGCCAATCTTGATAAGATCGCCAAGTTTAAAGGTGCTGGCTTTGAAGCGGAAATGAGAGATAAAGTAGAAGACATACAGGGCAAAGTGGATACGATAACTGCTAAAGAGACCGAACCGTCTGGTCTTGCCATCAGAGCTTACTCATTAAACGACGACTCGACCAAGCAAGTTCTTAAATGTCTTGGTGATTCTAAGTATACATGGCGCAGCCTGAGTGGCATCAGCAATGATGCTAAGCTATCAATGGACAATGTGCAAAAGAGTTTGAACTGGCTAAATAGTAATGGATTAGCAATACAACTTGGACTCGCTCGACAAGATCGACAAGAGAATTGGGGCTTAACCGAAGAAGGATGGGGACTTTATTACTCTATTTTTCCGTCAAAGGTTGATCAATAATTTTCCGGTGGTTGGTATAAGAAAGACTCTGCACCCTGCAGGATTGAAACAGACATGAGCGCAGCAGAGGATTTGCTTGCAGCAGCAGGAGAGCGCAAGTTCGCGACCGTGCTTGCCGACCCACCGTGGCAGTTCACCAACCGCACCGGCAAGATGGCCCCTGAGCACAAGCGGCTGAACCGCTATCCCACGATGTCCCTGCAAGAGATCAAGGAGTTGCCGGTTGCCAGCATCGCCGCTGACACGGCGCATCTGTATCTCTGGGTGCCGAACGCTCTGCTGCCAGACGGGCTGGAGGTGCTGCGCTGCTGGGGCTTTGCCTACAAGACCAATCTGATCTGGTACAAAGTGCGCAAGGACGGCGGGCCTGACCGGCGCGGCGTGGGCTTTTACTTCCGCAATGTAACCGAAGTCATTCTCTTCGGCGTGCGCGGCAAGAACGCCCGCACCTTGCAGGCAGGCAGAAGTCAGGAGAACATCATCAGCACGCAGAAGCGCGAGCACAGCCGCAAGCCGGATGAGCAGTACGCGCTGATTGAGTCATGCAGTCCCGGCCCGTATCTTGAGCTGTTCGCGCGCGGCTCGCGCAAGAACTGGACAGTCTGGGGCAATCAGTCTGAAGAATACGCACCAACGTGGGACACCTACGCCAATCACTCGCAGGTGAAGGCCAAGGCTGTCCAGCTGCCTATTCCGCTGTTCAAAAGCCGCATCTAAGCCTGCCTCCTTCTCACAACCCCGCCTGCGGGTCCGCCTCCAGCAGCTCGCGGGTTATCTCCTGATAGGCGGCGAGCAGGCCGGGACGCTGGGTCTCCGGCACCTTGTGGCTGTCTAAGCAGCGGCGGAAAACCTGCTCGTGGCTCAGTTCAGCCAGCGTTTCGCTGTCCTCCGGGCTGAGGCTCTGCGCGTTCAGACGCGGGTTGCAGAGGCGGAGGATTTCCAGACGGCTGCCGTGCGCAGCTGCTTCCGCCCGCTCGCGCAGGTCGCTGATGATCTCCTCGCCCTGATACACGATCTCCAGCCAGACGCTGCGCTGCTCCGCCCGCAAACGGGCCAGCTCGGCGACGATCTCCGGCCATGCGCCGCGCAGGCTGCGCAGCTCCTGAAAGACCGGCACCGGCAGCAGGCGCACCTGCGGCCCGCTGTCCGGCGTGAAGTCAACCACGCAGACGCTTTTCTGCCTGCCTGCATCGGCGAAGCTCATTGCCAGCGGCGAGCCGCTGTAGCGGCGGGTTTCGCTGCCGCCGATCTTCTGCGGCGCATGAAGATGGCCAAGGGCGACGTAGTCGAGCGCAGGGGGGAATGCGTCCGCCTCGACGCAGGCCAAGGAGCCGACGTAGAGGCTGCGGCTGCCGTCGCCGTCAACCACGCTGCCGCCAGCGGCGAAGAGGTGTCCCATGCCGATGATCGGCACTGGACGCGGCAGGCTCTGCCGCAAGGCGGCGGCGGCGGCGCAGACTTCGGCGTAGTGCCGACGGATGCCTTCAGCCAGGTCGCGCTCGCGCTCCTCGATGCTCTGGCCCGGCACGGCGCAGCGCAGATCGCGGTCGCGGAGATAGGGCACTGCGCAGACGACCGCTTCCGGCTGGCCGTCCGCGTCGCGCAGCAGCAGGGCTTCGTCCGCAGGCAAGGCGGCTTTCGCACCGATGACGTGGATGTCGAAGCGGCGCAGCAAGTCCTTGGGCGCGCTGAGAAAGGAGGGTGAGTCGTGGTTGCCTGCGGTGATGACCAAATGGCGGCAGGGCGAGGCGGCCATCCGGCAGAGGAAGTCGTAGTAGAGCTGCTGGGTTTTCGCGCCCGGCGTGGCGGTGTCAAAGATGTCGCCCGCAGCCAGCAGGATGTCAGCCCGCTCGGCGCAGGCGGCCTCGTGCAGCCAGCTCAGGAAGGCGGCGAATTCCTCGTGCCGCTGCCGCCCATGCAGCATTCGGCCCAAGTGCCAGTCAGAGGTGTGGAGGACGCGAAGGGGAGAGGTGGTGGTCATGGAAGGATGCTTGGGGAAAAACAGGTTGAAGGCAGCGCGGGAAAAGAATATAACAACAAGGCAATGCCGTTCAGGAGCCGCAAGCGGCCTCAAAAGCGGGCGGCACGTGCAATGCCTCGCATTATATTGTTACGCATGATAAGTTCAACCAGTTTCTCCGAGGCGGCCTGCGGGTACTTGATCTTCCCTGTCACCATTTTGTGAGCAATCATGTGCGGCATAGCCCTGCTGTTTGACGACACCATCACTGCTGACGAGCATCGGGCCAGAATGCAGGCCGCCTTGACCGCCATGCGCCATCGCGGCCCGGACGACGACGGTCTCTGGCAGGGGCCGGGCATCAGCGTCGGTCACCGCCGCCTGTCAATCATTGACCAGGCAGGCAGCAAGCAGCCGATGATCAGCCCGGACGGACGCTACGTCCTCAGCTTCAACGGCGAAATCTACAACTACCAAGAGCTTCGGCCCGACTTGGAAGACGGCTGGCAGTTCCAGACCCACGGTGACACCGAAGTGCTGCTGGCCGGGCTGGTGCTGCGCGGCACGGCCTTCATTGACCGGATGGAAGGCATGTGGGCCTTCGCCCTCTGGGATGATCAGGAAAAACGCCTGCTCCTTTGCCGCGACCGCATGGGCAAGAAGCCGCTCTATTATCAGGCGGAAGGCGGTTTCCTTGCCTGCGCTTCCGAGCTGCCGACGCTGCGCCAGCTGGCCGCGCCCAAGCCTTGGGCGGAGAATTTGGATGCCAGCGCGGACTTCTTCCGCCACGGCTATTATCTGCCCGGCACTACGGCGTATCAGGGCGTGCGAGAGCTGCTGCCCGGCCATCTGCTGGAGTGGTCGCCGGGCAAGCCCTGCGCCGAGCGGCCTTTCTGGTCGCTGCACATCCGCACGTTCCAAGGCAGCAAAGAAGATGCGGCGGCAGAGCTGCGGATGCGGCTGGTGCGGGCGGTGCAGCGGCGGATGGTCGCGGATGTGGAGGTCGGGGCATTCCTCTCCGGCGGGGTCGACTCCTCGCTGGTGGTCTCGATCATGCGCACTGAGCTGGGGATTCGGCCCAAGACATTCACCATCGGCTTTCAGGAGCGGTCGTATGACGAGCGCGAGTTTGCCGGGCAGATCGCTGAACGCTTGGGCACCGACCACCACGTGCGGGTGTTGGAGAGCTGGGACAGGGCGCAGCTGACTGAGCTGATACTGAGCAACGTCGGCCAGCCCTTTGCTGACTCATCGCTGCTGCCCACCTTCATGGTCTCGCAGCTCGCAGCCTCCAAGGTCAAGGTGGCCCTGTCAGGCGACGGCGGCGACGAGCTGTTCAGCGGCTACCAGCGCTATCAGGCCCGCGCTATTCTGCGCTGGTATCTGCACCTGCCCAAAGCCCTGCGCTCTGGCGTGGAAAAGATCATCCGGGCGATGCCGGAGCCAATGGCCCACCACAGCCGCTCGCTCATTAAAAAGGCGCATCTCTTCCAGGACATCATCAGCCGGATTGAGGAGGAAACGCCGTATGTTGCGCCGGTGCTGTATCCGAAGGAACAGTACAGCCGCCTCTTCCCAAGCCTGAACGGGCGCGGCTGCACACCGCCGCCAATCCCGGCGGAAGCGAATGCCGACGACATCCAGCGAATGATGGCCGCTGACGCGCTGATCTATCTGCCGCAGGATATATTAGTCAAGGTTGACCGCGCCTCAATGGGCTGCTCGCTGGAGGCGCGTGCGCCGTTCTTAGACCGCGACGTGGTTGAGCTGGCCTTTTCGCTCCCGCGCTGCTGGCACCGCTCCGGCTTGAGCGGCAAAAAGATGCTGCGCTTGGCCTGCGGCGATCTCCTGCCCGACAATATCTGGACGCGGCGCAAGCAGGGCTTCGGTGTACCGATTCATGAATGGTTCCGGCAGGACTTGGGGCGGGAATTTGAGGAGCTGCTGGCCAAGGACAGCGGTGGCCCGGTCAACCCGACAGAAGCCCTCAGCCTGCTGCGCCAGCACCGCCAGGGGCAACGCGATCACGGCTACCGGCTCTGGTCGCTGTATATTTATCTGCTGTGGCGAAGCGGCAGTCATCACAATAGCCGCACTGCATCGCGCTGATCACGCACGGCGCATCATTGTCAGAAACAAAACCGCCCTGAATCCGGTGAGGGATTCAGGGCGTTGCTGTGCGGGGGTCGGGGCGGTGTAAGGGCGGTTCGTGAACCGCCCTTACGGATTCAGGCTACTTGCACTCCTTGGCGTGGTCGATGGTGAACTCATCCGAGTCATCATAGACATACGGATATTTCAATGACGTGACACGGATGAATGCGTCATCGGTGTCCTCCGTATGGAATTCGCACATGTCCCAGTACTTGCCGCCATCATTAACGGCGGTGTCATCAACCAAATCCCAAGTCTTTCCTCCGTCAAGCGAGTATTCAATTTTAACTCGTTCTTGCGAGGAGAAGTTTTCTGATGTCCACTCGATATGCTTTCTCTCATCACTCCGCCACTCATCATCATGAGTAGGATTGGTGACAGTGATAGTTGGCGAGCCAGCCGGAACTGGCTGCACTTCAAACGTCATCTCCGAGCAGTTGTTGTTCTCATCCGATTCAGGAACACTGCCGTGATAATCAGCGCAAGCCCGTGCAGTGTAGGTTCCGGCAACGTTGGGAATATGCGCCCCGTGTTCGTCCGTGATCTCCTCCCACTGCGCTGCGCCGGGATACAGCTGATCGGCATCTGAGCCGTCATCAGCCACCTGCTGCCACGCACCGCCAGTGCCCGGCCCTTTGATTTCATAGTTTTGCTTGGATAGCAAAGACAGCCATCCCGGCAGGCAAAGGAATCAGGGGCTGGGCGCGCAGCATTTAATATACAGATGGGGGTGGTCGAAAAAATAAGCCCACATGCGTCGCAACGTGCCATTAGAGGTGTTGTATTTCATATCAACATCATTCACCCCGACCACATACCAATCCGACCATCCTTGAGACCACTGAATTTTGTGCGCCACAACATCGCAGCCTGTTACAGTATGATCGATATCAGTTGAAAGTCCTTGCTTCCATCGTGAATCGTTCTCTGCGGATATCGGATTGCTCTCCGTCCCCAACTGTGTGCAGGAAGCCTGAGTTGTTATGTCTAAAGGCGGGGCGCCCAAGGAACCCAAGCAGTCAGCCCCTGAGCAGTTTGCCGAGACGCTTGAAACAAATGCCGATAGAGAAAGTGCGACTACAGAAAAAATCAAACAAGCCTTCATAGCTGTCTCCTTCTGAAAGATTATCGTTAGCTGTGCATTGAACTTGGCTTGCTGTTCAAAGACAGCACTACCTTTACTTGAGCAGCAGGTTCAGTACGGCAGGCAATCTGGTCTTTTGAATGTTGGAATCAGGCGCGCAGCATTTAATGTACAGATGGTTGTGGTCGAAAAAATAAGCCCACATGCGGCGCAACGTGCCATTAGAGGTGTTGTATTTCATATCAAGATCATTCACTCCGACCATATACCAATCCGACCACGTTCCTTGAGACCACTGAATTTTGTGCGCCACAACATTGCAGCCTGTTACAGTATGATCGATATCAGTTGAAAGTCCTTGCTTCCATCGTGAATCGTTCGCCGGGGCTGCCGGATTGCTCTCCGTCCCCACCTGTGTGCAGGAAGCCTGAGTTGTTATGTCTAAAGGCGGGGTGCCCAAGGAACCCAAGCAGTCAATCCCTGAGCAGTTTGCGGAGACGCTTGAAACAAATGCCGATAGAGAAAGTGCAATTGCAGAAAAAATTAAACAAACCTTCACAGTTGTCTCCTTCTGAAAGATTATCATTAGCTGGGCGTGATGGCTGCCTGCAACAACCGACTGCAGAACCGATCACCTCCCCCTTCATAGGGGAGGATTCTATCTCTTTGCTGAAAGAAAATCAACAAAAAAACAGAATCCGACATAAGCACTATGCTGTCTTGGCAGGCTACTCAAGTACCGTAGTACCGTAGGATGGGCAAGCGTCTTTTTGCTTGCCCATCAATTTATATCAGCTTCCGCGTGGGCAAACGATACAACTGTTTGCCCACCCTACCCGTAAAGACAGCGCACAGCCTATGGCAACCGCCCGCCTTTATTTTCCTGCCAGCGCAAGCGTCCGCTGAATCAGTATCGTAGTATCGTAGGATGGGCAAGCGTCTTTTTGCTTGCCCATCAATTTATATCAGTTCAAGCTGATCAATTTTAGCCAGACCGATCAACGGGCCGCTGTCGGCAACTGCGGCAACATCACGCATTCCGCAGCTCATCTTCAATCTGCCCGTCATCAAGATTGATGGCCGGAATACCCATCCGCCCTATTTCCTCCATGAAATAGAGCTTGCTCATTTCACAGAACTGGGCGGCCTTGCCCAATGAAAGGCGGCCCAGCTCAAACAGTTTGACTGCCAGAAAAAACCGCAGCTGCTGCTCAAGCGTCTCTTTCGACTGGCCGGTGGAAAGCAATAGGTCATCGCTGTAGGGTATGGAAAGCATCTGCATGGCTGGCTGCCTCCTGATTGCTGTTTTTCTTCAAACTTCATTGCTGTTTGTCAGCAATTCAGCAGTTTACCCTGTGCGCCCAGAAAAGCAAGGCGGTTTTTCCGTTCGCCCTTCACTCCGTCCCATCATCCTTCTTCTTCGGCCTGCTCCGCTCGCTCGCCCTCGTTCCGCCGACCATGTCGTATTCCGAAGAGTCCGCGCCGAAAATCCCCTTGACCACGGCCCGCGACTGCACGATGTAATCGCTCGCCGCCTCGGCCTTGTCCCGCTTGAGATTGACTAACCGCGTCCGGTCGGCATTGACCGCGTCCAGCTCACCGATCACCGCTTCCAGCTCAGTAACCCTCGCCTCCATCCCCGCCGCCGAAATCTCAGGCGGCAGCCCCGCGCCTATCGCCGCCAAGGCCTGCTTCACCTCGTTCGCTTCCTGAAGCAGCTTGGGAATGCTGTTCGTCAGCATGATCGCATCCTCCTGATTCCTTTCATCCGCATCCCGTCAGAAAGAATCGGCAGGCGTAAGTTTTCCTGCGCTCTCTGGATTCTTTCCTGCGGGCCTCCGATTTTCTCCTGCAAGACCACGATTTTTTACTTCCGGTGCCTGCGATTAAAAATCAACAGCCTGCAACTCTGTCGCAAGCCTCCGTGATAAAATATCAGCCGCACGATTTCTTCCTGCAACTGCCTGCGGCAAAGCAGCAGGGCGCGGTCGACGCGCCCTGCTTTGCTCACTGCGCCGCCCGCTCCTCGGCCCATCTCGGCCTCTTCACCATCTGCGCCAGCGCCGCCCCGACCACCAGCAAAGCCGCCGAGATGTAAAAGGCATAATCCAAGCTGCCAGTGAGGTCTTTGATCATCCCGCCCAGCTTGGCCATGAAGAAGCCAAGGCCCCAGCCGATGAAGACCAGCCCGTAGTTGGCACCGAGGTTCTTTGAGCCGTAGAAGTCGCCGGTGAAGAGCGGCATCAGTGCGAGGCCGCCGCCGTACTGCCAGTAGGCGTTGCCGATGACGATGAAGAGGAGCAGAATATTCTGCGTTTTCATCGCATAAGGCACCAGCAGCAGGCAGGCTGCTGAGACCATGCAGTTCATGGTGTAGGTGTTGGCCCGGCCTATCTTGTCGGAATAGAAGCCGGTGCCCACCCGGCCCAAGGCATTGACCAGGCCGCCGTAAGCGACGATCAGCCAAGCGTTGTCGGCAAAGAAGGCGATCTGCGAGCCTGCGGTCTTGAGCAGGCCAGCGGCGTTGGCGATGATCAGCATTCCTGACTGCGTGGTGAGGATGAACATGAAGGCCAAGGCGTAGAACTGCCAAGTGCGCAGCATCTCGCGGGCGCGCCAGTCGTGCTTGGTCGCCGCGCCAGCCACCTTGGCGGTGCGGGCGCACTTGGGCGCAGGCGGCACATAGGAGCCGTCAGGATAGATCTCGTTCGGGGTTTTCAGGAGCTGCCCTGCGATGACCACCACCGTGGCGAAGAAGATGCCGAGAAAGATGAAGCTTTTGGAGATGCCGTAGCTGCCGATCAGGTATTCGGCCAGCGGGCTGATGTACAATGCAGCACCGCCGTAGCCGCCCACCACCAGACCAGCGATCAAGCCGCGCCGGTGCGGGCCGAACCACTTCAGGGCCGCCGGAGTCGGCGCGGCGTAGCCGATGCCCATGCCCATGCCGCCGAGAATGCCGAAGCCGATGATCAGGCCGGTGTAGCTCTGCATCAGCCCGGCAACAATGCAGCCTGCCGCCAAGAGCAGCCCGCCCAAAGTGGCACCGAAGCGCGGGCTGATCTTATCTTGAATCCGCCCGCCGGGAATCATCAGCAGGGCGAACATGATCATGCAGATGGAAAAGGGCGTGGCCGCTTGGGTGTTGCTCAGGTAGTTCCAGCCCTCATTCAGCCCGCTCATCGGCTCGCCAGCCTTGCCGTGCGTCAGGGCCGCTGACCACATGCTCCAAGCGTAGAGTATTCCCAAGCACAGGTTGACCGCCATGCCCGCAAAGGTGGTGATCCACGCCTGCCTCGGCTCTTTCGCGCATTGCTCCGCCATTCTTCTCCTCTCTTTTTTTTGGTGTGAGACGCAGTTCCGCCAGCGCGGCGGGTTCAGGCTGCTATTGTAGCATACAAACAGGAACGAGGGGGAGGCAAATGCTGAACATCAGCGTGGCGGCGCGGATGATATCCAACGCAACCTCTTCCGCTGTTCTGCCTCCGGTTTCAATCACCAGATCCGAACCAGCCCGGTACAGCGGTTCGCGTTCTTTGAGCAAGACAGCTGTTTCCGCCTCCAAATCATCATCTGCCTGACTGAGCAGCCGGGGCCGCTGTCCGGCGGTGTGTTCATCCTGCCGCAGCCGGGCCAAGGTTGCGGCCAGATCTGTCCGCAACCAGATAACCAGTGCCTCTTTGCGCAGCAGCTGCCATTCCTGCTGATGGAGAATTGCGCCGCCGCCGACAGCCAGCACCGTGTTCCGCCGCGAAGCCAGCTCCGCCAGCAGCAGCTGTTCCTGCTTGCGGAAATGCGGCCAGCCGTGCCGCTCCACTGCTTCGGCGACAGAATAGCCCATCCGTTCCGCTAAGAGTACGTCTGTATCGGCGAAATCATAGCCGCAGAGCCAGGCCAAATGCCGCCCGACCGCAGTCTTGCCAGTCGCCCGGAAGCCGGTCAGCACAAGCAGTGGCGGCAGGCTGTGCAGTTCTTCCGTCATTTTTTCCTTTCCGTCCTCCATCGTCTGCGGTAAGACTACTGCACTTTTCGCGCAGCGGCAAGAAGAGCTGCGCGGCTCGCATTCACGCGGAGGATGATGGTGGAAGGAAATGGCCTGCTGCTGGCGGCACTTATTGCCGGGACAGGGGCAGTCTTGCTGCTTTGGAACCGGCTCCAGCGGGAGCGGCTGCGCTTGGAGCTGCTGACGGACGAAGCGCAGCGGCTGCGGACCGAGCGCGACGCGCTCCGGCTGCGGAAAGAGGAGCTGGACGGCGAGAAAATCCGGCTGGAAGGATTGCTGCACGAGCAGCAGGCTTTGGCGGACGAACGCCAGCGGCTGTTAGAGCAGAGTCGGCAGCGGATGGAGGAGGAATTCAGCAATCTCTCTCGCAAGGTGATGGCCGAGCAGGGACGGCTGCTGCGCGAGCAGCACGCGGGCGGCTTGGAAAATTTGCTTCAGCCGGTGCGGGAGCAGCTCGGCGATTTCCGCCGCAAGATCGAGGAAACGCATCATCAGGAAAGCCGCGACCGCGTCGCCCTGCTCAAGGAGATTGAGCATCTGAAAAGCCTGAACGAGCGCATCAGCCAGGAGGCGGTGGATCTGACCAAGGCTTTGCAAGGCGCGAACAAGCTGCAAGGCCAGTGGGGCGAGATGGTGCTGGAGCGGCTTTTAGAGGAATCCGGCCTGCGTCCTGGCCATGAATTCGCGGCGCAAGTTGCGCTGCGCGACGAGCAGGGCAGGCTCAAGCAGCCGGACATCCTTGTCTATCTACCGGAAAACAAGGTGATCGTCATTGACTCCAAGGTTTCGCTCAACAGCTATGTCGAAGCCTGCCGGGCCGCTGGCGAGCGCGAACGCGAGGAGCATCTGAAAAACCACGCCGCCTCGGTGCAGAAGCACATCGCCAATCTCAGCGGCAAGCAGTATCAGCAGCTGCCCGGTCTGAGCACGCTGGATTTCGTCTTGCTCTTCATCCCGATTGAAGGGGCGTTTCAGGCTGCTGTGGCCGCCAAGCCCGAACTGCTCGGCGAGGGGCTGCGCCGCCGCGTGATGCTCGCCTCACCCTCAACGCTGCTGGCCATCCTCCGCACTGTCCATCACATCTGGCGGGTGGACGAGCAGAACCGCAACAGCCAGCTCATTGCCAAAGAGGCCGGGAAGCTGTACGATAAATTCGCCGGTTTTGTCGAGGCGTTCACAGAGGTCGGCGCACGACTGAAACAGGCGCGGGAAAGCTGGGAGCTGGCGGAGAAACGCCTGCACACCGGCCAAGGCAATTTAATCAGCCGGGCCGAAGCATTGAAAAATCTGGGCGTACAGACGGCAAAAGATTTGCCGAGCGCGTGAGAGGCGGCAATGGAGCTGAAATCGTTCATCAGTCAGGCCTTGCAGGATATTGTCGGCGGTGTGGATCATGCCCAGAAGCGCATCGCTTACGGCGAAATCATCCCCAAGCGCGAAAATGGCAACGTTGATATTGAATTTGAGCTGACCATTTCCTCTGAGGAAAAAGAGGGAGAGAAGGAACGACTGATCGTGGTTGTGGCGGCAGTTGGGGGCGGCGTGAAGCCTCCCGGCGGGCCGCCTCCGCCGGGTGCTCCTCAGCTGCCTCCGCCTCCTCCCAACATGGGCAAGCTGAAATTCAAGGTGCCGGTCAGGCTGCCGGAAGAGCGGTGGTATCACTTCATCTACCGCTGGGGCAATGAGCTGCGGCTGTGTTTTGTCCGCAGTAAAAAACGCCCGGCCAAACTGACTGCGACCGAGGCTGCTGGCGGAGAGGCTGCGCCGCCGCCCGCGCAGCCAAGCGGCGGGAACCAAAGCGCGGAGCAGGCGCAACAGAGCAAGAAGCACAAGCGTTCTTACTGGGGATTTGATTGAGGAGAGCGGCGTACATCTGCTCGCAACGACAAGAGGAATGCTCAGAGTGTCCTGCGTTGGCTGCACAGACATGGCATCTATCCGATAGGCAACTTGTCCATCTTTCAGACAAGCCTTCTGTTATTTCCTGCACCGTGCGCAAATTTGCTTCATGGCGTTTGAAACTTGGGATACGGCATCTGTTGGACAGACAAGCTGTCCATATTTCAGGCAGGCCGCCTGTTATTTCCTGCGCCTCGCGCAAATTTGTTCGGGGCGTTTCAGACTTGAGATGCAGCATCTGTCAGACAGACAAGCTGTCCATATTTCAAGCAGGCCGTCTGTTATTTCCTGCGCCTCGCGCAAATTTGTTCAGGGCGTTTCAGACTTGAGATGTGACATCTGTCGGACAGACAAGCCGTCCGTCTTTCAGGCGAGCTGCCAGAATTTCTGTTATTCCGAGCAAAGCAAGGAATCTTCTGTCTGGCAGTCTTGCGGGATTGGCATGATTTGCGGGAGGGGAGGCAGTAGCTCGCCGCCGCTGCCTTTTTTGGATTGTGCTTGAATGCGCATCAGAAACATTTTAAACTCAATTCCATTCCGCCATTTGACACAGCATTCAAAAACTTGTCGATTAAACAAACACCCAACGCAATGCACATGAAAAAAATATGGTTGTTCGGAGCTTTGCTGGTCTTTGCCGCAGCAGGCGCACAGGCGGAGCAGGTTGGCGAAGTCAGCACGGAGTTTAAATTGCTCGGCGCAAATCACAAAATTGTGATCGAGGCGTTCGATGACCCGGACATTCCCGGCGCGACCTGCTACGTCAGCCGGGCTAAAACCGGCGGCATCAAAGGCTCGCTCGGTTTGGCCGAAGACACCGCCGATGCGTCCATCGCCTGCCGCCAAACTGGCCCGATTGCTTTGCCGAAAGATGTGAGCAGCGGCAAGCGCGACGGCGAGCGCGTCTTCCGCAAATCCACCTCAATTCTCTTCAAAACGCTCCAAGTGGTACGTTTTTACGACCAAAAGCGCAATGTGTTAGTCTATCTCAGCTACTCGGACAAACTGATTGACGGCTCGCCGAAAAATTCTATTTCTGCCATCGAAATCAGACCGTGGCGGCAAGAGGGGCCTAAAACAGAACAAATTGGCCGGTGAAAGGCAGGCTCAAAGCCGCTGTTCAGATGATCAGCCATGCCGCCGCTGTCATCACCGACTGGCTGCTGATCAGTAGCGGCCTGCTGCTGGCTCTGATCGCTTTGGTCAGAATTGATGTGCCGCTGGCAAAATGGTTTCTGCTGGGCTGCGGTCTTTTTTTCAGCGGCGCGGGCTGCTGGTTTCGGCAGCGGCGGCGGCAGAAAATAGAGGCGTTGCCCTGATTTCTGCCGCAGATTAAGCAGCTCCACCGCCCATCCGCCGTCTTCCCCTCCATTCAGCTTGGAATCAGCCGCTTTTTTGGGTATGATGAGAATCGGCTGCCTTCACAGAAAACATCAATCCTTGAAAGACCATGCCCAAGATCATCGCTCTCGCAGGCAAGGGCGGAACCGGCAAGACCACCACTGCCGCCCTGCTGCTCAAATATCTCACCGCCCGCAAGATGACTCCGGCCTTGGCTGTGGATGCTGACTCCAACGCCAATCTGAACGAGCTGCTCAACGTGGATGTCCGCACCACGCTGGGCAAAATCCGCAAAGAGCTGAAGGGCGACATCCCGCCCGGCATGAGCCGCGACCAATATATGGAGATGAAGCTCCATCAGTCGTTGATTGAGGAGGAAGGCTTTGACCTGATGGTCATGGGCCAGCCGGACGGCCCCGGCTGCTACTGCGCGGCCAACCAGTATTTAGCTATGAGCATGGACCGGCTGGCGGACAACTATAAATATATCATCGTGGACAACGAGGCGGGCATGGAGCATCTCAGCCGCCTCAATCTGCGGCGGATTGATTACCTGCTCATCGTCTCTGATCCTTCGGCGCGGGGCATTCTCACCGCCCGGCGCATCGCCGACCTCACCGGCCCGCTGCAATTGGACATTCAGCAGCAGTATTTGCTCGTCAACCGCGCCCCTGATCCCATTCCGTCAGCCTTGCAGGAAAAAATAGATGCGGCGGTGGCTGAGAGCGGCCTGCTGCTGGCAGGCTTCATTCCGGCCAGCGACGAGCTGGTGCGGCAGGAACTCAGCGGCGCGTCGTATATTGAGCTGCCGGAGAACTCCAAGGCGGTGCAGCAGGCGTTCATGATCTTCGACCTTATTTTCGGCAACTGAGTCATGAGCGGCGAAGAAAAGCGGCTGACTATGATTGATCTGGCGCGGGTCAGCAAGACCTTTCCGCCAGATGTACACGCGCTGGCTGATGTTTCGCTGCGCATCCGCCGGGGCGAAATGATCTTCCTCACCGGCCAGAGCGGAGCAGGAAAAACCACTCTGCTGCGGATGCTTTGCGGCATTGACAGGCCGGATAAGGGTTATATCGAAATCGCCGGCAGCGACCTCAGCCGTATCTCGGATAATGAGCTGCAAAAGCTGCGCCGCCGCATCGGCGTGGCGTATCAGGATTTCAAGCTCCTGCCGGACAAGACAGTGGCTCAGAACATCGCCTATTCGATGGAGGTTTCCTACCGGAGCAGGCAGTTCATCATCAGCCGGACCAAGCAGCTGCTGACCGAGCTGGGCCTGATGGACAAGCTCGATGCGCTGGCGGGCAAACTCTCGCGCGGCGAGCAGCAGCGGGTTTCCATCGCCAGAGCCGTGGCCAATGAGCCGGAACTGATTCTTGCTGATGAGCCGACCGGCAATCTTGACGCGGAGACTGCCGGGCTGGTGATGCAGCTTTTCCGCCGCTGCAACGAGGAGGGCGTGACCCTGCTCATCGCCACGCATGATCAGGCTATTTACGATTATCCCGGCAGCAAGATCGTCCGTATTGAAAACGGGCGGCTGGCGATTCAGAAGCCGCCGGTCATCGCCAAACAAGGGGAGGGCAGGGCATGAATTTTTTGGTCGCGGTCTTCAGCCAGACGTGGCGCAGCCTTGTCAAAAGCTGGCGCAGCCAAGTCCTGTCGCTGGTGACAATCACCCTTTCGATCCTCATCTTCACGTTCTTCTATCTGGTCTATAACAACGCCCTCCAGTTCGGCAACCGCTTGGACAACGACCTGCGCCTGATTGTCTACCTCGACGAGGAGCCGGATCAGACCTTGCAGCAGGAATACCGGCACAAGATTGAGAAATTCGACAAGGTGGAGCGGATTGAATTTGTCTCCAAATTAGAAGCCTACGACCGCTTTAAAGGCCAGCTCGATGACAGCCAAGACGTGCTGAAGGATATTCCCAAGGATTTTCTCCCGTCCTCGATTGAGATTTATCCGCGCCGGAGCTTGGAAAGTCTTTCCAAGATCAAAGAATTTTCTGCCTACTTAGAAAATTTGCCCGGTGTGCTCAAGGTGCAGTACGGCAGGGAATGGGTGGAGCGTTTCAACTCCTTCATTCAGCTTCTGCAAGTGGTGGTCTTTCTGTCCGGCGGCTTGCTGATCATGACCACCACCTTCATGATCGGCCATTCCATCCGCCTGACCGTCTTTTCGCGCAAAAACGAGCTGGAGCTGCTCCGTCTCGTCGGCGCGTCGAACAGCTACATCCGGGTGCCGTTCTTCCTTGAAGGTGCGCTGCTCGGCCTGCTCGGCTCTGCCGCCGGAATGGCCGCGCTCTACATCCTCTTCCGCTGGATCCGGGCCGCCTTTGCCGAAACAGCGGCGCAGGGCATGTTTTCCTTCAGCTTTTTCGACACGCCCACAGCAGCGATGATCATCGTCCTGTCTGTTCTGCTCTGCGCGGGCGGCAGCTTTGTCTCCATCCGCAAGATACTCAGCGTATGATGCGCTCAGGAAAAACGCTGGCCGCCGCTCTCCTCGCCGCCGCTGTTTTTGCCGCATCGCAGCCGGTCATTGCCCAAAACGCAGGAGGCCAGGTGCGGATCAAAATCGGCAAGCTGCGCGAGGAAATGGCCTTGGAGGAGGAGAAGCTCCAGAAAAGCACTGAGGAGGAGCGGGCGGTTTTAGACGAGTTAGACAAGCTCGGCAGCCGCATGGACGAGCAGCAGGGCAAGATCAATCTGCTCCAGAAGCAGCTTGAGGAGCAGCGGCAGAATTTAGCCAAAACCCAGGAGCTTCTCACGCAGACGGCGCAGGCGCGGGACAAGGCGCTGCGGCACATGCTCGACCGGCTGCGGGCTTTTTATGTGATGGGCAGACTGGGCGCGCTGAATGTCACCTTCTCCAGCAAAACCCTGCCGGAGCTGATGCTGATGCAGGACTCTTTCCGCAGCATGGCTGGCTATGACCGCACAGTGATTGAAAAATATCGCGCCAGCCTGACCGCGCTGAAGCAGGCACGGACCGCCTATGAGCTGGAGGAGTCGCTGCTGGAGGAGCTGATGCGGCAGGCTGAGGAGCAGCAGTTAGCCTTGAACGAGCTGCGCTTGCAGCGGGAGGAGGTGCTGACGCGCATCAAAGCTGAACAGGGCCTGATCCAGCTGGCAATGCAGGAAATGCGCCAGGCTGAGGCCAAGCTCATCCGCTCGCTTTCGCAGCCGCCGGAAGCGGAGCCGTACAACGGACCGGGCCTGCTGCCGGACAAAGGCAAGCTGCCCTATCCGGCAACAGGCAAGCTGACGCAGCGTTTCGGCGAGACGCTGAAGGAAGGTTTCCGCAAAGGCGAGAAAGTCAGCGGCATTCACATCGCCGTGAAGCCGGACACCGAAGTGCGGGCGGCGCAGAAAGGCCGAGTGATCTTTGCAGGCTACCGCAACGGCTACGGCAACGCGGTGATCATTGACCACGGCCAGAACTGGCTGACCCTCACTTCACGCCTTGACGCGGTTTTTGTCCGCGAGGGCGACGTGGTGGCGCAAAATCAAAAAATCGGAGTCAGCGGCGACCTCGCCACGCTCTACGAGCCGGGCCTGTATTTTGAAATCCGGCAGAACGGCGCGGCGCAGGATCCCCTCCAATGGCTGAAAGCGGACTGATGCGCAGCAAATGCGTTTTTTTGTTTTTATGGCCGTCTGCTTTGCGGTATAAGAGAGGAAGGAGCTGTTGTCATGAAACATCATCCCGGAATGCTATGAGACATTCGCTGCTGCGCTTCTGCCTTCCTGCTGTTTTTTCCGTCCTTGTCGCTGCCGCCCCGCTCCCGGCGCAGGAGCAGAGCAGGCCGCACGAAGCGGAGCTGTACGGCAACCTTGAAGTTTTCGCCAATATTCTTGATCTGCTGCAAAAGCATTATGTTGACGAAATCAGCAGCGGCAACTTGCTGCTCGGTGCGGTCAACGGGATGCTCGGCTCCTTGGATCCACATTCATCCTATCTTTCGCCCAAGGAATTCAAAGAGTTGCAAGAGGATACCAGCGGCAGCTTCAGCGGAGTGGGTCTTGAGGTCACGGTGCGCGACGGGATGCTGACTGTGGTCGCGCCCATCGCCGGAACTCCGGCTGATCTGCAAGGCATCAAGGCGGGTGATGAGATCGTCAAAATCAACGGCGAGTCGGTCAAGGATTTGAGCCTCAAGGAGGCAACCGGTCTGATGCGCGGCAAGACGGGCGAAAAGGTGATACTGACAGTCAGCCGGGACGGGCAGAACGTCGATTTCACCTTGGTCCGCGCTCTTATTCCGCAGCATTCCGTCAGCGCGGCTGAACTTGCGCCGGGTTTTCACCATCTGCGGATCAGCAATTTTCAAAACGCCACCGCCGCCGATTTCAAGAAAGCCTTGAGCGGAGCGGCGAAAAAACAGCCAGTGAAAGGGCTGATTCTTGACCTGCGCAACAATCCCGGCGGCCTGCTGGATCAAGCGGTCAAAATCGCGGATCTGTTCATCAGCCACGGCCTGATTGTTTCCACCAAAGGCCGCGACAGCGAGCACGACATGCTCTTTGAAGCCCATCCGGCCACGGAAAAACACGCTTTTCCGACAGTGGTTTTAGTCAACGAAGGAACAGCCAGTGCCTCGGAGATTGTCGCTGGTGCACTGCAAGATCATAAACGCGCCCTCATTGTCGGCACCAAGACTTTCGGCAAAGGCTCAGTGCAAACCGTGGTGCCGCTGCCGGACGGCTCCGGCCTGCGCCTGACCACCGCCCGCTACTACACGCCCAGCGGCAGCTCCATTCAGGAGACCGGCATCAGTCCTGATCTTGTCGTGCCTTTTGAGGAGCCGGACGAAGCCAAGAACATGCGCGGTGCGGAGCTTCCTGTGCGGGAAAAGGATTTGAGCCGTCATCTGGCTAACCAGACCGGCCCTGCTAAGGAGAAAAAAGCGAAGCGCGGCAAGGCGCAGGAGGAGATTGAGCGGCGACTGGCCGAGGACAATCAGCTCCGCGCCGCCTTGTTCATTTTGCAACAGCTTCCGCAGCCGACACCTCTTTCTGCGGCCCCGCAGCCCTGACAGCCAGAAAACTGACGCAGTTCTCTTGCAGTTCGGGGTGCTGCTCTCCGGCAAACCTGTCCACGACTTCGGATTGGCGACTGCTGCGTGGTGTGCAGCTTTCATTCCCCGCCCACCAACTCCCGCAACGCCGTCTGCCTCAACCCCGTATCTTTGTTCCCTACTGCCATCGTCAACGCCTTCCTCGTGCCGACAAACACCGCCAGCTTCCGCGCCCGCGTCAGGCCGGTGTAGATCAGGTTGCGGAAGACATTGCCCGCGCCTTGATATTCCAGCAACAAGAGGCTTGCCGAATATGTCTAACCGGGATATAGTGCGGGAAAAATATCACTTTGTTATCCAATGAGATGCAGTTTAATTGCTCTCAATATTTGCGGAGTTGATTCCGCTCTGAAAAAGGAAAATTCCGATGATTGAAACAATGCGCTTGGAAGTTCCGCAGGACATATTAGCTGCGCTGAAAGTTGGCATTCAAGATTTCACGCAGTATATGCGGATTGCCGCCGCTGTCGCCTGCTTCCAAGAAAAAAAATTGTCGTTAGGAAAAGCGGCGCAGCTTGCCGGATGCAATCGGTTGGATTTTTTAGACCTGCTTGCTGAAAAAGGCATCGCCGTGTTTGATTATGACGAATCCTTTACGGCCATCGAGCTGCAAGGAGCTGACATTTTGGTGGAATTGAATCCGTGATTTCCTGCAATTGCAGTTGAAAATAAAGATGCGTATTTATTGATTTGAGGTCTAATATGCCGGAATCTCCTGAATCAATATTCTCTGCTCCAGTTGATGAAGATGAAGCGGAACTACGTCGGCAGCATGTAATGGATTTGCTTGACGCTTCCGAAGGCAAGAATTTTGTTTTCTTTTTTGGTATGCCTGCTTCTGGAAAAACTACAGTGCTTGGTTCTATGCTCTATGCCATGCAGCAGCCAAGAGCAAAAGGAAAATTATTCATTCATGGTACAGGTGATAATTTTTTTCAAAAAGGTGTCATTTTTTGGAAAACTGTTTCATATTCATTCCAAAATCAACGATTTCCTCCTCGCTTAAGAAACGATCAGATAACTAAACTGTTTGTTGAATATCGACCTGAAAAATCAGAGGAAAGTTTAAATATTGTTTTTTTAAAACGCATGGTGAAGATTTGCAACAAATTGCGTCGTATATTGACGGCAAGCGTATTTTTCCGTTCCACATTGATATATTCTTGAATATTTCAAATGTAAATTTTTTATTTATTATAACTGTCGCATGGGACAAAGCGAGAAAGGAAGACAAAATAATAAATGATTTTTTAACTAATTTAGTTACGGAACACAGTAAAGTGATCAATTATAAATTTATTCTTTTAGTTACAAAGTGTGATATAAAAAAGAATAAAGAAGATGTCTTTTCGTTTGTTAAAAATCGAATGCCACTTACATTCAGCAAAATTAATTTTAAAAATAATGTGTTTATTTCGTTTTCTATTGGAAAGGTTATAGCTATATCTGATGATGGAACGCCTTGTCAGGATGACATTATTTCATCTCATCATTTGATATAGCTGCTGGCCAAAGATTATTTTACAGGATATACGAGACGTTCACTGAATCTCGCCTCAAAAAAAGAAAAATTGGAGGAAAAATAATGGATGTTGTTACTTCTGCAATTACTGGGGCTTTGGGTAAAGTAAGCGCAAAAGTCGTTCAAGATGCGTACGAATGGCTGAAAGTTTTAATACGGAACAAATTCGGAACGGAAAGCGAGGTCGCCGAAGCGGTGAAAAAGCTGGAGCAGAAACCGGATTCCGAAGGCAGGAAAGGCACTCTGAGTGAAGAGGTGCAGGCCGCCGGAGCTGACAAAGATACTGAAATACTCAAGGCGGCTGAGGCATTGCGGGCAGCAGTGGAAGAACAGGCAGCAAAAGGAGGCACTGTTGTTAATCAGTACGTTATCGGCGGCAGCGGCCACACTTTCACGCAAAGCGGCCCGGTAATCGTCAAACATTAATTCCTCTACAAAAAAGAGCATACCATGCCCGCCGCAAACTATCTCTCCGCCGCCGCCCTTTCTCAAAAGACCGCTGCTGCTCTGAATTGCCTTGAAACAGGCGAAACAGACAAGCTGATCATTCTTGAAAATGACGCGCCCAAAGCTGTCCTGCTATCTTTTGATGCCTACGAAGCCTTGGAGGAGGAACTGGAAGACCTTCGCCTTGCGGCCCTTGCGTTTGCCCGTCTGAAGACCTTCAAGCCGGAAGAGGCTGTTTCGCACGAAAAAATGATCGAGAAATTAAGCAGATGATCTGGACGGTCAGTTATAGCCAAAGCAGTATAAAATGACTACACTGTGTGTATGGCATACTCAATAGATTTTCGTCGGAAGGTCTTGGAG
>JAABPV010000035.1:10794-26547 GCA_011391865.1 Desulfobulbaceae bacterium | reverse complement strand
GCAGCGGCATCGGTGAGTGATGATTTCTTGTATCATCACCCTATACTAACTCATCACTTGCTGTTTTGCCACTACCCGATTTTTTTCAATCCGCTGTGTTTTCCGCCGCAAAGTGCTGTTTTCTGTCAAAAATAAAAATTATTCCGCCACGGACGAAGTGTAGTTTGCCTCAAACAACATGTTCTTTGCCAAAATAATTTAGTTTTTGCCGCAAACAACATTTCGATTAAGGTTGCCGCGAGGTGTCTGCCACGGACGAAGTTTAGTTTGCCTCAAGCAACATATGTTCCGCCAAAAATAAAAAATATTTGCCGCAATGAATTATTTTTTGCCTCAAACAACATTTCGATTAAGGCTGCCGCGAGTTGTCTGTCACGCTGATTCGTGAGCAGCGGCTTATGCAAAATGTCTAATAAAAAAACTCTGAATCTGAAAAGATTCAGAGTTGACAGAAGAAGTATTTCGCGCTGCGCCAATTAAAGCGCAGGGGAAGGCGGCGGATCCAACGCCACGCCTTCTTTAGAGACACGCACTGGCAAAGGCGGAGGAGGCTCCATGGTTGCTCCGTCTTCGGCAAGACGCGCTTTCCCGGCTTCATCCGTCGCTTTCAGCATGGGCATTCCTCCGGGTTTTGGGAACGATGATTCAGCAACGAGAGAAAGTTTTTCCTTTCTGTCTTCCGACTTCAGCTCGGAATATCCTGCGCCCCCTGAACCGTCTGACGGAATTTCGCAGCGGCCCCAGAATTTCTTTGTTCCAGGGTTATAGTAATAGACACGAGAAGGCTGGTTGTCGAAAGCATAGGCAATATGCCGCTGGTATTTTTTGTCATTTTTGTTGACTTTGAAATGCCACCATATTTTGTGCCCCTTCGCTTTTTCATCCCGCTCCCATTTCCCTTCCCCTCCAGGCCGACCATTTGAATAAAACTGCCTTGCGCTCTGGGCGGCAGCCTCGAAGCCAGAAAAATGCACAGAGAAGAAGACCGCAAAAATGCATAAAAAATATCTAGTCATGCTCATGCCCTCCATTCTTGCAAGGCGGTTATATTTTTCTTGTGCTGATATTCTGTTGATTTATTTCCGGCGCAGCTTCTTCCTGATGTCCTTCAGGAACTGTTTGCATCCCGGCAGACGGGCCAGTCACTTCATAGCCAATATCTTTGTGCAGAGAAATGATGATCAGCACTGCGCCAAGAAGAGCGAAGAGCAGCCCTGGGCTCGCGCTTTGCAGCGACAGCGCAGTTTTCGTTCCTGCGCCGTCGGCATCAGCTTGAAAAGCAAATGCAGCCTCAATGCCGATCCACGCCATCATGAAACCGAGGAAAAGAGATACAAAGCCGATGAATATTCCGATGCTCACTTGCATCGAGGCAACCAGAGCCATTTTTTCAACAGGTTCAGCTGTCACTTGATCTGTTGCAATTATAAATACTATCAATATGATGCTCAACTGCAAGATTACAAATAAAATCCAGTATGAGAATATAAATTGACGAGTAAATTTATTGCGAAAACTGACAAGCTCGCTTGCGCCTGCGTTTCCGGCAGAATCTTTGTTGTCAATCATGCTTTCCTCCTGCGCACTGGTTATTTTTTTGCCGCACCTATATTTCGTTATAGCATTTAATCAGAATATGTCAATAAAATAAACCTGCTGACCGTTTCCAGTGCGGCAGAGGCAATAAACTACAATATTGTCAGCTAATTTTATTCCTTTTGCCCTTGGCATCGCGGCGTCCGCCAAGCCTGAGCACAAAAGAATTGCGGCTGTCCGCCTGTTCATTGTATGATTTCATCCGCAGAAACGGAAGCGCAGCATTCATCCCGCCGCATGAAAGGAAAAATATGACCCAGCTCATCGAATTTTACGACACCACACTCCGGGACGGCACCCAGGCCGAGAACTTCAACCTCTCGGTGGACGATAAAATCCGTATCACCAAGCAGTTGGACAAGCTCGGCATTGACTTCATCGAAGGCGGCTGGCCCGGCTCAAATCCGCTGGCCGTGGAATATTTTGAAAAAATGAAGGGCGTGGAGCTGAAGCACGCCAAGCTGGCCGCCTTCGGTGCGACCCGGCATTTTCAAAATCCGCCGGACAAAGACCCAAATCTGCTGGCCCTGCTGGCGGCCAAGACCCCAGCAGTGACTATTTTCGGCAAGAGCTGGGACATCCATGTTCATGCTGCCCTGCGCATACAGCTCGAAGACAACTTGCAAATCATAGAGGACTCGCTCGCCTTCCTGTGCCCGCATGTCCAGCATCTGATCTACGATGCCGAGCATTTTTTTGACGGTTTCAAGAATAACCGCGAATACTGCTTGGCGACCTTAGCGCAAGCGGTCAAGGGCGGCGCGGAGACATTGGCCCTTTGCGACACCAACGGCGGCACGCTGCCGCACGAGATTCCGCCGATCATCGAGCGGGTAAAGGAATTCCTCCGCGAGCTGGGCAGCACGGTCAAGATTGGCATTCATCCGCACAACGACTCCGAAACCGGCGTGGCCAACGCGCTGATTGGCGTGTCGCTCGGCGTGCAGCAGGTGCAGGGCACAATCAACGGCTACGGCGAACGCTGCGGCAACGGCAATCTGACCTCTATCATCCCGGCAGTGATCTGCAAGATGGGCCTCGAAGCAGAGGTCGGCAAGAACATTGACCAGCTTTACTTCACCTCCCGTTTTGTCAATGAGCTGGCCAATCTGCCGCACAACCGTTATCAGCCCTACGTCGGCGAATCAGCCTTTGCGCACAAGGGCGGCATTCATGTCAGCGCGGTGCAGCGTAACCCGGTGACGTATGAGCATATCGCCCCGGAAAAAGTGGGCAATGTCCGCCGCATCCTCATTTCCGATCAGGCGGGCAAGTCCAATGTCCTGCATAAGGCGGTGAAGTACGGTCTGAACCTGAAGCCGGACGACCCAGCTATGAGTACGATTATCCGCGAATTGAAAGAGCTGGAGAATCAGGGATTTCAGTACGAAGGCGCGGAAGCCAGCTTTGAGTTGCTCATGCGCCGGGCGATGGGAATGGAGCAGCAGTTTTTCACACTGGAGAGCTTCCGAGTGATGAACAGCAAGCGGATCATGGACACATCCTCGCTGACCGAGGCCACCATCCGCCTGACCGTCAACGGCGAGGAGGAGCACACGGCTTCTCTCGGCGACGGCCCGGTCAATGCCTTGGACAAGGCCATGCGCAAGGCATTGATCCGCTTCTATCCCCGCTTGGAGGAGATGGAGCTAATTGACTACAAGGTGCGCGTTCTCTCCGGCGAGCACGGCACCGGGGCCAAGGTGCGGGTGCTGGTCGAAAGCCGCGACGCAGGCAGCCAGTGGGGAACGGTCGGTGTGTCCTTCAACATCATTGAGGCGAGCTGGCAGGCTTTGGAAGATGCGGTGAATTACAAGCTGATGAAGGACGGGAGGGGGTAAGGATTTCTTTTGCGGGGGCGATGTCTTCGCCCCCTTTCCTTTAACATGCTGAGAAAAATGAGAAAACAAAATAGTCGAGATGATTTTTCTCAAAAAACAATAAATTCTTTACGAAGAAGGGCAGGAAACAGATGTTCAAATCCTGAGTGCCGCGTCCCAACCGACGCACCATCTGATGAAGGGCCGGAAGAAGTAAACAGCATTGGCAAGGCGGCGCATATTACAGCGGCTGCTCCGGGTGGTCCACGTTACAACCCCGCATTAAAACCTGATGAAAGGAAATCTATGCACAACGGAATGTGGTTATGTGCTAATTGTGCAGACAAAATTGATAAGGACGAGAAAACATACACGGTAGCATTGCTGCATGAGTGGAAAGAGAAGGCCGAAGAAAACGCAAAGCGCGAGCAAGGAAAGAAACTTCCTGATAAAATGGATGCGGTAAATATGTTGGTAGCGGCGGCAACAGGGCAGACAGCAGTTTTTCTTCCAAATTTAGTGCCAAATGCAATCAAAGCTACATCAGGTTGTCTGGAAAAATTAGATCCGAGATTTACTATTGAAACAAATTATAATAGAGGAATAACTGGTTTTACTCTTCACCCAAAAGAAATCGTCAATTTTAAAATAATAGCAAATAAGTCATGCTCAAAAGAGGTCGGTGAAAAATTTAATGAATTATTCAGTCATGGAAGCGATATCGCTATTGATTTATCTACTGTTAAAATTGAAGGATTACCTATCGTAGAAAAGTTTTCAAAAGATATAAAAGGAGGATTTGTTAGATTCGAGAATCTCGAAAAACAAAAAATTATCATTAAAATCAAGATGGTATCTCCAGATGCAAGAGAGGAATCATCTTTCTATGATTTGCATGGATCTGCTGTTTGGGGTACAGAATCAATAAGAATAGAAGCGCAAGGGTTAGATGGGCTTGTCTCAATAAATATCAAGTTGCCACATTCTGGCAACTTGATCAAATTGACATTTAGTATTAACTATAAATTATGGGATAAACGTGAATTAAATTCTATCGAATACTTCAACAAAATATACGATCTGCATCGTGATATAAACAATAAATGGAAAATGAATTTTTTGATAGAATCGAAAGGATTACCTTTTTTATCTTTTTCTTATAGGGATGATGGGCGTTTTTCAGATCATTTTTTTCATCTTGATTTCATCAGAATGGCAATGTATATATCAGAAGAATTAAGATGTCCAATATATTACAATAGTTCATTTGACGTGACAGATGATTTGTATTTAAAAGTGAAAAAAACTTATAAAGTCTTATCAATGGGAACATATACATCACCTTTTCATGGCACCATTCGCATGGAGCTAACAGCAAGTAGTTGCGCAGCAGAACTCTTTAATCAGCGTGACGATAAAGAAAAGTTCTTTTTATTGAGGCACGACCAGGCAGAAAATGAAAAAATACCCTTGTTTGACCAAGAAATAGCACTTCCAAAATTATCACGGATTTTCACAAAAGTTAAATTGGAAATAGTAAATAGTAATAATGACATTAAAACTGGTGACTTACTAGAAATAAAATTGTTACCAGCAGAGAACTGCGAGTGCATACTTGAAAAAATATCTGACGCAAGGAGCGATTGATGGCCATTTCAGCGGAAAAACAGGCAGAAGGACGAATCAAGAGCGTTGACAACGCCATCAGCCAGATTCACCGGCAGTTCGGCAAAGGCTCAATCATGCGCCTTGGCGCACATGAGCGGCAGAATATTCCGGTTATTTCCACCGGCGTGCTGGGCATTGACCTCGCTTTGGGCGTGGGTGGAATGCCGCGCGGTCGGGTGACGGAGATCTACGGCCCGGAGTCCAGCGGCAAGACCACGCTGGCCCTGCACGTCATCGCCGAGGCCCAGCGGCTGGGCGGCAACGCGGCCTTCATTGACGCGGAGCACGCCCTCGACACCACCTATGCTGAAAAATTAGGCGTGAATATTGATGATCTGCTCGTTTCGCAGCCGGATTTCGGCGAGCAGGCTCTGGAAATCTGCGAAATTCTGATGCGCAGCGGCGGGCTGGACGTGATCGTCATTGATTCGGTGGCGGCTCTGGTGCCGAAGGCGGAGATTGACGGCAACGTCGGCGACCAGCACGTCGGCCTGCAAGCCCGGCTGATGTCGCACGCCCTGCGCAAATTCACCGGTGTCATCCAGCGAACCAACACCGTGCTGATTTTCATCAATCAAATCCGCATGAAAATAGGTGTAATGTTCGGCAGTCCAGAAACCACCACCGGCGGCAATGCGCTCAAGTTTTACAGCTCGGTGCGGATCGACATCCGGCGGCAGGCGCAGATCAAGGACGGCCAGGAGGTGATCGGCAACCGCACCAAAATCAAAGTGGTGAAGAACAAGGTCGCGCCGCCCTTCCGGGAGGCAGAGTTTGACATCATCTACGGCGAGGGCATCTCCCGCGCCGGCGACCTGCTTGACTTGGCGGTGGACCGCAAGATCGTTGACAAAAGCGGGGCATGGTACGCCTACAACGACGAGCGCATCGGCCAAGGCCGTGAGAATGCCAAGGCATTTCTCAAAGAACATCCTGAGATGCTGCTGGAAATTGACCAGAAGGTGCGGCAACTCTGCGCCCTGCCCAGCGGCGACGGAGACGCTGCCGCCGTCGTCCCGGAATACCTCCCAGAGGATGACGGCTATCCTGAAGATTTGGACAGCGCGGCGGACTGAGCGCGGACAATGGAGCTGATTCTCATCGCGGCGGTGGCCGCAAACGGGGTGATCGGGTGGGACAACGCCATTCCTTGGCAGATTCCCGGCGAGCAGGCCCGCTTCCGGGAAATCACGTGGGGTCACTGCCTGATCATGGGCCGCAGAACGTGGCAGTCCTTAGGCCGTCCCCTACCCGGACGGCGCAACATCGTGGTGACGCGAGACTTGGCCTTTGCCGCTCCCGGCGCGGAGATCGTGCATTCATTGGACGAGGCTGTGACCGTCGCCGGGCCGGATGCGACAAAAATTTTCGTCATCGGCGGGGAGCAGCTCTACAGCGCGGCGTTGGACAGAGCTGCGGATGTCCTTATCCTCAGCCGTATTGATCAGGCATTCGCTGGAGATGCCTTTTTCCCGCCGTTCTCCTCACCGCCGTACATGCTGACGCAGTCAGAGCGCATTGACGGGTCGCTGCCCTACACCGTCGAGACATGGCGGCGGCTCAAAACTTGACCAGCCATTTTTTCTTTTTCCATTTTCCGGGCTTGACACAACACCACCAAGTAGGATTTAGTCAATATCATGTCCGGCAAACAGCTTGCCGCTGACTGAGCAAACCCAAAAAGGAGGAATGGAGCAAATGGTCATCACCGCAAAGAAGGTTGTGCTGTTCAGTGTATTGGCTCTGGCGTTCAGCGTGGCTGTTGGCAAGGCGGCAGACGCAGGCAACGCCGAAAAGCCCGCAGCGGCGGCGGCAGCCGATACAGGTGCTGCGGTTGTTCCGGTAACTCCGCTTGCGGAGGCCGGGGCGAAACAGGTTGAGGTCACTGATGCCTCATTCCGCTGTCTGCACGAGATGAAAAAGGTGCGCAGCATGTACGTGGACAACCTGCTCGGCGACGTGGAAGGCACACTGGCGGTGGCCAATGCCGCAGACGGCGGCGCGTATCCGCCCGGCTCCGTGCTCCAGCTCTTCCCCGGCGAGGTGATGGTGAAGCGGGAGAAAGGTGCCAATCCTGCCAGCAATGACTGGGAATTCTTCACCCTTGATGTGACTGCCGCCGGTGCCAAGATCACGCAGCGCGGCTTTAATCCTGAGAAGCCGGTGAAGAACATATTCGGCACCTGCGTTTCCTGCCACAGCCAAGCGGCACCCAAATGGGACATGGTTTGCGAGAAAGGCCACGGCTGTCCGCCGATCAACTTCCCCGGCGGCATCAACACCGCTGTGCTCACCACCGCCCTGCAAAAGACCGACAAACGCTGCCCTTCTCCCGAACCGCTGACAGAAGTGGAGATCGCAGAGCTGGGCAAGCTGAAAAAACTGATGGAGGCGCAGGCTGCCGCCAATGCCGGAGCCGCTGCTCCGACAGGCGGACAGCAGTAATCCGTTCAGCAGAACTGTATCATGCGGGCCGTTTTCCTTTGGGAAAGCGGCCTTTCTTTTTTCAGCAGAATCAGCGTGGTTCGGTCTGAGAACAACGCAGCCTCTTGCGCATCGCTCCTGCAGGAGTTATGCTGTACTGACCACCATGCTTATTCAGCTATGACTGCCGATTTAGCCGCCTTTGACCGCCAGCATCTCTGGCATCCCTACACCTCGATGACCGCGCCGCTGCCAATGCATCTGGTTGAATCGGCGAGCGGGGTGCGCATCCGGCTGCGCGACGGGCGCGAGCTGATTGACGGCGTGTCCTCGTGGTGGGCGGCGGCGCACGGCCATAGCCACCCGGCGATCATTGCTGCTGTCCGTGCGCAGGCGGAGAAAATGGCCCATGTCATGTTCGGCGGCCTGACCCATGCGCCTGCGGTCGAGCTGGGCCGCCTGCTGCTGAAGCTGGCCCCTGCTGGCTTGGACAAAATCTTCTACTGCGATTCCGGCTCAGTGGCCGTGGAAGCCGCCATGAAAATGGCCCTGCAATATCAGCAGGCGCAAGGGCTGCCGGAAAAATGCCGTTTCCTCACCGTGCGCGGCGGCTATCATGGCGACACATTCCTTGCTATGTCGGTCTGCGACCCGGAAGGAATGCACAGCCTTTTCAGCCGCATCCTGCCGCAGCAGCTCTTCGCGCCGCGCCCGCACTGCCGCTTTAAGGATGATTGGCAGCCGGACGACATCGCCGGATTAGCCGCACTTTTGGAGCAGCATCGCGATGAAATCGGGGCGGTGATCATCGAGCCGATCTTTCAGGGCGCGGGCGGGATGTGGTTTTATCATCCTCAGTATCTACGCGAGCTGCGCCATCTCTGTGATCAGTTTGGCACCCTGCTGATTTTTGACGAAATAGCCACCGGCTTTGGCCGCACCGGCAGAATGTTCGCCGCCGAACACGCCGGAGTCAGCCCGGACATTTGCTGCATCGGCAAAGCCTTGACCGGCGGCTGCATGACCTTGGCCGCCACGCTCTGCACAGATCGCGTTGCCCGCGCCATCTCCGCAGGCAGGCCGGGGCTGTTCATGCACGGCCCGACCTTCATGGCCAATCCGCTGGCCTGCGCGGCAGCGGCGGCATCTGTCTCTTTGCTTATGGAAAACGGCTGGCAGGAACGTGTTGCGGCGATTGAGCGGCAGCTCCGCCGCGAACTGGAACCGGCCCGCTGCTTGGACAGCGTCGCGGACGTGCGCGCGCTGGGCGCAATTGGCGTGATTGAGATGCAGCAGCCGGTGGATGTCGCCGCCTTACAGCGGTTCTTTGCTGAACAAGGCGTGTGGCTCCGGCCCTTTGGCCGACTGATTTACTTGATGCCGCCCTTCATCATCAGCGAGGCTGATCTGACGCGGCTCTGTTCCGCCGCTGTCGGCGCGGCGCAGCTTTCTTCCAACCAATCCTTCAGCAGGGCGAGGACATGGCAAACACCGTAGGCATACGCCGGTTCACCCGGATCAATTTTGAGCAGGATGTGCTGCTGGACTTCGGGGCGAAGAAGTACGAGCAGAGCGTCTGCAACCTCAGCTTGGGCGGTATCTGCGTCAAAGGGCAGTTTGAGCAGCATGAAGGCGATGCCTGCAAGGTCGAGCTGCGCCAAATTGGCACTGTCGGCCCGGCGGTTGATTTCCAAGCCAAAGGCAAGGTGGTCTGGGTCAACGGCGAGAACATGGCTGTGGAGTTCACCGAGATGGAGTACGACAGCTTCCTCTTCCTTCAGACCGCTCTGATCTATCAGGCCGAGGATCCGCTTTTGGTCAGCAGCGAATTCAGCCGAGATGTCACCTTTCAGGTGCTGGAAGATGACCAGCTCTGAGCACTACGGTTTGGCAATGACCGCCATCGCGTCGCCGTAGCTGAAAAAACGGCACCGCTGCGCGACCGCCTCGGCATAGGCGGCCAAAAGCTGTTTCCGGCCTGCCAGTGCCGATACAAGGAAGAGCAGCGAGGACTGCGGCAGATGAAAGTTGGTGATCAGATTGTCCACCGCCTTGAACTGCCAGCCCGGATAAATGTAGAGGCCGCAGAGTCCTTCTGTCGGCTCGACGCGGCCAGTCTGCGCCGCTGCGAATTCCAGCGTTCTCGCCGTGGTGGTGCCGACTGCCCATATCCTGCCGCCCGCAGCTCGCGTGGCGTTCACCGCCGCCGCTGTCTCTTCAGAAACTTGGACAAACTCCTTATGCAGCTCGTGCTGGCGGATGTCCTCGCAGCGCACCGGAGCAAAGGTGCCGTAGCCGACATGCAGGGTGACAGCGGCCTGCCGCACGCCCTGCCCTTCCAGTTCATCCAGCAGGCTGCGGCTGAAGTGCAGTCCGGCTGTCGGCGCGGCCACTGAGCCGACATGCTGGGCATATTCAGTCTGATAGCGGAGCGCGTCCTCAGGTGTGCTGCCCTCCGGCCTGCGGATGTAGGGCGGCAGAGGCAGCTGGCCATGTCGCTCCAGCAATGTGGCCAGCTCAGTCTCAGGTGGATGGAGGAGCGCGACGCGAACTTTTCCGTCCGGCAGCAGCTCTTCAACCCTCGCCTGCAAGTCGTCAGCAAAATGCAGCAGACTGACGGGCTTGGGCCGCTTCGAGCTGCGAATCAGGGCCAAAGCCGCCGCCTCTCCTGCCTGCCGCTCTTCAGGAAAGTGGAGCAGCAGCAGCTCCACTCGTCCGCCGCTACCAGCTTTGCTGCCAAGCAGCCGGGCGGGAAAAACCTTGGTGTTATTGACCACCAGCAAATCGCCGGGCCGGAAAAACGCACCTGCTTCAGCGAAGCGGCGGAATTCTGTCCTACCGTCATTGCAATGCAGGGTCAACAGACGAGACTCCTCGCGCCGGTCAGCAGGCTGCTGGGCGATCAGCTCTTCTGGCAGCAAATAGTTATAGGCAGAGAGACGGAAGTCCTCCGGGATGTACTCGGTCATCGAAAAAAATGCATGAAAGGTGAATTCAGCCGCGCCGCTTTCCTGCCCGTTGCCGCAGCATCTCCCGCCATTTGATCAACCGCTCCTTCACTACCGCCTCATAGCCGCGCTCTGTGGGCTGATAGAAGGTTTTGCCTGCAAGCTGCTCCGGCAGATGCTCCTGCGTCGTCAATGCATCTTGCTGATCATGCGCGTATTGATAGCCCTTGCCATAGCCGAAGTCCTGCATCAACTTGGTCGGCGCATTGCGGAGATGCAGCGGCACGGGCAATGAGCCGCTCTGCCTGATCTCCGCCCGCACCTTCTTTGCTGTCATATACAAGGCGTTGCTCTTCGGCGCGGTGGCAAGATACACCACAGCCTGATACAAGGCAAGTTCTCCTTCCGGCGAACCAAGCAGATGATACGCTTGGCGACAGCTCAAGGCCACTTCCAAAGCCCTCGGATCGCTGATGCCCACATCCTCGCTGGCAAAGCGGATCAGGCGGCGGGCGATGTAGAGCGGATCCTCACCGCCAGCCAGCATCCGGCCCAGCCAGTAACAGGCCCCGTCCGGGTCACTGTCGCGCAGGCTTTTGTGCAGGGCGGAGATCATATTGTAATGCTCCTCGCCGCTCTTGTCATAGCGCAGCGTCCGCTCTTGCAGCACCTCGCCAACCGTCACTGTGCTGATGCGCCCCGCGCCGTTCTTCATGGCTAAAGCCGCCGCTGTTTCGAGGCAGTTGAGGGCGCGGCGGCAGTCGCCATCGGCAAACTGGGCAATCAGCTCAAGGGATTGCTCATCAGCAGTCAGTCCTTGCCCGCCAAGCCCTTGTTCAGCATCGTCCAAAGCTCTATGCAGGATCTGAGCAATGTACTCAGGATTCAGCGGCTTGAGCAGCAGCACCTGACAGCGGGACAGCAGCGGGGCAATGACTTCAAAGGAGGGATTCTCGGTGGTCGCACCGATCAGGGTGAGCAGGCCGCTCTCCACATGCGGGAGAAAAGCATCCTGCTGGCTCTTGTTGAAGCGGTGGATTTCATCAACAAAGAGAACAGTGGCCGCCTCCTGCCGCCGCGCCTCTGCCTGCTGAACGATCTGGCGGATCTCCTTCACCCCGGAGAGCACGGCGGAGAAGAAGACGAAATCAGCCTGCACGCTGTTGGCAAGAATATTCGCCAGCGTGGTCTTGCCGGAGCCGGGCGGCCCCCACAAAAGCAGTGACGGCAGCCTGCCGCCGCTGATCAGATCGTGCAGCAGTCTGCCCTTGCCGACAAGATGCTCCTGCCCGGCAAAGTCAGCCAAAGAGCGTGGCCGCATCCGCTCGGCAAGAGGGCTGCTGCCCGCAGCATTCATACGTCGTTGCGGTGGGCAAGGACTGCGGGAAAGCCGAAGCAGAGAGCAGAAGCCGCCAGCTGGCCTGCTTGGGCGAAGAACTCCATCTCACCGCTCTCTTGGCAGAACCAGACCTCTTTCGCTCCGCTGGCAAGATATAAGGCCTTCTTCTCGGCCATCTCGCCCGCAGTGTTGCCGGGAGAGACGATCTCCACGCAGATTTCCGGTGCGGCAGGGTAAGGGGTTGTGAAGCCGTGCCGGGCGATGAACTCATCGGAAGCCCATGCGACATCAGCCACCTTGACATTCTTGGCCGTGAGGATGCTGACTTCAGCGGAAACCTCGCCCGCGCCCATCAGCCGCATCAAGTGCATGGCAATCCGCACCTGAAGATTGCCATGCCGGTTGGACGCAGGACTCATGACGATGTTCCCCCACTCATTCAATTCAATCTTGAAGGACAAGTCTTGCAGCTGCGGATGAGCGACCACCTGATTCCATTCCATGAAGCCCCCTCTCTCACGTTGAGAACGTTGATTTCATCAGCTTCAGCCATGCTTTTCTCCGGGTACTTCAAGTTATATGTTCCAAAGCGCAGCGTAGTTTGAACACTTCGTTATGTTGGATTTGGTATTTCACCTGTTTCAATCAATTGAATAAACTGATTTTCACTCAGAAACTGGACACCTTGAGCTTCAGCTTTTTCAATCTTCTTGGGGCCTGCATTCTCACCGCCACATAGAAAATCTAGTTTCTTGGTTACAGACGAAACGACTTTAAAATTCTTAGAATTAGCTATATCAATGAGTTCTTGTTTTTTACTGGCACCAAAACCAGTAAAACAAACTTGCAGCCGATTGTCTCTGTATTTAACAGTACGTATCGAATAAATGCGTTTCCATGCTTCTGCATCAGACAAGGCAGATATTTCCTCCTTACTCATATCTGATTTTGACAACAGAATTATTGTCGGCTTTTCGCTTGCCATCATCCCTCTCCTTGGTATATACAAGATATTATACAGTTCTATCTATTCTGCAAGAATCCCATTTGGGAAAGCCCCCGCCCTCCCCAACCCCTATTCTACACCTCCACATCCAAAATATCCACCAGTCTGCCGTCGCTGCCGGTGCGGATGCCTGCGCACGAAACCATGCATTCGTGTTGATCAAAGTCCTTGGACTTTGTGAACCAAAGTACAGGGACTTTGGTGGCCGGAATACCTGCGCGGCCTTTTTCATTTCATTCAGCTTCGCTGAAACGGCGCGGGCAGGGAGGAGCATACCACAGGTTGGAGAAAAAACAAGCCAAGGAAGGAGCTTCGTTGATGCGGACTGCGGAGAAATAAAAAAACAGTCAGCCGAGGTTTCGGCTGGCTACTTGAGAGCGGAACAATGATGGTCAGTCAGCGCTGAACAGGACGTTCAGCACTGTCATGCGGCGGCCCTGCTGGCAGTGGCCCGCAGATAGGAAACCCAGCACTTCCACGGCAGACTGTCCTCATTGCACACGCTGGGACAGCCTGTGAAATGCTCCTCCTTAACAGGGCAGCGGCCTGCCTGCAAGGAACAGATGATCTTTGCCGCTTTCTCCAAGGCACGCTCCAGAGCACTCTCGTTTCGTTCTGGCATGACTTTTCCTCCTTTGAAAAGGTCAGACAGCTTTGCCTGTCTTTATTCAAACAAGCAATCGTGAGAGAAGTATTATGGGAAGATGAGAATTTGATGTGATCAAGTTATCGTATCCAGACCTCGACCCTGCGGTTCTTTTCCCGCCCCGCCTCGGTGGCGTTGGAGGCGATGGGCATTTCGCTGCCAAGGCAGAGAAGATCGGTCACGTTGATGCCGCGTGCGCTGAGGGCTTCCTTGACCGCTTCCGCCCGTTGACAGGAAAGCTCAAGGCTCTTGGCATAGTTGCTGTCAAAAGATCCTTCAGCTGCACGGGCCGCGTCCTCTTGGCGGTCGGAAAAGCCTGTAAGCAGGATCTGCTCCGCTTTGGTATCGGCAAGGAAAGCAGCCATCCGTTTCACATCGCGCAAGGCCTTGTTGTCCAGTTCAAGGCTTTCACCTTTAAACCTGAAGTTGGCCGAGAGCCGCTTCGCTCCCCGCACAGCGACCATATATTTGTACAGCGTCTTGAAGTTCTCATTGACCCCGCGCGTGAGCATGACTTTATGCTCTCCGGCGGAAACGGTCAGCGGGACAAATTTATGCTGCCCGACCAAGGCCTGCCCTTCGCTGTTCAAGGCAAACTCGATAAAACTTTGGGCATGACGGTTTTTCTGCGCAGCTGGGGTGTAAAGATAGAGGCGGCGGCTGAGAGGATAGTCTTCTGTGCCAACCGTCAACGCTGAGGGCTGGACATACAAGCCGCCATCAGAAATCTCCAGTGCCTTGTTGCCCTTCACATAAGGCATTCCGCAATAGCCGAAGGCCTTTTCGTCGGCACTGACCGCGTCAGAAAGCATCTCGTTGGACTCCCAGCGCTTGGCTGCTGCGCTGATCTTCTTCTTATCCAAAACAATGCCCTTGACCGTGTCATGCGTACCTGAGTTCTCGTCCCGCGCATGAATGTTGACCTCGCCGTTTCCCCAGCTCACTGCCGACCAGTCTTTGACTGCGCCGGAAAGAAGATCGGCCACTTGAGAGAACTTCAGCTTGGACACAGCGGCATTGGCGGTGTTGACAATGACTGCCACGCCGTCCATTGCCAGCACATGCTCGTTGTCGATGCTGGTCATGTCGCCGAGCGAGGCCAGTTCCTGCACCTCGCTGTCCTTGATCTTCCGCGAGGCCATGCCGATGTCGCACTGCTTTTTCTTCAGCCCTTCAAATGCGGTTGTGGAGCCGTGCGCCCTGATTTCGATAACCTGAGTCGTCCCAGTGGCGGCAAAAAAGCCTTCCACATCCATCTCTGTGCCGGGCGTGAGATCAACCTGTTTGACAGCATCAGCACCTGACTTCTTCAGAAAGGCTTTGGCCAAATCAGGCGCGAGCTTTGCGCCGATGGTGTTGGAGCCGTGTAGGCGGAGGATGATTTCCCGTTTCTGCTGGGCAAAACTGTTCTGCGCCGCAGCGGCAAGCACGGCGAGCAAGGTCAGCAGCAGCAAAGGCGATGTGATGCGGTTCTTCATGCTTTCTCCCTGATATTTTTTCCGCGCTGCGGTCGTGCTGCGCGGGTATCCGGGGCAATATTAGAAAGCAGAGCTGTTCAGAAAGTATTAGGCGGGAGAGAGGAGCGTGTTAAAGGCGGGGATTGCAGGGGCGGCCCGTGAGACCGCCCTTTGCTGCAATGGTGATTACTGCTTCAGCAGCAGCCTGCGCCGCCGGAAGCCTCTGCCTCAAAGCACCACTGTCACCGTGTTGCTCGGCCCGCTTTCGCCCGCCTTGTTGACGGCGATGACGCGGTATTCCCACTCTTTGCCGCGCTCCTGATTATTCAGGGTGATCTCGGTTTCCAAGGCTGTGCCGACCATTGCCCATTCGCCGCCCGCTGCCTTGCGCCGCTCGACACGGTAAAAGGCCGCCTTGCCGCCGTCCGGGGATTTCTTCCAGTCCAAAGTCAGCCAGCCCGGCCCCTCTTGGGCCGCCTCCAAGGAACGCGGCTGGCCCGGAGCTTGCAGCGGAGTCGGCTCCGCCCTGCCGCCCCAGCCGAGCGCGGCTAATTTGGCATCATTGCCGCTCACCGCGTCTTCCGCATAGCTGAGAACGCTCTTCGCCGCCGAAACCATCTCATCAATCCCGCCTTGCTTGACCTCTGTGGCCTGCTGGGCGGCAGATTGGGCTGCAACTTGGCCATCTTCCAGAGCGGTCACGTTGTCCAATAAGGCTTGCAGCTGCGCCGGAGTGAAGGGCGGATTGGGAAAGTCCGGGTTGTCGGTCAAACCGGCGATGATGTTCTGCACCAAAATCCTGATGTCCGCCTCTCGCTTGGGAAAACGTGCCATGATTGCCTCCTGCGC
>JAABPV010000035.1:2753-10695 GCA_011391865.1 Desulfobulbaceae bacterium | reverse complement strand
ACCGGCGATGATGTTCTGCACCAAAATCCTGATGTCCGCCTCTCGCTTGGGAAAACGTGCCATGATTGCCTCCTGCGCTGTTTTTGCTGGAATTTGTTCAGGTTGAAATGCCGTGTTTGCAACTGCAAATGCCTCGCGGAACGCTTGACTTGCCGCATTGCACGCTTGCCGCGCCTCATGTCACGCATGAAATGCCACGCAGCACGCTTGCTTTGCCTCGCGGCAAGCATGAAACGTCACGCGGAACGCTTGCTCCGCCTCATGGCAAGCGTGACATGCCGCATTTCATGCTTGCCATGCCACGCAGCACGTTTGCTTTGCCTCGCGGCAAGCGTGAAATACGCCGGAGAAAGCGTTCCGCGCCGCAAGTGAAGCGTGATATGCCTCACGGAATGCTTGCTCTGCCTCTCGGAAAGCGTGAAACGTCCCACTGCAAGCGTACTATGCCGCATGGCAAACTGCATGTGCGCTGCGGCAAATTTGCAGCGAGGTATTTGCGCCCGCCTTCTTAACTGCTCGGCATGAGCGTGAAACTGCCTGAACAGGCATAGTAAAAAGCGCGGCGGTTTTTGTCAAGAGGAAAATATGCTTGGCGGGAATGCGCGTGGGCGGAGCAGCGTTTTTTGCGGACGGGCGAAGTATGTTCTTGACAGGTACCACTGAGGGGGATAGCATTCAATTGAATCTAACGAATTTTACGTTTATAAAAGTTAAACGAGGAGCAATCTATGGATCACATTCTCTATTGGAATCAGGTGGCCTTGGATGCCAACAAGCGCGATTTCAGCAACGCGCCCGGCACTAACAGTCCATCCCCTGAGCAAGGCGGCCCAACATTAAGCTCCCGTGCGCTGGCTATTGTGCATCTGGCTATGTATGACGCTCATGCTGGAGCAAAAGGCTTGCCTCCCTATCTGCCAAATCTGCCGACTCCACCAAGCCCAATAAATGCAGCAGCGGCAGTGGCGGCCGCTGCTCATGCCTGCTTAAGCGCATTGTATCCTCGCCAGAAGTCACATTTCGATAAAGCCCATCAGGAAGCAGGGCTAACAGGGCCAGGTTTGGCTGAAGGACACACTTTTGGTTTGACTGTGGCACAGGCGATGCTTGCTGACCGTAAGGATGATCCAACTGCCAGCGATGACGGCTATGCAGCATCAACATATCCAGGCGGTCACCGTAAAGACCCTGCGAATCCAGAGCAGGACTTTCACGCCCCATTCTATGGAGAGAAGTCAAAGTGTTTTGTAGTGACTAAACGGCATGGACTGGATACGCCGCCTGCATTAGGCAGTGCAGATTATGTCAACGCACTCAAACAGGTGCGCAAAAAAGGTATCGCCCCTGAGCTGATGGGCACCTTGCCTTCCAATGCTGACAAACGCACGCCTGATGACACGCTGATCGGCCTGTACTGGGCTTATGACGGCCCGAATGAGATCGGCACGCCGCCACGGCTATACAATCAGATACTGCGGGAGATAGTAGCGGACGCTAAAAAGACTGGCAGCGATGAAATAAACAATGTTGACGACAATGCCAAGCTGTTTGCTATGGTCAACGCGGCAATGGGTGACGCAGGCATTCTTGCTTGGGAACAGAAGTACAAGCACGATCTCTGGCGGCCAGTGCTTGGCATCCGTGAGCATGACCCATCTATGGGACCAGCGGCTCCGACTCCAACTCATGACATTGACAATAACTGTGATCCTGAATGGCTGCCTCTGGGCGCACCAGCAAGCAACAGCACAAAGAGCAACTTTACGCCGCCGTTCCCTGCGTATCCATCCGGTCATGCTACCTTCGGCGCAGCGGCATTTCAGATAATTCGCCTGTGGTATGGAGTGTCGCCGGATGATAAAGGGAAGGATGCCGTTTGGCGTGGCCCGTTTGTCTCAGATGAGCTGAACGGCATGACCACTGACAACAAAGGAGTGGTGCGCAGCCGTCATGTACGGAAGTTCCCAAAAGGCCTCTGGCAGATGATAGAGGAGAACGGCTGGTCGCGCATTTACCTGGGTGTCCATTGGTCGTTTGACGCATTCGCCTTGGATCCATCCGGCAAAGAACCAGATTTGAGCAAAAACATCGGCGGTGTTCCGCTTGGACTGAATATTGCCAATGATATCTACACAAGCTGGAAGCAAGGAGGAAATATCAGCTGCCGGGCGGCAAAAAAACGAGATGCTACAGCACCGGATATAGCATGTGACTGTGTGGATAAGCAGTGAGTAAGCACTGAGAACACCGGGCCGGTTGATGGCAACCGGCCTGATTGAACAAAAAAGGAGAACATTATGGCACCTTGGATAAAGAAAGAAGTTCAAAGACATGCACGAGTAGCAGCTTCAGTAGAACTTTATACCATCCCGTTTTATACAACAGTGATGACTTCCGTCATAGATGAAAATAGTGATGCATACAACATTATACGTGGTGTGCTAATCGAAGAGATGATGCACCTGCAACTTGCCGCAAATCTCTGTGTCGCTCTGGATACAACACCATCATTCCAGTTTCCTAGTTATGATATTCCAGTTTGGTTTTTAAACCCTGGAGCAGTGCTAGATGTTAACATGGGGCCGCTTGACAGCAATAGTTTGTCTGCTATGCTGGCTATTGAAACACCAGAATCTACTTTAGGGGCGAAAGATATCACGCCAAACGGCAATAATTCTCCAACCTATCCTTACAGCTCTATCGGCGAAATGTATCATGCTTTGCTTTTCGGCATCAAAGAGGTCAACCAGTTTAGCTGGACAGCAAAGAATCAGCAGGAACGTTGGGCTGCGCAGGGGTATCCGCAGATTATCAGGAGCATAAATGATGCAGAGGAGGCGGTTAAAGCTATAGAGGCACAGGGAGAAGGTGGAATGATAAGTCCTGGCTTCTTGGTGGAGCCTGAAAAGTATCAGATGAACAATACTGTGCCTTCTGGGGCACCGGGAGCACCATATAAGGCAAGCCCTATTCTGCATAAAGAACTTTCCCATTATGGCCGTTTCCTGAAAATCAAACGTGCCGGTTTGCCGCCTGTCTATGCAGGAATAGAAAATGCAACTCATTCAACCAATAAGGTGCTGCAAAGGAAGTTCGCGGCGATGATGTCGAACCTCAATGTGCTTTGGGGGGGCGGAACTGTAATTCCGCAAGATGCTCTGTGGCTGAACACATTGGAGACCATGAGGGAGTCTGCGCAGGCAGCGAGAGAATGCTGGGAAGCAGGCGTTATCCCAAATTGGATGCATTTTGAGTTGCCGTCTTAATAAGCTGCTATGAAGCACTGTAGGATGGGCAAGCGTCTTTATGCTTGCCCATCCAATTATATCTGCCGCCTTACGAAGGGAAGTCAGCATCCAGCAAGTGCTTATGTGCTGGGTGATGGCCAAGGCGGGGAAGTGAGCAGCAAACGGCCTGCTTCCCGCCTCCTGCCAGATAAACTTGCTTTACAGGCAAAAGTTGCATACATTGATTGCATTGGAATGCGCAATGTTTAGCAACCTCATCCCGCAGGAGAACCCTCATGGAATGGGCCGAAGTCCTCAGCAATCCCCTCCTCCAGAATCTGCCCTTCAAGATTGAGCTGAACCGCTTCGGCACTATCCTGATGAGTCCGGCCTCCAACCGGCACGGGCGCATCCAAGGACGCATGGCCGCCAACCTGATCAATAAGCTGCCAAGCGGCGAGGTCATCACCGAATGCTCCATCCAGACCTCGGAAGGCGTGAAAGTGGCGGATGTTGTTTGGGCTTCAGATGAGTTCATCCGCCAGTTTGCCTATGAAACACCGTATCCAAAGGCACCGGAACTTTGCATCGAGATCGTGTCCCCTTCCAACGCCAAAGCGGAGATCAGGGGCAAGGTTGATCTCTATTTAGCAAAAGGGGCGCAGGAAGTCTGGGTGATCTCCGAGGACGGCGCAACCGCCGTTTACAGCCATATCGGCAAGATTGGCAGAAGCAGCATCGCGCCGGGCGCGGAGCAGGTGTAGATGTTCATCCAGCAGGTGCTCATGTGCTCGGTGATGGTCATCCAAGGCAAGGTCAACAGGAAAGTTTTCATCCGCCACCTCTCTCACACGCCAAGCAGCCGACGAATCCCCTCCATGTCCAACTGCTGCCGCAGCACGTCGGCCAGACGGTCAAGGGCAGGCTCTATGTCGTATCGCGCGCCCGCACTGTCATCCAAAGCGGCCAGCCCTTTGCGCAGGCGCAGGCGGTTGAGCAGCCAGCGGCGGAAGGAGTCGCTGTCAAATATGCCGTGCAGATAGCTGCCCCAGATCTTCCCTGAAGCGTCCGCGCAGCCGCAGGAGCCGCCATCCTCGAAGGCAAGCAGGTGCTCCGCCGCTGTCTGGCTCAGGCCATGATGGATCTCATAGCCGCGCACTGGCAGGCCGGAGGGCAGATGCACGCCCTGTCTGCGGATCAAGGTTTTCTCCGCCGCCAGCTCGGTAGTCAGGTCGAGCAGGCCAAGGCCGTCGCTGACGCTGCCTGTTCCGCCTTCCAAGCCGTGCGGATCAGCCACAGCTTGGCCGAGCATCTGGAAGCCGCCGCAGATGCCGACAAGCTCCGCGCCTGCCGCCGCCAGCTTGCGGACAGCTTCGGCCAGGCCATGCTCCTTCAGCCAGGTGAGGTCTGCCGGAACATTCTTTGAGCCTGGCAGGATGACGCAGTCCGGCTGGCCCAGCTCATCTGCATGACGGACCGGGCGCAGCCAGACATCTGGTTCGGCCAGCAGCGGCTCCAAGTCGGTGAAGTTGGAAATATGCGGCAGGTCGAGCAGGGCGATCTCAACATGCGCAGCCGCAGGCTTAGGTCGGTCGTAGATGCCTGCCTTAAAGCTGACCGAATCCTCTTGCGGCAGGCCGAGATCCGGTAGCCACGGCACCACGCCGAAGACCGCCTTGCCTGTGCGCTGCTCCAGAAAGCGGTGCGCGTCGGCCAGCAGTGAGGCATCGCCCCGGAAGCGGTTGACGAGGAAGCCAGCCAGCAGCCTGCGCTCCCACGGGGCCATCACCTCAACATGGCCGACAAAGGAGGCATACACACCGCCCCTGTCTATGTCGCCGACCAGCAGCACCGGAGCCTGAGCGTGCCGGGCCATGCGCATGTTGACAATGTCATGCGCCTTGAGGTTGACTTCGCCCGGACTTCCTGCGCCCTCAAGGATCATGCAGTCATATTCAGCGGCCAGCTCATCGTAGGCGGCGCAGACCGTGCTCCAGAGCTGCTCCTTGTAACGCACGTACTCGGCCACGCGCATGTTGCCCACGGGCTTACCCAGCACGATCACCTGGCTGCCCACGTCGGAATTCGGCTTGAGCAGGACAGGGTTCATGCGTGCGTCCGGGTCAAGAAGGCAGGCCTGCGCCTGCACCGCTTGAGCGCGGCCCATCTCCAGGCCGTCCTTGGTCACGCAGGAATTAAGCGACATGTTCTGGGCTTTGAACGGGGCAACCCGCAGGCCTTCTTGCAGCAGGACACGGCACAGCCCAGCGGCGAGCACACTCTTGCCCACGTCCGATCCGGTGCCTAAAAGCATCAGGGCCGGAGTCTTCTTCTTTTTGCCTATGGAGGCCACGGCTGACCCCAGCGCCAGCATCAGGCGCATGGCGTTGACAAGGCGGCTGTTCTCCTCCTCCGAGCGCACCGCGATGCGGAAATACTGCCTGTCCAGACCCTCGTAGTCGGCGCAGGCGCGTATGGCAATGCGGAAGTCCCGCAGCAGCTTTTCTGCCAGCTTGGCAGCGTCAGTGCGCACGTTCAGGCGCAGGAGCAGGAAGTTGGCTGCTCCCTCGATCACCCGTACCTGCGGCACGTGTTCGGCCAGCTCGCGGCAGAGCATCTCGCGGCAGCGGCGCACGGTTTCCCGGCTTTGACGAAGGTAGTCCTCATCGCCTAAGACAAATGCTCCGGCGGCCTGGGCCAGCGTGTTCACCGCCCACGGCGCAATCTGGCTGCGGATGGTCGCGCAATGCTGCTCCGAAGCGGCTATGAAGCCGAGACGCAGGCCCGGCACCGCGTAGAGCTTGGTCAGCGAGCAAAGGGTGATGATGTTCTCCCGGCAGCAGGCCACGCTCTCATATCCTTCCACAAACCCGGCAAAGGCCTCGTCAATGAGGAAGAGCGTCTCCGGGCAGCGGTCGGCCAAAGCCAGCAGCTTGTTGCGGTCGCACATCCGTCCGGTGGGATTGTTCGGCTGGCCGAGGATAAGGAGGTCGCCCGGACGGAGAATGCCGTAGAGGACGCGCAGGTCGGGCTGGAAGTCCTTCTCTTCCGGCAGCGGCACAGACAGCGCCTTGATGCCGGCCTTGGCGCAGGCATGACGGTAGTCCACATAGGCGGGCACAGGAATCACCGCCCGCAGCGGCTTGAGAGCGCGCACCGCCGCGTGCAGTAGCTCGGATGTGCCGTTGCCGACAATGATCTGGGTAGAGAAGATCCGGCGCCGGTTGGAGATGGCTTTGATCAGCTCTGACGCGTCAGGATCAGGATAGTGAACTATATCCTGCATCCGCGCCGCTAAAACGTGCCAGAGCTGCTCTGGCGGGCCGAGCGGATTGATGTTGGCACTGAAATCGAGGATGTCGTCCGGCTTGCAGCCGCAGCGGGCCGCAAGATCGTGCAGGTTGCCGCCGTGCGTGTTTTTCATGGGCGCAGCTCCAGAGCCGCGAAGGGCGGCAGATTGAGGATGTCCATGAAGCTGGAAACACGCCAGCGCGCCTCCAGCTCCGGGTTGCGGAAGGCGATCAGATCCACGCCAGCAGCTGCTGCGTGCGCCTGATCCACGCTGGAGTCGCCGATAAAGACAGTCTCGTCAGGCCGGAGCTGGAAATGCTCCAAGATCACATGCAGCGCGTCGGGCGCAGGCTTGGGCCGGGGAGCGTTGGCAGCAGTCATGACGATCTCGAACCACGGACGCAGGCCGTAGATGTCCAAGATCATGTCCATTGAGGTGGTGCGGTTAGTGGAAATGGCCCGATGGCAGCGCGGAGCGATGATCCGCAGGAAATCGAGTAGGTCCGGTGCCATGAGCATGTGCCGCAGGTACGGCGTGTAATCAAGGGTCTTGGCGTAGTCCGTGGCCGCCTCCATCGGAATGCGACCGTGCTTGCGGAAGATATGGCGGATGGAGTCGCTCACGTTGTGCATGTGGACGTAATCCATCTCCTCTTTGTCCATCAGCGGGCAGCCGAAATGAGCGAGCAGGTCGTTGTAATAGACCCTGTTAGCCTCGCGGGAGTCAAACAGCACTCCGTCGCAGTCAAAGACGACAAGTTTGAGCATAGTCTTGTGGAATGGAGTCATGAGCCTGAGCCGCTGTTCAGCAGCTCCAAAATTGAAACAATCCTTTCGTTGCTGCGAGAACAGCTTTTGGTCGGCATCAGCCCGCCCGTGGCAAGCAAACAGCGGCAGAGTAATCCGCGAGCCAGCTTCTCTCTATTATATTATTTTCCATAACAAATTCAAGCTATCTTTCAGGCAGGCACGAGCCGCCTTGCCGCTTCCGGCCCGCTGCTGGCCGCAGGGGAGACGGAGGCCGCCCGATTGCTTTTCCTGCTGCGGGCGATATACTGCATCCATCAGCCGCCGCCCGTCCGGGCGAATGAAAACCCAACCAAGGTGCCGCCATGCCCGCCCCGCCCAAGTTTTTCGGCATCCATGCCGCGCCGCCCAAGTGGCTGCGCTGGCTGCTGACCGTCCTGCCCTTCGCCTTGCTTCTCATCATCTACGGCCTTGCCTCAGATGCCCGGCAGCGCGAGAATCCCTCGGACAAACTCCTGCCGCCGCCAGCCAAGATGCTGGAAGCCATGCACCGCGCCGCCTTCGAGGAGAACGCCCGCACTGGCGAGTATCAGCTCTGGACAGACACTGGCGCGAGCCTGCGCCGCATCGGCATCGGCCTAGGCGCGGCGGCCTTTTGCGGCTTAGTTCTCGGCCTC
>JAABPV010000035.1:0-2655 GCA_011391865.1 Desulfobulbaceae bacterium | reverse complement strand
GCTCATGCAAGTTAAAGCCGCCGCGCTGCGCCAAAGCAGCTTCCTCTTCTTTCAGGACGTGTATAAGAGCTACGGCAGTAAGGTGGTCTTAGATGACATCGACCTTGCTGTGGCCCAAGGTGAGATCGTCACTGTCGTGGGGCCGTCAGGCTGCGGCAAATCCACCTTGCTCCGTCTCGCGCTCGGACAAGAGCTGCCCAGTGCCGGCCAGGTGCTGATTGACGGCAAGCCCTGTGGCTTCGCCGATCCCAGCCGGGGCATCGTCTACCAGAAATACTCGCTCTTTCCGCACCTGAACGTGCTTGACAACGTGCTGCTCGGCCCGCGTCTGAGCTGCGGCCTATTGGAGCGCCGACGGCGGCGGCAGGAGTTTGAAGACGAGGCCATGCGCTACTTGCGGCGCATGGGTCTGGAGGATCACAGCCGCAAATTCCCGCACGAGCTGTCTGGCGGGATGCGGCAGAGGGTGGCCATCGCCCAGTCGCTTATCATGAAGCCCAAGATTCTGCTGATGGATGAGCCGTTTGGTGCGCTCGACCCAGGCACGCGCGAGAACATGCAGATCTTTCTCTTGGAGCTGTGGGAGGAGCTGGGAATGACCATCTTCTTTGTCACCCACGACCTTGAGGAGGCGGTGTTCTTAGGCACGCGGATCATCGTGCTGTCCCAATACTACACCGACAGCCGTGGGGAAGGCGCACCGCGCGGCGCACGGGTGGTCTTTGACCATGCACTGCCCAAGGAGGCCAAGTCAACCGTGGTCAAGACCGCTGCTGCCTTTGGCGCGCTGATCCAGCAGATACGGGAACTGGGCTTCAATCCCAAGTACCTGCGGCACGCCAGCCAGTTCAATCTGACCCACCCTCACTCCTTCCAGACGCTGCGGCCCGAAGAAGACTGAGCTGTCGCCCGGATGTCGCCTGCCAGCTTGGGTCGCCAGCGCAGGCCACCGCCTTTGTAACCGCGACAGCGCACCAGATACACGCGGCGCAGCTCCTCGCTGCCGAACCACGGCGAGCTGCGCCGCTGGATGATGACCTCCTCCGGCGCAACCTCCTCAAAGACCTCCCGCAGCACCGCATCCATGCCCTTGTGCTCATGCACGCCAACCGCGTCCATACCAACGAGCGGCTCCTCCTCGAACCAGAAATCATAGACATTTGGCCGCGACCAGCGGTTGATGCTCACAGTCCGGGGCTGGCCCGGCATGTAAAAGGCAAGCTCGCTGGCAAACTGGTAGCGGAGACCGAAGATGAAAGTCCGCTCTGGCTGCGGCATCTTCTGCCGTGCCAGCTCAAGCCGCTGCGCCAGCGCGTCCCAGCCCACAGTCTCCTGGGCGATGCGGTCCCATTTGGCGGGAATCGGCAGCGCAGGCTGGATGAGCTGGAGCAGCAAAGCCGCTGACATCACTGCTGCCACGCCGATGCCGAAGCGCCACAAACGCTGCCTGCCATACAAAGCCGCAGCGAGGAGCAAGCCGGTGAGATACGCAGGTGCGGGCCAGTTGCCGTAGATGCGTCCGTGCAATGACAGCAGCAGAAAGGCAGCAAAGCCGGGCAGCGAGAGCCAGAGCAGGAATCGCGTCCGTTCCGGCGGCAGCGGACTGCGCCAGCCGCGCAGCCAGGCAGCGATGAGGAAGAGGAAGACGAAAGGCGAGAGCAGCCCGGCCTGACTGCCGAGGAATTCCCACAGATAGCGCAGCGTGAACTCGCTCGCCTCGCCGCTCACGCCGCCTTGAAAAAGCACATGCCGGAACGTCACCCAGCCATGACGGGCGTTCCAGAGCACGACCGGGGCAAAGAGCGTCAGACCGGCAAGCAGGCCGATCCACGGCTGGCGTGTCAGCAGCGCGGCACGCCGTTCGCGGCTGAAGAGCAGGAAGGCGAAGAGCGAGGCCGGAAAGACGAGCATGGTGTATTTCGACAGCAGTCCGAGGCCGAAGCACAGCCCGGTTGCCAGCCAGTCGCGCTGCCGTCCGCTCTCTACGGCCACAGCGGCGTGAAAGCAGGCCGCAGCCCAGCACGGCAGGAGCAGCCCGTCCGGCGTGGCGATCAGTGCCGCGCCGTTCATGAGCAGCAGCGACTGACTGAGCAGCGCGGCTTGCACGGCAGTCCGCCAGGAGAACCAACGGGCGGCGAGCAGACAAAGGTACGCTGATGCCACGCTCATGCCGATGATCGTGGGCAGGCGCACGGCAAACTCGGTCTGACCAAAGAGCCGCGTTGCCAGCCAGATCGTCCAAGCGATCATGGGCGGGTGGTCGTGATAACCGATGTCGAGATACCGGCTCCACTGCCAGTAGTTGGCTTCGTCGGGCGTGAGAAGGAACTGGCCGCTGATCAGCAGGCGCAGCGCAAGGCCGAGCGCGAGGATCAGCCAAACCTGGCGGCGGGCGGTGTGCTCATTCATGAGTGATTGCTGCGTCAAGGTTGGTTCGGGGGACTGCCGCACGCTGCTGCGGGACAGACTGGCACGAGCGTGCCAGTTGCGCTCACACGGGCTGTGAGCATGACTGCCAGCCCGTGTGAGGGTGCCTCGCACGGGCGTGCGGGGTGTTCTCGTAGGGGCAATTCATGAATTGCCCCTTGTATTATGAGCCATCAGTTATATTCTGGTTGAGATTTATCGCAGCCGGAATATAACTGGCTGAAGCAA
>JAABPV010000034.1 GCA_011391865.1 Desulfobulbaceae bacterium | reverse complement strand
GCAGCGGCATCGGTGAGTGATGATTTCTTGTATCATCACCCTATACTAACTCATCACTTGCTGTTTTGCCACTACCCCTTTTCAAGGGGAGCTGGCACCATCGCCGCAGTCAGGCGGACAAAATCCTCCAGCGTCAGCCGCTCGGCCCGGTCTGAAGACGCAAGACCTGCGGCGGCAAAGCAGGCGGCCAGCTCGTCTTTGCTGCCCAAGCTGGCTGCGCTGAGGCTGTTGAGCAGGGTTTTCCGCCGCTGGCCGAACGCCGCGCTGACGATCCGCCGGAACAGCTCCCGATCGAAATCGCCCAGCCGCCGGACCCGCTCCGGCACCGGGTTGAAGGTCAGGCGGAGCAGCAGCGAGTCGACCTTGGGCCGGGGATGAAACTCATCCGGGCCAATTTCCATAACTGCCTCAGTCGTAGCACAGGTGGCCAGCAGCACGGTCGGCGCACCATATGCTTTGGTCAGCGGCTTAGCCAGCAGCCGTTCGGCCAGCTCCTTTTGCAGCATGACCAGCACAAAGTCAATCCGCTCCCGTTCCTCAATCAGTTTGAACAGGAAGGGTGAGGAGATGGAATAGGGCAGATTGGCGACGATCTTCAGTCTGCCGCCGCAGAGTGCGGCTAACGCGGCGAAATCCGCCTTGAGTACGTCCTGATGGATCAGGCGGACATTGTCCGGCAGGCCGCCGCGCTCCTCGTGCAGGCGGATGATGCCGGAATCCGCCTCCAAGCCGATGACCTGCCCGGCTGCCTCAGCCAGCGGCCCGGTCAGCGCGCCCAGCCCGACCCCCACTTCCACCACCGTGTCGTCCTTGCTCAGTCCGGCCAGATCAACAATGCACTCCGCCGTGTGCCGGTGCACAAGAAAATTCTGGCCAAGTTTTTTGGAAGCGGCCAGCCCTTCCTGCCGCAATACGCTTTTGCTTTTCTGATAAAACATGTCAGCTCCTGTTGTCCAGCCTGTGCTTCATGGCCCGTTTTTTCTTCACTGTCCAGAAAAACCAGCGGGAGCCGAGATAGCTGATCAGGCCGGAGATCAGGCCGATGATCGCCCCGCCGGTGAGCAGCACGCCCAATGTCTTCATGCCGAGGCCGCTGACCGCGCCCAAGCCGATGCGCAGGCCCTGATCAAACATGCGCAGAGCCGCTTGCAGCTGCGGCCAGGTGCAGCCGCCGTGCAGCACCGCGCTACCCACCTTCCACGAAAGATAATACTGAAACATCACGGTCAGCGGGTTGTTGACCACAGTTGAGGAGATGAAGGCCGCCACCGTGCTGATCCGCAGTAGCACGGTCAGTGAGATGAGAAAAAGGCTCTGCGGCATCAGGGGCAGGTTGCCGATGAAGACACCGAAGCCAATGCCTCTGGCCAAGTATTCAGGATCGCCTTTCAGCCGCCGCAGCCGCAGCAGGTAATATCTGGACAGCCGGGGGAAATTGCGGAACCATGCTCTTGCCGCGTCAGTCATGCTTGAAGCCGGGGATGAAGTCGAGCCGCCGCTTCTTCAGCCGCCGTTCGCGGACGGCAAGGAAGAATCTGCGGGCAAAAAAATAGCTGATGATTCCGGCTGGAATGCCGATGATCGCGCCGCCGGTCTCAATCACGGCGATGGATTTCAGGCCGAGCTGGCTGAAAGCGGTAAGGCCGTCAATCAGGCCTTGCTCGGCGATGACATGAAGAGCGTGCTCGATCTGCTCCCATGTCACCCAGCCAGGAAGCACCGCGTTGCCGATTTTCCAAGTGAAATAATACTGCGGGATGATGGTCAGCGGATTGCTGACCAGCACCCCGGCAATGAAGGCGGCCAAGGTGCTGACCCGGAAGATGATGGTCAACGGCACGAGAATGATGGTCTGCACCGGGGCCAGCGGCAGGATGCCCATGAAGATGCCGAAAGCGAAGCCTCTGGCTAAATATTCCGGGTCGCCTTTCAGCCGCTTGATCCGCAGGAAGTAATAACGGGGCAGGCGGGCCAGTTTGCGGAGCACGGCGGACAGCACGCTCATGGCTGTTTGTTATTCAGCATCTGCTTCCGCCGCTTCCGCTCCCGGAGCTTGCGGAAGAAAACGAGGGCTGGATAGTAGCTGGCGGCGGCCATTGTCACGCCCATTGCCGCACCGCCAACCTGAAGAGCCAGCAGTGTGTCAAAGCCGACGCGACCAATTTCACCCAAGCCACTGATCAAGCCTTTTTCGGCCACAGTCCGCATCATCATGTGCAGCTCATCCCTTGAGCCTTCGCCCGGCAGGATAAAAATGCCGATCCGCCACGCCAGATAATACTGAAATGTGACCGTGAACGGATTGTTGACAATGACTGAGGATATAATGCCGGCGACTGTGCTGGCTTTGAGGGTGATAGTGAGAGGTATGAGCAGAAGCGTCTGTGGCACGAACGGCAGATTGCCCATGAAAACGCCCACGGCAAAGCCTCTGGCTAAATACTCTGGGTCGCCCTTCAGCCGTTTGACCCTGAGGAAGTAATATCTGGGCAGCCGGGCCAGTTTCTGGAGAAAGACCGGCATCATCCCTCAGTTAAGCGGCGAGCGCGAGAATGCGTCCGCGTCCGGGCCGACGCGCTGGCCTGCCTGAAAAAGATGCCAGCCCGCTAGGCCGATCATGGCCGCGTTGTCGGTGCAGAAGGCGGAAGAGGGCAGGAAGCAGGTTAAGTCTTCCTCAGCGCAGCGGGCCGCCATCTGCCGCCGCAGCCGTTGATTGGCCGCCACGCCGCCGCCCAGTACCACTTGCCTGTGTCCGGCCCGCTTGGCGGCAATGATGGTCTTTTCGGTCAGCACATCAGCCACCGCCTGCTCGAACGAGGCGCAGATATCCTCAACCGGCACCGGCTGATTCGCCTGCTGAAAGCGATTAACCTGATTCATCACCGCTGTCTTCAAACCGCTGAAGCTGAAGTCCACGCTGCCGTCGGCCAAGGCGCGGGGAAAGGCGAAAGCATCCGCCCGGCCCTGTTCGGCCCGCTGGCTCACCGCAGGCCCGCCGGGACAGCCGAGATTGAGCATTTTCGCCACCTTGTCAAATGCTTCACCTGCCGCGTCGTCGCGAGTGCGGCCCAGCAGACGGAATTCAGTCGGACTGCTGACCGCGAAGAGCGAGCTGGTGCCGCCAGAGGCCACCAAAGCGGTGTAGGGGAATGCAGGTTTGTTCTCTTCTAAAAGAATGGCCAGCAGATGCCCGGCTAAATGATCCACGCCAACGCATGGGATGTTCCGCACCAAGGCCAGCGACTTGGCGAAGGTGAAGCCCACCAGCAGGCAGCCGACCAAGCCCGGCCCCTGCGTGGCGGCAATCAGGCCGATCTCGTCCAGCGTCGCTCCGGCCTGGCGCAAGGCTTCCTCCGCCACCGGCCAGACCGCCTCAATGTGGCAGCGCGAGGCCAGCTCCGGCACCACGCCGCCGTATTTCTCATGCACGCTGTGCTGGCTGCTGATCACGCTGGCCAGCACCCGGCTGCCGTCTTCCAGCACGGCGGCGGCGGTGTCGTCGCAGGAACTTTCAATGGCGAGGATGAGCATGGCGCAGTGTTGTTTGTTTCAGACCTTGGCGGAGCGGGCTGCCACGTTATAATGGTCACAAATCCCGTCAAGGTCAACTGAAACCAGCCAAGTCCGCACAAAAAAGCATCTCTTGAGGAAACCATGCTGTTGGAATGCAGAGGGCTGGATTTCAGCCTGCGCGGGCCGGGCTTCAACGCGGCCTTTGGCCCTTCGGGCGGCGGCAATACCCAGTTAATCTAACGGACTGACGATCTGCACATTATACAGCTTAAATAAGTACCATGCTGAACTTAGGAAATAAACCGGAAAAAGAAACGCCCTGAATCCGGCACAGATTTCAAGGCAGTTACTTCAGCACCTTCTTTAGGTGTATCACATAGACTTACTCCGGCTTCTTTATTGACAGGAAATAATTGTCACTTTCGCTGTATGCATGATCTCCCAGTAATAATAACCGTCTACGCGATTATACAGAGAAATGGAAACTATTGCAGCTTACTTGCAATCTCCAATTTTATAAGCTACACCACTGTCAACAGCTTCCGGGCCTGCATTATCATGAGGCACCCCGACTTTGCAAACTCCTGTAGATATGTTGCCAGACAAATCGCTAACTTGAAAATGGATACTGTACACCCTTCCATCAAATGCGCCAGCTCGTTCTGCCCGCACCTTGGCCGTCATGGAATCCACTATGACAATATCGTTCTTCGTGATGCCGTCACCATTACCCTTTTCATCTTCCGGCTCATCTGAGCTGATGCAGGTAATCTTCGGGTTCGCGTCCTTTAGAGAGATAGCACCTTGACAGCGATCATTAACCAAGATTCCACACTGATCAAGCGTTACAGTTTGGTACTTTCCATTTGGCGGCCACAGTGTCACGGTATTAGAAACTGTGACATCTGGCGGCATGGAACAGGTCTTCGGGCCTATTCCGTGCGTCAGAACTGAGAAGTAATTCTTAGGGTACGATGACCAGTTCCCCATCAAGACATTAAAGCCATCATCGCCATGTCTTGGGGAAGCACTGATTGCATACGTTCTATAAGGTATATTTGGCAGATAGTTCCGCTCTATCACCTCGTAGTCGGTTCCATCAAGCTCGACATAACTGTTATCTAAGTAAAAGACAGGATTGCCATTGTATACAAATCCAGCAGCGACATCGCCATCATAGGAAGAATCAAGGACTGACATTGGCTTGACAATTTCTCCGCTTGAGTCAACGACCATGTAACGAGTGTAATAATACTGCCACCACCACCCCACAACTACCCGATCCGTTCCTGGGATCGGGAATGACTGGCCTGTCCTGACGTATGGATTAGAATCATCATATTTTGTTTGCGACTTAACTATATCTCCATTTTTATTTACAATCACATAGTAGCCGTGATAGGTATTATTGATCACATTGTGGAAATTTAGAAGGATATTACCAGATCTATCATCAAACCCAGAACAGTTGCCCATGCGCACGTCTGTTGATAGAGTGGCAACATCCATCGTTTTTACCAAGGTATTGGTAGTTCCACTGAATACATCAACTCTCGGTCCACTTTCACCTTGATAAAATAAGACAAAATCATCACCGACCGCGCAAACATCAACCGTACCGTAGACATCGGTCAGAGTAGGGGACGATCTTTCGAGCTGAGGCATAAGGATATTCCCATCCTTGTTCACAATTGTTACCTCAAGCAGTCCGTCGGATGGACCGCCTCCATATCCTACACTCCTAACATTCGAGGCAGCCACAATACAGTTACCAAGAGAATTACAGTGCTGATCTAATACAAATAATTTGTAGGGAGACGTGCTATTCACTTGCAGAACTCCGGGCACCTTCCAAAGCACGGCATCCCGACGTAAGTCCCAAGCTACAAGGTCAACACGACTCGTCTCCGATTCTTCCTCGACAGCCGCCGTAACATATTCACCGGTAACTGGATTTGTAGCACCGCTCATGGCTCGCCAGCTACCATCAGATTTGCTGCTGCGAAGCTCGATCACCGAATAGGGCAACTCTGCCTTGACTATAGACGCTGTGCAGAGAATACCTGCTGCCAAAAAAATAATTTTATTGCATTCCATGATTTTTCCTTTAAATATGAAAATATTATATAGTGAAAGCAGACAATGCAAGTCCACCTCTTCCGAAGAGGAGATATTTTATTCCTGCCACATTGCCGTGTAGTCTCCTCACTCCACCGGCTTGTCCTTCCTCTTCGGCTTCTTCCGCTCGCTCTTTCTTGTGCCGCCGACCATGTCGTACTCATAGGAGTCCGACCCGAAAATCCCCTTGATTGCAGACCGTGACTGCACAATGTAATCGCTCACTCGCTCCGCCCCATCGCCTTTACTGTTAACCAAGCGGGTCGTCTCGGCGCTCAATGTGTCCAACTGCCTGATTATATCTTCCAACGCGGTGATTCTGTCCGACATCTCTGATGCTGAAATTCCGGCTGGTAGGCCCTCGCCGATTTCTTCCAAGGCCTGCTTCACGGCATGGGCTTCCTGCAACAATTTCGGAATGCTTCCTGTCAACATAACAGCCTCTTGATATTTTCCTCGCGTCAGTCCTCTTTTAAAAAGGACACCTCAGTTTTTTCCTCGGACAGCTCAGAGTAAAACTCTGACTGCTGCTTTTCTTTCTCTGGCGTGTCAGAGAAAGAAACTGACGACCCAGTGTTTTCCTCGCGCTGCCCAGTGTTTTCCTCGCGCTGCTCAGTGTTAAACTCTGGCCGCTCATTTTTTAAAATTTACGGCTCAGTTTCTTTCATCGAGACCTGCGAGTTAAACAATGGCCGCCCAATTCATAAAAATGAGCCGCGCATCCGTTCCGCTGACCGGCCTGCTTGTTCCCGCGAAGCCTAATTTTAAAAATGAGAACGTTTCTCAAAATAAACAGTTGATTGCTGCCCTTACATCGCAATCATAACTCTATTATGTTGAGAGTCAAGAAATATTTTTGTGTCCGCAAAAAATAGGGCGGCAAGCGGCACATCGTCTTGAGCTGAGACGGTTTGCGTGTTATACTGGCTGCTCGATAACAGGAGCAAAAAATGGAATCAAAACAAGCTATGCCAAGCCCAGAAACCATCCTCAAGACCACCTTCGGCTACGACACGTTCCGCCCGCTCCAGCGTGAAGTCATCGGCAATGTGCTGGCGCGGCACGACAGCTTGGCGATCATGCCGACTGGCGGCGGCAAATCGCTTTGCTACCAGATCCCGGCCCTGCTCTTCGACGGCCTGACGGTCGTGGTCTCGCCGCTCATCGCCCTGATGAAAGACCAAGTGGAGCAGCTGCGCGCCGCAGGAGTTCCGGCCCTGTTCCTCAACAGCACCCTGTCGCCCGAAGCCTACAGCGAGAACATGGACTGCGTCCGGCGCGGCCAGGCCAAGCTGCTCTACGTCGCGCCGGAAAGCCTGCTGTCCCAGCGCGTCCTCAGTCTGCTGGCCGAGGTGCAGGTGGACTGCCTGACCATTGACGAGGCGCACTGCATCTCCGAGTGGGGGCACGACTTCCGGCCTGAATACCGCCAACTGGCTGATGCGCGCCGCCGCTGGCCGGAAGCGGTCTGCCTCGCCCTGACAGCGACCGCCACCCCGCGTGTCCGCGCTGACATCAGCAGCAGCTTGGGCTTGCAAGGCTCGAACGAGTTTGTCGCTAGCTTCAACCGCGAGAACCTGTTCATCGAAGTCGCGCCCAAACGGGACGGCGCAGACCAGCTCACGCGCTTCCTCGAACGCTTCAAGGAGCAGTCCGGCATCATCTATTGCTTCTCGCGCCGCCAAGTGGATGAACTGAGCGCATATCTCGCCCAGCGCGGACACGTCGCGCTTCCTTATCACGCCGGATTAGACAGCGAGGCTCGCAGCCGCAATCAGGAAGCGTTCATCCGCGATGATGTGCAGATCATGGTGGCGACCATCGCCTTTGGCATGGGCATCAACAAGCCGAATGTGCGCTTTGTTGTCCATTATGATTTGCCCAAGAGCATTGAGGGATATTATCAGGAAATTGGCCGCGCGGGTCGGGACGGCCTGCCCGCGCACTGCCTGCTGCTCTACAGCTACGGCGACGCGGCCAAGCTGAAATATTTCATCAACCAGAAGGAAGGCGACGAGCGCAAGGCCGCTGTCCAGCAGTTAGATGCGATTGTCCGCTATGCCGAGGATGAGCGCAACTGCCGCCGCAAGCCGCTGCTGGCTTACTTCGGCGAGCAGTTTTCGCACGAAAACTGCGGCACTTGCGACAACTGCACCGCCGAAGCCCCGGTGTTGGAAGACATCACCATCCCAGCGCAGAAATTTTTGTCCTGCGTTTTCCGCGTCGGCGAGCGTTTCGGCGCGGCGCATGTCGCTGATGTGCTGCTCGGCTCAAAGAATGAGAAAGTGCTGCGCTTCGGGCATGAGCAGCTTTCGACCTACGGCATCGGCAAGGAATTGAGCCAGAAGCAGTGGCTGCACTTGGCCCGCCAGCTCGTTCAGATGGGCTATCTCAAGCAAGACGAGGAACACCGCACCTTGAGCCTGACTGAAACCGCCCGCGAGGCACTGAAAAGCCGGGCCAAGTTCTTCGGGCAGCTGCCTTCGACAAGCTCAGGCACCATTTCGGCCCGCTCCACCGGCAGAAAGCAGGAAATTGAATACGACCAAGCCCTCTTCGCCTTGCTGCGGGCCAAGCGCAAGGAGCTGGCTGATGCCGACAGTGTGCCGCCTTATGTCATCTTCTCCGACCGCACGCTGGTTGAGATGGCAGCCTATTATCCGCAGTCGCGCGAGTCGCTGCTGGGGATTTCCGGGATTGGGCAGGTGAAGCTGGAAAAGTTTGGCGATCTGTTCTTGGAGGTGCTGAAGCCGTATTGCCAAGAACACAACTTGTCAGAACAAGCCCGCGAGACAGCTCCGGCGAAATCCACCCGAAAGGTTGAAGCGGGTACGGGAATGCGCACCACGCTGATCGGCGAAGCGTACAACAACGGGGCTTCTATCGAAAGCCTGATGGAACAGCATCAGGTGAAGGCGGCCACGATCATTGATCATTTGACCAAATACGCCTTGGCTGGCAATCAGTTGCGAAACGTGGACGGGTTGCAGGCGTTCGTATCCGCATCCCCGGAAGATCAGCAGGCGGCCTTAGCCGCGTTCGAGGAATTGGGCGCGGAATATCTCAAACCGGCTTTCGACCGGTTAGACGGGCGGGTCAGCTATGATGACTTGAAAATCCTGCGTTTGAGCTGTCTGGCGCGGTGAACAGCGCGGCGGAGCTTGACAGGCCGCGCCGCCGGGCATACACTGCTGCAATACTCAGTTCAACCTTCATGCCCGATGAGACAGCCCGGAACAATCTGGCGGATTCACGCCCTGATGCTGCTGGCCGCGATGCTGATCGCCACTTCGTTCACGGTCAGCAAGGCGGTGGCGGACGGCATGGATCCGGCGGTGCTGACTTTGCTCCGCTTCGTCTTGGCCGCTCTGCTCTTTCTGCCGCTGACCGCTTGGCGGGACGGCCTGCGCCTGCCTGCTTGGCGGCAACTCTTCGGCTACGCCTGCATCAGCTTCACCCTGACCGGCTTTTTCTGGCTGATGTATCTTTCCCTGCGAACAACCACCGCGCTCAACACCGGCGTGATCTTCACCCTTGTGCCGGGCATTTCCGGGCTGTACAGCGCGGTACTGCTGCGCGAACGGCTGGGCCGGAGCCGTCTGCTGGCGATGATTCCCGCCACTGTCGGCGCAATCTGGGTGCTTTTTCACGGCAGCATGGAGCGGCTGCTGGCCTTTGACCTCAATCCCGGCGATCCGCTCTTTTTTCTCAGCTGCCTGCTGATGGCCTTCTACACGCCTTTGGTCAAGCTCTTCCACCGCGATGAGCCGATGAGCGTGATGACCTTCTGGATTCTCGTCACCGGCAGCGGCTGGCTGCTGCTCTTGGCCGGGCCGCGCCTGTCGCAGGTGCCGTGGCGGGAAATCTCAGTGACTGTCTGGGCCGGAACCGCTTATCTGGCCGTGTTCTGCACCATCATCAGTTTTTTCCTCAGCCAATTCTGCACCCTGCGGCTCGGCCCAACCAGAGTCATGGCGTACAGCTATCTTTATCCGCCCTTCATTTTGGTCGTTGAATGGCTCTGCGGCCACCCGCTGCCCCCAGCGCAGGTGCTGCCCGGCTTGGTGCTGATTGTCGCGGCGATGCTGATTGTGCAGCAGGGCGCGACCGCGCCTACATCCTGCGATCTCTCACAACCCGAAGCAAGGTGAACCTCATGCCTCAGATCAACGGCAACACTGAACTTTTCGGCATCATCGGCAACCCGGTCCGCCACTCGCTCAGTCCGGCCATGCACAACGCCGCCTTTGCCAGTTTGGGCATGAACCGGGTGTACGTGCCGATGCCGGTCAACGATGTGGCGCAGGCGATGAGCGGCCTGCGCGGCCTCGGCTTCCGGGGCGCGAGCGTGACAGTGCCGCACAAAGAGGCGGTCATTCCTTTTTTGGATGAGCTGGACCCGGTGGCTGACAGAATCGGCGCGGTCAACACTCTGCTTCTGCGGCATGATCATGAGGGCCGGACAATCGTCCAAGGCTTCAACACCGATTGGATAGGCGCCAACGCGGCTTTGGCGGCGGCTCACATTGAACTGCATGGCAAGCGGGTGGTGGTGGCGGGCGCGGGCGGCGCGGCCAAGGCCGTCGGCTTCGGCTTGATTGAGGCGGGCGCGGAGCTGGTGATCACCAACCGGACAGCAGAGAGCGGCCAGGAGCTGGCGCGGTGGCTGGCCTGCGAGTTCATTGAGCTGGATGATCTGGCTTGGCTGACAGCTGACGTGTTTATCAACACCACATCGGTGGGCATGGAGCCGAACACAGACGGCATCATCATTCCGCCGGGCCTGCTGGGCAAATTTTCCGCTGTGATGGACATCGTTTACGCCCCGCTGGAGACCCGCCTCCTGCGCGAGGCCAAGACCGCAGGCTGCCGCACTGTTGACGGCCTCGCCATGCTGCTCCATCAGGGCGCGGAGCAGTTCCGCATCTGGACCGGCATGGCCGCGCCAGTGCAGGTGATGCGGGCCGCGCTGGAGGAGGCGCTGCGGCGCAAGGCGGCCTGCGCGGTCTGCGGCAAGATTGTGCGATAAACTGCCTTGCCTGCAAGAGCCTCGCTCCTGTCACCCTCCAATCCTTGACATCCGCCCGTGGCAGCCGCCCTCCTGCTCACGCAGGCGTTCCTCCATGCGGTGGCCTTGCGGCTTGCTGCGGACAGCGGCCAGCAGGGTCTCGCGGATATCCTCGTCCGTGCAGCCTTGGCGGAGCACAGCGCGGAGGTCGGTCTCCGCGTCGTGCAGCAGACAGGCGCGGAGCCTGCCTTCCGAGGTCAGACGGAGGCGGTTGCAGCGGTCACAGAAATGGTGACTGAGCGGGCTGATGAAGCCGATTTTGCCCTGCGCGTCTTCGCCTAAGCGAAACATGCAGGCCGGCCCGTCGGTCTCGCTGCGCGGCACTGGAATCAGCTCGCCGAGATGCTTGATCCGCTCCTTGATCTGGTCAGAGCAGAAATAGGTGTCCTTGCTCCAGCGCGAGGACGCGCCGACCGGCATGAACTCGATGAAGCGGATGTGCATGGCCGTGTCGCGGGAGAGCCGGGCGAAGTCGGCCAGCTCGTCGTCGTTCACGCCGCGCATGACCACCATGTTCAGCTTGACCGGCGCGAAACCGACCTCCCGCGCCTTCTCAATTCCCCGCCAGACTTGAGTGAAGCAGTCCGCGCCGGTGATGGCGGCGAAGCGCTCCGACTTCAGGCTGTCCAAGCTGATGTTGATCTTGCTGATGCCAGCCGCCTTCAGCCCTGCCGCGTATTTTTCCAGCAGCACGCCGTTAGTGGTGATGCGGATATCCATCAGGCCGTCAATTTCGCCCAGCTGTTCGACAAAGCCCATGATGCCTTTCCGCACTAACGGCTCGCCGCCGGTCAGCCGCAGCTTGGTCATGCCGAGGCTGACTGCCGCCCGCACCACCCGCAGCAGCTCCTCGTATGTGAGCAGCGCGTCGTGGGCCAAGCAGGGCGGCTGGCCTTCAGGCGGCACACAGTAGCGGCAGCGCAGGTTGCAGCGGTCCGTGAGCGAGAGCCGCAGATAGGAGATGCTGCGGCTGAAGAGGTCGGCGGGTGCGGCAGCGCGTTGTTGTGCGGACATGGTTGGATATATTTGTGAAGACTTCCTTCTTGCGTCAGTGTGCAGGCGCATTATATCCTTTTGGCCGTCCTTTTCCACTTGTTTCACCGCCGCCAAGATTCGTTTTTCCGCAGCTTGCCTCGTCCGCCGCTTCATGGTACATTGCGGCTGAATCCGCAGAAAGGTGCGCCTCTACAGCCTGAATTTTTTCCTTTCCTACCCATTGGGCAAAACAACAGTCGCCGTCGTCACGCTTGGCTGCAAGGTGAACCAGTTTGAATCCGCCGCCCTCCTCGCCGGTTTCCGCGAGCTGGGCTGCGAGATCACCGCGACTGCCGGAGAGGCGGATCTCGTGGTCATCAACACCTGCGCCGTCACCGCCCGCGCCAGTCAGCAGTCTCGCCAGTTAGTGCGTAAGATCGCGCGGGAAAACCCAGCCGCCCGCATCGTCGTGACCGGCTGCCAAGTCGAGGCGGACGCGGCAGAGCTGCGCAGCCTTATTCCCGGCAGTCGGCTGACGGTGCTCGGCAACGCGGTCAAGCATCTGGCCATGCAGGCCGCGCTCTCGGACGAGCAGGACGGCCAAACCCTGCTGCCGGAAATCGGCAAGGCGGAGAGCATCTGCCCGCTGCCGCTGGTGCGCCGTTTCAGCGGTAGAACACGCTCATACCTCCGCATTCAGGACGGCTGCAACAACTTCTGCGCCTACTGCATCGTGCCGTACACACGGGGCCGCAGCCGCAGCCTGCCCTTGGCCGACGTGCTGCGGCAGGCAGCCATTTTTGCCGAGGAGGGCTGCAAGGAGATCATCGTCACCGGCATCAATGTCGGCAAGTACGGCCTTGATCTGGCTGAAGACATGGACATTTGCAGCCTGCTGGAGCGTCTCTGCCGCGACTTCCCACAGCTCCGCATCCGTCTCAGCTCGGTTGAGCCGACTGAGGTCAGCGACCGCTTGCTGGCTCTGCTGGCCGCGCAGGCGAACTTCATGCCGCATCTCCACATCCCTTTGCAGAGCGGCGACAGCGGCGTGCTCGCCCGGATGAACCGCCGCTACACCGCCGAGACCTTTGCCGACGCGGTGGTGAAGATTCATGCCGCCGCGCCCCATGCCGCCATTGGCTGCGACATCTTGGCAGGCTTTCCCGGCGAGGACGAGCAGGCCGCCGCCCGCAGCCTTGCTCTGCTGGAATCCCTGCCGCTGGCCTATCTGCATGTCTTTCCGTACTCCGCCCGTCCCGGCACCGTCGCCGCTGCCTTTCCTGAGCAAGTGCCTGCGGCGGTCAAAGAGGCGCGGACAGCCCAGCTGCAAGCCTTGGATCAGCGCAAGCGGGCGGACTTCATCCGCCGACAGCTTGGCACGGAGCAGCGTGTCCTGCTGGAGCGGAAGAAAAAGAGGAGCGGCCCGCTGAAAGGCTTTTCGGAGAATTACATCTCGGTGCAGTGCGAAGGCCCCGCCAGCCTTTCCGGGCAAATCGTCAAGGTGCGGCTGATTGAAAGCAGAGACGGCGCGGCATTGGGAGATCTACTGAGCTGACATCTTCATCTCATTCGAGGCAATGATGATGCGGATGCGTATGTGAGGGGATAAGCATGATGATACATGCTTGAACGTGGGAACAAGAGGATAAAATCAACAAAAACGGAGAAAAAACATGAACAAAAACGATGTAATCCTAAAGCTAAGAGATGCCGCACGCACGCACAAGCAATGGGTTTCAGATGCCTTGGCGTTAATTCAGGGTGTGCCGCTTGACAAAGAAAAAGTGCCAGTCAATGCAACCGAGTGCGCATTTGGCAAATGGTATTACGGAGAAGGTCAAGGTTTGCGGGAGCTGCAAGGTTTCAAGGAGATAGAAGGCTCGCATGACAAGCTTCATAAAATTTATATGGAGATATTCGCAATTATTTTTGGTGAGGTTCAAGGAACCTCGTTTTTCAACAGGTTGTTTGGTCTCTCTCATAAAATAGCGGCGGAAAACCGTGAAGCGGCAATGGAAAAGTTCCATTTACTTGAACAGCAGTCAGATGTCATCCTGAAGCAATTCAGTGTTCTTGGAGAAACTAATTTCCGCTCTTGGAGAAAAGCAATTGGAGAAATATGGATTAAAGCTCGATTGAGAGCTTATCTAGTTTTTATTTCCGCCTCTCAACGTTTTAAAGTTGGGAGGCAGGTTATATCGCGCTTATCATCAAACACCCACCTGCTGTGATGACTGGATTAAATAAAGCGAGAAAGAGACCAAGTCTCAGGGGAAAGGGCTGTGGAGTGATTCAGGTCGTATTCCGCCTTAGGTTTGGAGATAAAAGCATAAAAATGAGGAGTGAGGTATAAATATGATTATTTCAAGAATCCAAAAAGAGCTGATCAAAAACAAGATCAGAGAACAGCTTTCCGGTCAGCAGGAAATCGAAAAGATCGTGCTGTTTGGTTCATTTGTCCGCTCAAACGAGCCAAATGATATTGATGTCGCCATCTTCCAGAACAGCACCGAAAGCTATCTGTCGCTTGCTTTGAAATACCGGAAGCTCATGCGGGAAATAGCGAACATGCTGCCGGTTGATGTGATTCCGCTGAAGACCTCTGCAACCGGCCTGTTTCTCGATGAAATTGAGTTAGGAGAGACCATTTATGAAAAATGAAACGAGAATTTGGCTGAAATACGCAGCTGAGAACCTTGAAGCCGCTAAAATTCTCTTGGACAGCTGCCTGTACAATCCCTGTCTGCAAAATGTCCAGCAGGCGGTTGAAAAAGCACTGAAAGCAATGCTCGTCGAAACAGCCTCTCATATCAGAAAGACGCATGATATTTTGGAGATCAAAAAGCTGCTCCTTGAAAATGGCGTTAAAATTGATCTGCTTGACGATGAGTGCGACTTCCTCAATTCTATCTACATCCCTTCCAAATATCCGCTGGGCAGCATTCTCGCCGATTATGAGCCGGACGAGAAAATATGCCGAACAGGGATCGAAATTGCAGAAAAGGCGATGCAGCACGCATATCTAACCTGTAACAAATAAACGAAACAGGGATATGCCTTCTTTAAAGCAGTCCGTGTGGAGCAGTCAACGTACAATCCTCCAGGGGCGGGCGAACCTGCCCCATTCCGCATCGGCAACGAGCTGTTTGCAGTTGCAAATGCGGCATTCGCGGTTTAAAACGAGGTATTCGCTGCTGCGGATGAGCCGGTCGCGGTTCAAACCGTGACGTTCGCAGCGTGAAATGAGGCATTCGCAGTTGCAAACGTGGCATTCGACGTTGCGAATGAGGCATTCGCAGCACGAAACGAGGCAGTCGCAGCGTGCAACGTGATGTTTGCAGCTGCAAGCGAGGCGTTCGACGCTGCGAATGAGGCATCCGCAGTTGCAAACGAGGCGTTTCAAACAGGAAACAAGGCGTTCGGAACAGAAGAAAGATCAAGAAAAATAGCACAGGAGCTTGTCATGGCACGTTTTCCCACTCGTGAAGCGGACATCAAGGCATTGGCGCAGAAGATGATTGCCGGATTGGAAGGCAACCCGGATTTTCCCAATCCGCCGGTCTCTCCGGCAGAACTCCAGAACTTGCTGAACACTGTCAATGCCCAAGGGGATACGCAGCTCGCGGCCCAAGCTGCGGCGCAGCAGGCCACTGAGGTCAAGCAGGGCGGCGTGGACGCGATGACTGCGGCGGTCAAGAAAAACTTGCACTATTGCGAAGATGAGGTCGGCGGCAATGATGCCAAATTGGCCGCCATCGGCTGGAGCGGCAAGGCGGAGCCGACCCCGCTTCAGGCTCCGGGACAGCCCCGTTCCTTAGGGGTCGCCAAACAGGGCGCGGGCTGGGTTGTTCTGGACTGGAAAAAGCCTGCGGACGGCGGCAAAGCGGCCTTTTTCCGGGTGGAGCGGCGCGAGCTGCCCGGCGGCGACTGGGCGACTGCCAGCACGGCCTTGGAATTCGAGATCACCTTGGACAATCAGAAGCACGGCAAAGAGTGGGAATACCGCGTCATCGCGGTCAACAAGGCAGGCGAGAGCGTGCCGAGCAACACCGTATCCGCCGTGCTGTGAAACAGCTTTGGGCTGCGCCAGAGCATCTGTGCGATGTAGGGGGCGAAAAATCCTTCTCCCCCTACACAGTTTGCGGTTTCTGCAAAAGGTCTACTATACAGGCTCATGAACGAAACAAAAGCCTTCCGCGCCCTTGTCGTGCGGGAAGAGAACGGCGGCTTTCAGCGGGCCGTTGAGGAACGCCGCATTGCCGACCTGCCTCCCGGCGAGGTGCTGATCCGGGTGCATTTTTCCTCGCTCAATTACAAGGATGCGCTCTCCGCCAGCGGCAACCGGGGCGTGACCAAAAAATATCCGCACACGCCGGGCATTGACGCGGCGGGCGTGGTCGCGGCCTCGACCGTGCCGCAGTTCAGCGCAGGTGACGAAGTGCTCTGCATGTGTTATGATCTGGGCATGAACACGCCCGGCGGTTTCGGCGAGTACATCCGCGTTCCCGCAGCTTGGGTGCTGGCCAAACCGGAGCCGCTCTCCCTGCTGGAAACCATGCAGATCGGCACTGCCGGATTCACCGCCGCTCAGTGCGTGGACAAGCTGCTGACCCTTGGCCTGCGGCCTGAGCAGGGGCCAGTTTTAGTCACTGGTGCGACCGGCGGAGTCGGCTCCTTAGCCTGCGCCTTGTTGGCCAAGCTCGGCTTTGCCGTCACCGCCGTCACCGGCAAGGAAAGCGAGCACGACTTCCTGCGCCAGCTCGGCTGCGCGGCGGTGCTCAGCCGGCAGCAGGCGATAGGCCGGGCCAGCGCGGCTTTGCTCCGTGAACGCTGGGCAGGCGTGGTGGACACAGTGGGCGGGGAAATCCTCGCAGGCGCAGTCAAGGCGGCGCAGTACAACGGCATCGTAACTTGCTGCGGCAACGCGGCTTCCGGCGAGCTGCCGCTGACGGTCTATCCCTTCATCCTGCGCGGGGTAACTTTGGCCGGTATTGATTCCGCCGAATGCCCGCTCTCTCGCCGGGAAGAAATTTGGGACAAATTAGCCGGGCCGTGGCGGCCTTTGCTGCACGATGGGCTGCAAGCCCTCAGCGTCCGCATCAGCTTGGCCCAGCTCAGTCAGACCATTGACGAAATGCTGGCAGGCCGGACACGCGGCAGAATTGCCGTTGATTTGACAGGAGAAAAGGATGACCGTTGAGCACGCGCGAGAAGCTCTGAACATTGAGGCTAAAGGAATTTATGCTGTCCGTGATGCCTTGGGGCAGGAGTTTGTCCAAGCGGTTGACATGATCATGCTCTGTCCGCCGAACCGCCTGATCATCACCGGTATCGGCAAATCCGGGTTGATCGGCCAGAAGATGGCGGCCACGTTCAATTCCACCGGCACGCCGTCCTGTTTTCTCCATCCGGTGGAGGCAATGCACGGCGACCTCGGCATGGTCGGCCCAAACGACGTGGTGCTGGCGATTTCCTATTCCGGCGAGACCACGGAGCTGAACCGGCTGCTGGCTAGCCTCAAAGAACGTACTGTGCCGGTGATCGCCATGACTGGCAATATCCGCTCCTCGCTGGCAGAACAGGCGGCGGTGGTGCTCAGTGTGGCCGTGCCAATGGAAGCCTGTCCATTAGGTCTTGCTCCGACCGCCTCCACCACAGCCACCCTCGCGCTGGGTGATGCGCTGGCCGTTGCTCTGCTGCAACGCCGCCGTTTTCGGGCTGAGGATTTCCGGCGCAATCATCCTGGCGGCAGTCTGGGCGAGCGGCTGAAGGTGGCGGTGCGCGAGGTCATGCTCACCGGCGACAAAGTGCCGATGATCAGCGAGACAGCGGCCTTTGATGAGGCGATTGCCGAGCTGAACAGCAAGAATCTTGGCGCAGTGCTGATCACTTCAGCCGTCGGCGAGCTGCGCGGCATCATCACTGACGGCGATCTCCGCCGCTATCTGATCAGCAGGCTGCTGCCCGGCGCGCAGCGCAAATCCGGGGCAGATATCGCTGAAATAATGACCGCAACACCGGTGAGCATCGGCCCGGATCTGATGGCCGCCGATGCCCTCAGCCTGATGCAGGAGAAAGACATCACGGTGCTGGCGGTGCTGGATGCCGCAGGCAGAGTGCAGGGACTGCTGCATCTGCACAATTTGTTAGGCAAAGGGGAATTCCGCTTTCTTATTTGAGAGGAGACAACGATGTGCCAGCTCAAGGCGGTAGTGGAACGGCAGGGCAGCCGGGAGACGGTGATGGAGTCTGTGACCGGCGTGGATGTGACAGCGGACGGGGTAGTGCTCAGCACCTATTTTGAGGAGCCGCTGACTCTGCGCGGCGTGCGGATCAGGAGCGTTGACTTGCTCAACGGCGCAATTCTTTTAATGGAACAGAACAAAGAGAACAACAGATGAACAACTTGGACAAAGTGCGGGTGCTGCTGCCGCATTGGATTGAGCACAATCACGGCCACAGCGCGGAATTTCTCCAATGGGCGGAGACGCTGGCCGCTGAATCGCCGGAAATCGGAAAAATGCTGCGTGCCGCTGCCGAGTCGCTGCAAAACGCGGAGCATGTTCTTGAAAACGCCCTCAAACAGGCAGGCGGCCCCTTGGCCGCGCCGGGACATTCGCATTGCCACGGCGGCGGTTGCCACCACCATCATTGACCGCCCCGGTGGGGCATCCACTGATTGGCGGCAGGATTGTAGAGATACTCCAGCTCAAGACGGTAGGAGCTGCCTTGGCTCCGTTCGACGCAGTGGAGCTTGTACAGCTCCATACCGTTGATTCTTTTGCTCAGAGTCATGCCGGGCTTGCTAAGATTTGAGCCGCAGGAGGTTGGATAGGCTTCGCAAAACAATTTTTTGTAGTTTCGTTCCAACCAGTCTGTCCTGCGCTGCTCATCGAAATTCTTGCGCAGTCCGTCGGTCTTCTCCTTGACGCTCTTCTCAAGGGTTGGGTCTATGCCTGAGGCACCGAGCAGCTGCTGCGCCTCCCCATACAGCCGCAGAGCCTCGCTCTGGCGGCTTTGCCGCTCCGCCTCTCCAGCCGCGTTCAATTTCGCGCTGACTTCAATCATCAGCGCGGTCCGGGCTATTTTGTCCGCCCCGCCCCGTTCCTCCGGCTCAAAAATGACCTGCTTGCTCCTGAGCAGACTTGCCGCCGCCTTGTAGTCTCTGACCGCCGCCGCGTCATCGCCTTTACTGTAGGACTCGCTGGCCGTGGACAGGAGCTGATAGAACTGCGAGCGGACCAGCAGCCGCTCCAGCTCCCGCCGGTTCTCGTCAGTGAAGGATTTTGGATCGCTGTCCATCCGTTCCTGCAATTTTTTGAGCTTGTCCACCGTTTCTTGCCACTGACTGTGAGAGTTCTTGAAACTTTCTCTCGACAGGTCAAGTTCCCGCTTGAAAATCGCTTGGGACATTTTTTTGCTGAACTTCTCGCAGTCGTCTCCAGTCTTGCAGTGCTTGACCGCCTGCTGCCAGCTCTCCGCCGCTTTTCTCCAGTCGCCGAGATCCTCGGCTTCCTCTGCGGTGCTCGCAGCCGCTTTCAGCCGCAGCTGGCGGGCCTCCTCCTGAAAACGCTCCAGCTCAGCGGCGACAGGATAGACAGGCACCGCCGCCGCTTGGGCGGCAGCCTGCTCGTACAGCGCGGCGGCTTCGCTCGCCCGGCCTGCCTTCAACGCCTCAGCCTGAGCGGCCAGCCGGTCAGTCTGCTCGTGTTTGTCCGCCTCCTCAAGCGGCAGATCCTGCCCTCTGTAGCTGCGCTTGCCCTCTTTGCCTTTGTTGAATTCGTCGCTGGACAGCAGTTCTTCGATCTCCTTCCGCATCCGGCTTTTTTCCGGCAGCGGGATGAGGATGCTTTTCAGTCTGCCAAGGGCGGTGCCAGCTTTATCCTCAGTGTCTTGATAATTTTTCCGTTTGAACTGGCTCTGTGCGGCCTGCCAGTCCAATTCCGCTTCCAGCACGATGTTGGAATCTCTGGTGTAGATCAGTCCGCCCGCGACGATCAGCGCGGCGACTATGCCTGCTGCCGCAAAAGGCGCGACCGGAATTTCTCGCCGGATCGTTCTCGATATTCTTGATTTATCTCTGTTTTTCTCAACCTTTTCAGCTATCTTCTCCTTGGGCGGGGGAGGAGGGGCAGATTTTTTCTTTTTCTTCTCCCCGTCCGCCTGCGGCCCTTCCACCTGCGGCTGGGCAGCTTTTGCCTCGTCCTTAATCTTAAAAGTGTCGAGCATGGACTGCGACTGGTCGAGCCGCCTGCCGATATCCGCTAATCCCGGCAAATCCGGTGCTATTTTTTTCAACTTGGCGAATATCTTCTGCGCTTCCGGAAAATTGTCCTCGTCCTCCAGCACTTTCATTTCCTGAAGAAGCGCGTCGCACTGCTCCTGCACTTTCTTCACCTTCTGCCGCAGCCCGTCCGCCTCCGGCAGGACGGGCGGAATCACCTTCAGCAACCGCTCGGCGATGTACACTTCCTTGCGGTCGATGTGGGCGCGGATTTCCTCCAGCTTGGCACTGAAGTCCTCCTGCGGCGGCGCGGACTCCGGCTCGCCAATTTCCAGCTCAAATTTTGATTCATCCTGTGCGCTGACCGGAACAGCGTCATCCAAGCCGAGATCAAAATTTTCCTGTGTGTCAGCGGCAGGCGACGACTCCAGCTCCAAAGCCAAACCGGAGCTGCTCTGCTCCTCAGCGGCGGCATGACTGAGGCCGGAAATGTCCTGCACAGCCTGCGGCGGTGCCAGCTCCAAGGACAGCTCAATCCCGCTGCCCGCCTCCTCCTCAGCCGACGGAGCGATGCTGCTCAGGTCAAGATCGTCCAAACCAAGATCAAATTCATCAACATCGCCGCCCGCCGCGCCGCCCTCGAAACTGTCCAACGGCAACTCCGCCGCATGGTCGCCATACCAGTCCGCCGCCTCCTGATTGAACGGATCTTCAAGGCTATAGACCTTGCCGCAGATCATTTCGCCAAGGTGCAAAATGAGTTTGGCAAGGGACGGCTCCTGCTGCCAGCGCGAGGCGATGCGCACCGCGTCCGGGTCGATGTCGGGATGAAAGACAGGAGTCAGGGGTTTGACAGCAGGCGGAAAATGCGGATAGCCGAAGGGCAGGGTGATCAGCATCACATGGCGGGAAGCCCTGCTGATGCTGCCGTCCTCGGCCTTGCTCAGTCCGGCAAGGTGGTATTCAATTTCGTAGCAATCCGGCGGCTCGCCCTCAGTTTGCAGCAGCTTGATGCGCGGCTGATGTTCAAGGAACTCTTTGATTTCCTTAAGGTCATCGGTACGCTGATCGGTCTGTGAAGCCATGTTCCCTGCCAAAAGCTGGAGTCAATTTTGACCAGGCGGCGGCCTGGCTGATGGAACTCATTATAGGGCATTTTATTTTGCGCAACAAGCCGCATTCCGGCAAAGTTCAAAAATTTTTCCCAGACTTTTCCCAGCACTGAAGGTTGTCCGCCCGTCCCTTTCCGTGTACAATGCCGCCGCAGGCAGATCAAGTTCAAGATGGCGGAAAACGAAAAAAATGGCGAGACAGACAGAAATCAATCCGGTCAACCCGCAGCAGCGGCTGATCAGCATGGCGGCGGAAATTTTAAAAAAAGGCGGGGTGGTCTGCTACCCGACCGACACCATGTACGGCCTCGGCTGCGACATCTTCAACCAGAAGGCGGTGAAGCGGGTGCATGAGATCAAGCAGCGGGACAAGGACAAGCCCTTCTCTTTCATGTGCGCCTCATTGGCTGACATCAGCCAGTACGCCCACGTCAGCAGCCCGGCCTACCGTCTGCTGAAAAAACATCTGCCCGGCCCTTACACTATGGTGCTGCCCGGCTCGAAATTGGTGCCTAAAATTATGCTGACCAAACAGAAGACTGTGGGCATCCGGCTGCCGCAGTCGCCGATCTGCCTTGCGCTGATTGAAATGCTGGGCAATCCGGTGCTCAACACCAGTGCCTTGCGCGAAGGGTGCGCGGCCCCGGCGGACAGCTATGCGGTAGAGGAATTGTTCGGCGGCCAAGTGGATCTGATCATTGACGGCGGCCAGCTGTTTCCGGAGCCGTCCACCGTGATTTCTTTGGTGACTGATCAGCCGGAGATTCTGCGCGCAGGCAAAGGCGACACCGCGCCCTTTCTGGAGCGGGAATAAAAAAAGCCGGGCCGCCTTGCAGGCAGACCGGCTCTCCATCCAGCGTCACGCAGCGATGCTGCTTTCCGCCGCCGTCACTGCTCCTCTTCGATCAGAACTTCTTTGAGCGACTTGCTCATGGTGAAATGCAGAGTTTTCCGGGCTGGAATCTCCATCATCCTGCCAGTTTTCGGATTTTTGGTCGTCCTTGGCCTGCGGGTGCGAACGGAGAAGCTGCCGAAGCCCCGGATTTCCACCCGCCGTCCCACCGTCAGAGCTTGGGCGATCTCTTCCAAAATAACATCAAGAGCCTGGGCGACATCCTGCTTGTAATATTCATCCAGCTGCCCGGCAGCCTCGCTGATCAGTTCACGCTTGAGCATGATGTTTCACAGTGTCCTTATGTAGATGCGCGACCGCCGCGAGGCGACCGCTGAAATGCGGAAAAGGGCCGCTGCTCCCTGCACTCAGGAAACAGCGACCCTTCTGCTACCGCCGGAATGCTGCTACTCAGCGGCGGAGGCTGCGGCCTTGAGCAGATCGCCGAAAGTGGCGGGGCCTGAGCCTTTCTGCGCTTTCAGCACCGACTCATCCACGTTGCCTGCGGTCTCTCCGCCTTTGCTGTCAGGACGGGCTTCTGTATTGTCCTTCAGCGACAGGCCGATCTTGCGGTCCTCCGAGGACACGTTGATCACCACCGTCTTCAAAGTGTCGCCGATGTTGTAGAGGCCGACCGGGGTTTTGACCTTGTCCCGGCTGATCTCGGAAACATGCACCAAACCTTCGATGCCCTCTTCCAGCTGGACAAAAATGCCAAAGTCGGTGACGTTGGTGATAGTGCCATCGACCGTGCTGCCCAGAGGATAGTTGGTGAAGACCGTCTGCCACGGATCGGGCTTGAGCTGCTTCACGCCAAGGGAGAAGCGCTCGTTGTCCTTGTCTATTTTCAAGACAACAGCCTGGATGGACTCGCCCTTGGAGTATTTCTCCGAAGGATGCTTAATCCGCTCCGTCCAAGACAGATCAGAGACATGGATGAGGCCGTCGATGCCCTCCTCGATGCCGATGAAGATGCCGAAGTCGGTGATGTTTTTGATCTTGCCCTCGATGATCGCGCCGATGGGGTAGCTTTCCTCGACCACATCCCACGGATTGGGCTGAAGCTGCTTCATGCCCAAGGAGATGCGCTTGGTCTCGGCCTCGACCTTCAGCACCTGCACCTCGATTTCCTGGCTCACGCTGACGATCTTGGAAGGATGGCGCGGCTTCTTGGACCAGCTCATTTCGGAGATGTGCACCAAGCCCTCAACGCCTTCCTCCAGCTCGACAAAGGCACCGTAGTCGGTGATGGAGACCACCTTGCCGACAACCTTCTTGCCTGCCGGATACTTCTCCGGCACAGTCTCCCACGGATCCTGGCGGAGCTGCTTGATGCCGAGGGACACCCGGTCAGACTCCTGATCGTACTTGAGGACTTTGACCTCAATCTCCTGACCCACCGCGTAGAGCTTGGAAGGATGGGAGACCCGGCCCCAAGACAGGTCGGTGATGTGGCAGAGGCCGTCCATGCCGCCGAGGTCGATGAACAGGCCGTAGTCGGTGATGTTGGTGACCGCGCCGACCACATTCTGTCCCTCTTTGAGGGTGGCCCGCATCTGCTCGCGCAGCTTGGCCCGCTGCTCTTCGAGGATGGCCCGGCGGGAGATGACGACGTTGTTGCGCTTGCGGTTGAACTTGAGGATCTTGAACTCGAAGCTCTGGCCGATCAGCTCGTCCATGTCCTTGACCGGACGCAGGTCGATCTGCGAGTACGGCAGGAAGGCGGGAACGCCGATGTCGACAGACATGCCGCCCTTGACCCGGCTGTCGATCCGGCCTATGATGGTGCCCTCCTCCTCTTGGATGCGGGCGATTTCCTCCCAGACTTTGATGGCAATGGCCTTTTCGCGGGAAAGCAGCAGGCCGCCCTCCTCCTTCCGTTTCTCAATGAAGACTTCAAACTTGTCGCCAACCTTGATCACCCGGTCGGGGTCTTCATTGCGGAACTCGCTGATCGCGATGTAGCTTTCCGCCTTGTCGCCCACGTCGATCAGAATCGCGTCGGGTTTCACCTCGACCACGGTGCCGATCACAACTTCTTGGACGTTGATGACCGTGTTGTTGTCTTCCTGCTCGAAGAGTTCAGCGAAGCTGATGTCTTCCATGCCACTTTCTTCCGCCGCCGAAGCGGGCCGAATTGCCTTTTCAGTCATGGGTTTGCCGTTCCTCTGCAGACCGGGCCGGGCCGGTCGTCAGTCAAATGAAATGCGTTGAGCCGTTGATTTTGTCCGCCGCTCCCCATGAGCGGCGGCACCAATCAAGGCTTTTACCAGAGATGTCCCTGAAAAACAATCGTTTCCTGCGGGAAACCCGTCTTTTTTTCAAGAAGGTTATTTTTTGCCGAAGTCGGCCAGCTGCTCCAGCAGCGGACCGAAGAGCTGCTCGTAGTACGGAATGGCCTTGTGGAGGATGGGCTGAAAATCCTTCATGTCCTTTTCCGCCACCACAAGGTTGGCACTGTTGGCCAGTGCCTGGATGTCGTAGAGGCTGATGAACTCCGGGCCGATGAGGATATAAAAGGTGTAGCGCCGCCGGGACATCGGCATCATGCGCATGTAGTTATGAAAGGTGGAGTTCTTCAGCCCGCCCCGCTCAAAGCCGGTGTGGTAGATGATGCAGGCGTAGCTGGTCGACATGGTCTCGTGAATAGCTATTTCTGGTGTTTCAACCGAGGAAGCCTGATAGCCCAGTGCCTCCATCGCCGATTTAATCAGATGGCGCATATTGTCGTCGCCGTGCAGGACCAAGGCCATGGGCACGTCGCGGGCATGATCGTCAAACTGCATCGCCTCGTTCTTCTGGCTCTTCAGCCAGTCCATGTTCGGCGGCGGCGGCTTGACCTCTTCAGCGGAAGGATCAGGTGCTTTGGGCGGCGGCGCGGCGGCGGCCTTTGGCGGGCCTTCCGCGTTGCCTGCCGCGTCGAGGTTCATCGGTTTGGCGCAGTGCGGGCATTTGAGCGGCAGCCGCTGGCCCGGCTTGAGTGCTTTAAGTGCCTGCTCAATTTTCGTGAGCTGGGCGGCGTTGAATTTAAGCGCGCCTTGACAATGAGGGCAGTTGCTGATCATGCGATTCTCCTTCTGGTTGCAGCTATTTTTTCTCCTCAACCTGCTCCATAGCCAAGCCGATGATATTGGATGTGCTTTCTCCGCGCGTGGCTTTAATGGTGTCCATACCCCGCTTGATCACGCTGCCGTTGGAGCAGTAGGTCATAGCCACCTCAGCACTGATCAGTCCTTGCCCGAAAAGCTGAAGAATATGTTGGTCAAAGGTGCGCATGTCCAAGGTCACGCCTTCGGTGAGAATGTTGTAGAAAGTCTTGTCCGCAGCCATGTCCTCGCCGTTGAGGATCAAGTCTTTGACGCGCAGGCTGGTATGGAGGATCTCCAGAGCCGCCACCCGGCCTCCGCCGAGCTTGGGCAGCAGCCGCTGGCTGACCACCCAGCGAATGGTGTCTGCCAAGCGCACGCGGATCTGCGCTTGCTCGTCATGCTCAAACATGCCGATGACGCGGTTGATGGTCTGGCCCGCGTCGATGGTGTGCATGGAGGAGAAGACCACATGGCCGGTCTCGGCGGCGGTGAGGGCGATCTCCAGCGTGACGCGGTCGCGGATCTCGCCGACGAAAATAACCTTTGGCGCTTGACGCAGGGCCGCCCGCAGGCCGGTGGCGAAGGAGTCATAGTCCTCTCCCTGTTCGCGCTGGTTGAAGGTGGCTTTTTTATGGGGATGCACATACTCGATCGGGTCTTCCAGCGTGACAAGATGGACGGCGCGGGTTTCGTTGATTTCGTTGAGTATCGAAGCCAGCGAGGTGGTCTTGCCAGTGCCGGTGCCGCCGGTGAAGAGAATCAGGCCGTTGCGCTCCTTGGCCATTTTGTAGAAGCAGTCGGGAAAGCCAAAATCCCTGATGGAGGGAATCTTGGTTTCCAGCTTGCGCAGCACGGTGGAGTAGCAGCTTTTCTGGGTGAAGACATTGACACGGAAGCGGGCCTTGCCATCCAAGGTGTAGGATGTGTCGCAGGAGCCGGTTGCGACCAGATCCTTGAGCAGGCGCTGATTGCCGTTGATAAGATTCAGCGCAAAGACTTCAGTTTGAAAAGGAGTCAGCTCCTCCACCGGCGGATCTACCTCCACCGGTGTCATCGCGCCGTCGATCTCGACCTGGAGCGGCCTGCCCACAGTGACGTTCAAATCGGACACGCCCTTTTTCTTGCCCAGCATGGACGCGACCCAGTAGGCTGTTTCCGGCTGTTTCATGCGCACCTCCTCTGATAGTTTGAATCGCCGTCCGCCCGGAGCGAGCGCGGCGGTGTTGTCACCAATGACTGCTTGCTCATATTATCGTCAGCCGCCGCCGTAGTTCAAGCAGGAAATGATTTTTCGCCTGCCCGCCCCTGCTGGCAGAACACCCTTGCCAATCCCCGGCCTGCCGCGTAAAGTAGGCCGAACCAGCAAACTTTGCCAACACAGGACAACGTATGTTCGACATCTTCATCAAAACACATTTCTCTGGCGGCCATCATCTGCGCGAGTACCCCGGCAACTGCGAGCGGCCCCACGGCCATAACTGGAAGGTCAAAGTGACTGTCCGCGCCCATGAGCTGGATCAGCTGGGCATGGGCATCGACTTCAAAATGCTCAAGCAGCAGGTCAACGCGGTGGTCGATGAGCTGGATCACCGCGACCTGAACGAGCATCCCAGCTTCCAAGACTGCAACCCGTCTTCCGAGCATATTGCCCGCTATCTTTTCATTCAGCTGAAAAGCGCATTGACGACCGAGCGATATCATCTTCATTCGGTGCAGGTGCGGGAGACCGACTCAAGCGGCGTGATTTACTACGGCGCATGAGCGGGAGCGAACTGCTGCGGGTCTCTGAGCTGTTTTACTCCATCCAAGGCGAATCGACCCGCGCCGGGTTGCCCTGCGTTTTCATCCGGCTCTGCGGCTGCAATCTGCGCTGCTCCTACTGCGATTCCCGCTACACTTGGGACGAGGCAGGCAAGCTGATGAGCGCAGCCGAAGCCTGCGCCGAGCTGGAGCAATATCCCGGCATCATGGCGGAGATCACCGGTGGCGAACCGCTGCTGCAAGCGGCGGTTTATCCGCTCTTGGACGCTCTGCTGGCGCAGGGCCGTGAAGTGCTTTTGGAGACCGGCGGCAGCCTGAGCATCGCGCGGGTTCCTGTGTCCGTCGGCGTGATTCTGGATCTTAAATGCCCGGACTCCGGGATGACAGCGCATAATGACTGGGACAACATCAGGCTGCTTCGTCAGCGCAAGGCCGCAGGCAGCCGCGACGAGCTGAAGTTTGTCCTCTGCTCGGAAGAAGACGCGGCCTGGGCGGCGCAGGTTGTCCGTGAACATCGCCTGACCGAGCTGCTGCCGGTGCTCTTCTCGCCTGTCATTGACCGCCTTGCTCCGGCGCGGCTGGCGGACTTTCTCCTGCGGGAGCAGCTGCCCGTCCGGCTGCAACTCCAGCTGCATACGCAAATCTGGCCGGGAATCAGCCGGGGCGTTTGATGCGGCCTCTTTGCGCGCCGCGAATTGTTCGCTACAAGCTATGGCTGAACTTGGCTATGGGCTATGAGCAATCTGACATAAGCGCTATGGCAAAGTTCGCATAAGCGCTATGGCGAGGTTCGCATAAGTGCTATGGCAAAGTTCGCATAAGCACTATGGCGAGGTTCGCATAAGCGCTATGGCGAGGTTCGCATAAGCACAGGTAGTGGCAAAACAGCAAGTGATGAGTTAGTATAGGGTGATGATACAAGAAATCATCACTCACCGATGCCGCTGCT
>JAABPV010000033.1 GCA_011391865.1 Desulfobulbaceae bacterium | reverse complement strand
AGCAGCGGCATCGGTGAGTGATGATTTCTTGTATCATCACCCTATACTAACTCATCACTTGCTGTTTTGCCACTACCCTTTTTTGATAATGCATTTAGATGTTGCTCATGTTTTCAGGCTTGCTTGAGTGAAACGAATCAGACCTCGGATAACCATTAAAAAGAGCGGGAGAGTGATCAGATACATTGACCTGTTTGCCGGAGTCGGCGGTTTCCGTTATGCCATGCAACGTGCGGCGGCAGAGTCTGGCCTTGCTGCCGAATGTGTTTTCAGTAGCGAGATCGACAAGGAATGCCAGCGGGTCTATCAGGCAAATTTCGGTGAACTGCCGCAGGGCGACATCACGGCAATTTCGGCTGCATCCATTCCAGAGCATGACATTCTTCTGGCGGGTTTCCCTTGCCAGCCCTTCAGCATCATCGGTCAGCGGAAAGGTTTTTTGGATGCCAGAGGCACGCTCTTTTTTGAGATTGCAAGAATCCTCGACGCAAAGAAGCCCTCTGTCTTTGTTCTTGAAAACGTGAAGCTGCTGGCAGGACACAACAAGGGAGAGACCTTGCGGGCAATCTTAGAAATTTTGCGTGAACTGGGCTATTATGCCGGATACAAGATTCTCAATGCGCTGGATTTCGGATTGCCGCAGAAAAGAGAGCGCATCTTTCTTGTCGGTTTCCGCACGCCTTGCCCGTTTCAGTGGCCTACCGCAAAGATGCTCATGCGCCCGCTCAAGGATATTCTTGAACATGAGGTGCCTGAAGAGTATTTTGCCTCGGAGCATATCAGAAAGAAGCGGTTGAGCCGAAAGCAGCCCTCAGCAGAACCGACGATCTGGCATGAAAACAAATCCGGCAACATAAGTGCATATCCTTTTTCCTGCGCCTTGCGGGCAGGGGCTTCCTATAATTATCTGCTGGTCAATGGAGAACGGCGGCTGACAGCCAGAGAAATGTTCCGGTTGCAAGGATTTCCAGAGGAATTCAAAATCATCTCCAGTTATGCCCAAGCTAGGAAACAGGCAGGAAACAGCCTGCCGGTGCCTGTTGCCAAAGCGGTGATCAAGAATGTACTTGAGGCTTGCGGATGGGTTTCTGTGAATGCACAGGAAACAGCTGCCCGTCAGCTCAATTTGTTTATAGCAGAAAGAAAATATAATGAAATCGCCAAAGCTGCGGACAGTGGAAAAGTATCAGCCGCCATATCCGCTTAACAAATTTCCTGAACATTTTGCAGTCAACTTAGGCCTAGGCCGTGAGGTCATTTATCTGCTTGCCAGCAGGGGAAAAGATGCCCGGCTTGAAGGACAGGACTGGGAAGAGATTTTTGCCCGCTTGATCGGGGCGGAATGGAAACCTTCCAATGTCGGACTTGATGATGTCGTCTTGGAGCAGACCGCTTGGGGTGCCAAAACCGTCAAAAATCCCAAGCCATCCACTGTCGCCAAAGTTCGTCTCATTTCAGGACGCAACTCGCCTGTGTATTCCTTTGGCGACAAAGAAATAAGCAGATGCGAACCGAATGAGCTTGGTGAAAAAATTTTGGCGATCTGGAATGAACGGGTTGCTGGAATCCGCAAGTTATACCGGCATGTCCGAACTGTAGTGCTGATTAAGTCCAACGATCTACTTGAACTTGCTGCTTTTGAATTTGATACGATTATGTATCCTGCTGATCAGTATTGGTGGCAATGGAATGAACGCAACAATCTTGAAGGATATACCAAGACGGATGAACGGCATTTATTTACTTGGCAACCGCATGGCTCTCAGTTCACCATTATTGAAAATGTTCCTGAAGAACGGCTGGCGGTCAGAATAAAAGAACCTCCGCTGCTTGACCGCGATGAAGTGTTGCAGTCGATCAAATTTGATCCATCTTGGATAACCATTTTGTGACATTCGCTTTCCGCTTTGCACTCAAGAAATTCTGCAGTTTTTCTCTTGACAAGCATGGCCAGCCGAAATAAACTTGGCGGTTATCCTCCTTCCTGATCCCCCGAAAAAATAAACTCCGCCATATCAGACGAGATGACTGCCATTCAAGTGGAAAAGAATCCTGCCGAGCAAAGGCTGCAAGAACTCGGAGTGCGGAGCTGGGCAATTTGGACAAAAGAGATTTCCAGCTTTCCGTGGCATTATGATGAGCAGGAAACCTGTTATTTCCTTGAAGGCAGCGTTGTTGTCACGCCTGCAAATGGCGAGCCGGTGCAGATTGGCAAAGGTGATCTTGTCACCTTCCCCGAAGGAATGGATTGCGTGTGGGAGATTAAAGAGCCTGTTCGCAAGCATTATCTTTTTGGATAGCATCTATATCTTGATATAGTTTTTTTTATGATGCCTCACTTAAAGTGAGAAGTGTAAATGTTTTTACTAACCTTCTAACAGGAATGAAAAGATGAACCACAGTGCATTCGACGCAGCATCATCCATGCCTAACGCTGAGATAAAACAATCCGCTTTAGCTGGATTTATTCAATTTTACAACCATCAAGTCGTGGACACAATACCAACTTTCGAGGAAAGTAAAAAACATGGTATTGATTTATTTATATTGCAGTTTACAAAATGGGATGAGTTCTTAGTTAATTATGATAAGGATAAAATACGTGCTTGGTGCAACGCAAGTGACAGCAAAATACTTGTCGGATTAACAGGCAGGGGCAGCGAAATAAATGGTCTTCATAGAGATCACGCTACTTATTGGAAAGAAGGCATCAATGTTTCCGGCTTAATTGATGAAGACATCGAGATCGTCAGCGATTGGCTTCTAAATGAAAATAGTTTTATTTCTGGATTTTATTCAAGCTATGAGCCGTTAAGCACTGAATATGCAGAAAGCGTTGGGGAAGAGTACGACAACTATCTTTTTGGTTTATCTGACAAGATAGAAAAATGGGCAAAAGCAAACAATCGAGATGTTATTTTTGCATTTTCCGGGGCGGTTGCCGACCATGCGGCGGACGATGAAGTAGATATCCAAGACAAGGCTGAAAGATTCAGCGGCAGAGTGTCAAAAATCATCAGAGGCATTCTCGCAGGGAAAAATCATCTGAAATTAGTTTTTCTTTTACAAGATGGCTCTGGCGCACGCGGTGTCATGGACAATCAGTTGGCTGAAAATATAAGACCGTTCTTTGTTGAGATGAAAAACAAGATAAAGCTGATTGACAACGCTGAATTTTGGCCAATTGTTGAAGCGTTTAACCAAGACGAAAGTCCTGCGTCCAAGAAATCGTTCAGGAAACGGCTGGAAAATATACAGGATTTAGGATGGAATGGCGGAACAGGAGAGGAATACAGAATTGCAGTATTTGATCTGCCTCGTTTTAATATAATTATGGCTGGAAATTAGCTGCTGTTTCAACGAGACCGTCGGAAGCCAGAAGAGCTGCTTGCAGACTGGCGGCAGGCAGCCGTCAGGCGTTCGCGTCTCGGTTGTCTGCCGTTTAAATCGCCCCAAACTCAATTGAAATCGCCCCGATTCACACTGAAATCAACCCATTTTCGATTTAAATCGGCACGATTTCAATGTGAATCATCCCGTTTTCAACTTAAATCAGGGCAATTTCGATCGAAAACGGCCCGATTTCAATGTGAATCGGGTCAATTCACACTTAAATCGGGCTGATTTCAATGTGAATCAGGGCAATTTAAATGTGAATCGCTCCGATTTCAATTTAAATCAGGACGATTTAAACGCGCATCCGCCGAGAAAAAACTATAAAATATCGAGACAATGCGTGTGTTGAGACACATGCGGGCTGGCAGTTCAGACACAAAAACAAACATCAGAGCAAGGAGGGTTGACCATGCGTTTTCCGAACACTGAATCAAAAATCATCGCCCTGGCGCAGAAAATGATCAGCGGATTTACCAACAATCCGAACTTCCCCGCGCCGCCGATCACTCCCGCGCAGCTGCAAGCCCGGCTGGACGCGGCGGTCAGCTCCAGCGATGCGCAGGTCAGCACGCAGGCAGCGGCGAAGCAGGCCACCGATGCCAAGCAGGCCGACTTTGACTCTCTGATGACAGACATGAAAACCATGCTCCACTATGCCGAAGACACGGTGCATGGCGATGATTCCAAATTATCGGAATTAGGCTGGGGCGGCAGGGCGGAGCCGCACGCGCTGCAAGTGCCTGGCCAGCCGAGGCTGCTTGAAGCGCTGGAGCAGGGCGCGGGCTGGCTGACGCTGGATTGGAAAAAGCCTGCGGACGGCGGCGCGGCGGCTTCCTACAGAATCGAGCGGCGGGATTTGAGCGAAGGCGGCGGCGCGTGGAAATTGGCCGGGATGGCGGTGGACACGGAAATCACGCTCAACAATCAGACGCGCGGCAAGGAGTTTGAATACCGCGTGATTGCGGTCAACAAAGCAGGCGATGGCGGGCCGAGCAACACGGTGACGGCGGTGCTGTAACGCCTTCCTGCGTAAAGAGCAGGGGCGGAAATTCTTTCGCCCCTGACAGCTGCGCAAGCAGCAAGGGCTGATTTGTCTGCCGAGGCAGTCGAAAAGAGTGGACAAAACAGGATGCTGTGTTAGAATAAGCTGTGCGGCGCGATGCGGCACTGGAAGCAGCCGGGAGAGCTGGAAAATGGGCATCAAGCATTTTGATTCCATTGGCGAAAAAAAAGCTGCCCCCGGAAGTCATGCCCTGACGAAGAAGGGATTGAGACTTCATTCTTCCTCTTTCACAATTAAGTCTGATAGCGGCTCGGAAGTCATGCCCTGACGAAGAAGGGATTGAGAGGAAAACGATGGGCAGGGAAGTAACTGTGCAGCTCTCTGAATCTGGCCAGATCAATATCCCGGCAGCAGTCCGGGATGTTCTCAATTGGCAGACCGGCATAGAGTTGAGCATCAGCATAATCTCCTCCACTGTGCTGCTTCAGCCTAAAAGACCGCAGAAGAAAAAATGTCGGCTGGAAGAGCTGCGCGGTTTTCTGAAACATCATGGCAAGCCGCTGTCTGATGAGCAGCTCTGCTCTCCTGTCGATTGCAGGGAAGACGAATGACAGCCTTTGACACCTGCCTTCTCGTGCGTCTTCTTGCTGATGACGATCAGCGGCAGGCTGATCTGGCGGAATCTCTGCTGATTGACAATGCCGTCTTCATTCCGAACACAGTTCTGCTGGAAACCGAATGGGTTCTGCGCTCACGTTACCGCAGAAGCCGCGAAGAGCTGCTGGCCTTTTTCAGATTGCTGCTTGAAGTTGAAAACGTGGTGCTGGAAGATGCCGCGCGGATTGAGAAGGCCATAAGCTGGTATGCTGTTGGCGCTGATTTTGCAGATGCAATGCACTTGGCTGCCTGTGAGCAGGCGGTGCTGCACACCTTTGACCACAATTTCTGCAAGCAGGCGCGCAAGCTGGGAATGACACCGGCTGTCCGCGTTCTTGATGAAGAGTGAGACGGCGCGGCCTTCACTCGTATAGAAAATCAGGGCGGAAATTTTTTCGCCCCTGACATCTCGCCCCTTTTGCCCTCCTTTCCTCCCTCGCTGCTGCCGCTCAAGGAGCGGATTCCCATGCAACTGCTTCTTCTTCTTGCGCTGCTCGCCGCTTCTTTCGCCCACGCGGCGGAAAAACCTGCGGACGAGCTGGTCATTGCTGATCAAGGCAAAACCGCCGCTGTGATTGTTGCCGCCGCGCAGGCCGGGCCGGAGGAAAAGCTGGCCGCGCAGGATTTGGCCAAATACATCGAGATGATGTCCGGGGCAAAGCCTGCCATTGCCGACACGCCGGAGGCCATCACCGCCGCTCTGAAAAGCAAAGAGCCGCTGCTGCTCATCGGCCAGGAAGCACTGAAGGCGGAGAGCAGCCTTGCCGAGGCCCTGAAAAAGCCGGTCACGGTCAAAGGCGTTCTGCGCAGCGACGCGATTGTCCTCAAACGCAGCGGCAACCGCGTGTATCTGGCTGGCAGTAACGACAGCAGCCATTATTACGCAGTTGCCGAGCTGTTGCGCCGCTGGGGCTGCCGCTGGTTCATGCCGACTGAATTCGGCGAAAGCATTCCAGAGCAGCGGCGGCTGACGATTGGCAAATTAGATTATGCATACGCGCCGCCTTTCGAGATCAGGACATATTGGATTTCCTGGCTGGGCGACACGAACGGCATGGAGGATTTCCAGCGGCGCAATTTCATGACTGTCGGCAAGGACAAGGCCGGTTTTCCTCCGGCTGGCCACGCCATTGGCCAATATGTGCAGGATTTGGGCAAGAGCGTGTTTAATATTCCGCTGACCGCGCCGGAAACTGCTGCGCACATCGCCGCCAAGGTGGAAGCGAAATACGCCGCAGGCGAGAGCTTCTCCTTAAGCATGGAAGACGGGGTGTATGATTCCGAATATCCCGGCGACAAAGAGCTGATGCGTCTGCAATGGGATAAATATTATCTCCGCTGGAGCATGACCGACGCGTTTCTTGAGCTGTACAACAGCGTGGCAAAAATACTTCAGCAGAAACACCCAAACAGCCAGGCCAAAATAGGTTTTCTCGCCTACAGCAACATGACTATCCCGCCAGTACGGGAAATGAAGGCGGAAAAGCCGCTTTTCTGCGAGCTGGCACCGATAGACATTGATCCCAATCACGGCATGGACTCCATCCAGTCGCCGCCGCGCCGCGAATACAAAGAATTTTTGCACAAATGGGCGAAAGTGATGGACGGGCGGCTCTCTGTCTATGACTACGACCAAGGAATGCTGGTCTGGCGCGACATTCCCAATCCCTCGCATCAGGCTTTTGCGCAAGATGTCCAGCAGTACCGCAAAGCCGGGATACTTGGTGTCAGCACCGAAAGCCGCAATGCCATCGCCACCACCTTTCTCAATCTTTATCTCCGGGGCCAGCTGATGTGGAACCCGGACGCGGACGTTCCCGCCCTGCTGGTCGATTTTTATGAAAAATTCTACGGCCTGGCAGCAGAACCGATGCAGGTGTACTGGGATGCTGTTTTCAAAGCCTGGGCCGAGACCATCGTTACTGAGCATGAATATTTCGCCGCCCCAGCCATTTACAGTCCTGAGCTGCTGCAATTGATGCGGGAGAAGATGCAGGAGGCGGAAAAGCTGGCCGAGCCTTTGCGCAAAAAAACTGCGCTTTCCGGCAAGGAAAAACTCTGGCTCGACCGCATCGCCTTCACTCGGATGAGCTGCGATCTGACCAATTTATATTTGGACATGGTCAGAGCCGCTGCTGCGGAGATTGACTATGCCAAGGCGGTGAAACTGGGCGAGCAGGCTTTGGTCATCCGCGAGAAACTGACAGTGATGAACGGCATTTTCACCACGTATAAAGGCATGAACGTGGAGGAAAACGGTTATGCGTGGTGGCCGGGCGAGGTCAGGCAGTACCGCGAGCTGCATCAGTTTGTCAATGGCGACAAGGGCGCGCTGCTGCTGAAGCTGCCGCTGGAATGGGCCTTCCGTCGTGATCCGAAGAATGTCGGCAGCAAAGATAATTTCGCCGCCGGGCCGCTCGATATGACCTTCTGGAATGCCAACAAAGGCACCTATTCCCTTGATCTGCGCAAAGACTATCCGCCTTCAGAATGGGAGATGCTACGGACGGATCTCTACATGCAGGCGCAGGGAGTGCGTAATCCTGACCGGCAGAGCTACACCGGTTTTGCTTGGTACCGGACTGAGGCGGAGATTCCCGCCGGAAAGGAGAAGGACAAACTGCGCATCCGCTTTCCCGGCCTGTTCAATGAATGCTGGCTGTATCTCAACGGCGAGGAAATCGCGCATCGCGAGATCGACAAGCTCTGGTGGAACAACGACTACCGCTTTGAATGGGACGTTGATCTGAGCGGCAAGCTGAAGCCGGGAAAAAATGTCCTTGCCCTGCGGGCGGATGTCCGGCATCATTACGGCGGCATGTTCCGGCGGCCTTTTATTTATACGGCCAAAGACTGAGCAGCGTTATCTTCCGTTTTTCTTTACAGGATTTACAACATGAATTTGCAGGATGATTTGCGGCAGCGGCTGACGCGGAAGCCTGTGCTGCTGATGACTCATTTGGTGCTCGGCTATCCCTCTTTGGCTGTCAACCACGAGGTGATCCGGCAAATGGCGGAAAACGGCGTGGACTGCATCGAGCTTCAGATTCCCTTTTCCGAGCCGATGGCTGACGGCCCGGTGATTCTCAAGGCCAATCAAGAAGCACTGGCCGCAGGGATCAAGGTGCGCGACTGTCTCGCGTTTGCCGCTGAGATGGTTCGGGAATTCCCTCAGGTCAATTTCCTCTTCATGACGTATTACAACGTTGTTTTCCGTTTCGGGCTGGAGGAGTTCATCCGGCAAGCGGCGGAGACGGGCATGAAGGGATTCATCATTCCCGACCTGCCGCCGGAAGAGGGCAGCGAGTATCTGCGGTTAGCCAAAGAGCAGGACTTGGCGGCGATCATGTTCTTCACCCCAACCTCCACCGATGCGCGGATGCGCGAGGTCGCCAGCCAAGGCGGCGGCTTCATCTACTGCGTGGCCCGCAAAGGCGTGACCGGGCAGCACACTGAGGTGGACGATTCCCTTGCTGCTTATCTGTCCCGCTGCCGCAAAGCGACAGAACTGCCGCTTGCGGTCGGCTTCGGCATCGCCAGCCGCGAGGATGTGGCTATGCTGGAAGGCCGGGCGGACATGGCGGTGATCGGCACTGCCACCATCAAATTAGTTGACCGCGAAGGCGCAGCGGCGGTCGGGCCGTTCATTCGATCATTGGCCGAGAGCTGACAAGGCGGCCTGTTTTTCTGTTGTCCAACAGTGCGGGTGGAAATTGAAACGGAAGGGTAAAACAAGAGGTGCTGCGGAAGGGCTTCATAATGGTCGGGGCGGAGTGATTCGAACACTCGACCTCCTGCTCCCAAGGCAGGCGCGCTAACCAGGCTGCGCTACGCCCCGACGGATGAAGATTACTGCGTCCGTCCATCATACCGGGTTTCAGCGTTGAATGCAACCTTTTTTGTTTTTTCCGCTTGACTCTTTTCGTCCGCTGTGCTAAATAATCTGCCAGCAACGCTGCCGCAAGGCGGTGTAGCAATCCTCGGTAGCTCAGTCGGTAGAGCAGGTGACTGTTAATCACCCTGTCGGCGGTTCGAGTCCGTCCCGGGGAGCCAAAGAATGTTCAAGCCCGCTGGAGAAATCCTGCGGGCTTTTTCTTTTCCGCCCCCGCCTTTTTTCCGCAACATCTCCTCATCAGCCCGGTTCTCTTGCGCAAAGAGGCTGTCTCTGCTATTATCGCTTGCCTGTGCTTACTAAGCAGACAATTCATTTCGCCGCGCAGTTCTGGCGTTCATATTTTATTCAAGGAAACCATGATGACTGAGACAGAGAACGTTCTCCCGATGCACGCCGTGATCGCCGAGCAGGAAAGAATCTGCAAGGAGCACCCGAACAACATCATCGCTCACCACACCCTTGGCCTGCTCTACCGCCAGACCGGACGCGCCGATGAGGCAATCCGCGAGCTGAAGCGGGCTATTGAATTGGACGATCATTCGGTGGAGAGCTACATCAACCTTGGCGCGATTTATTTTGATCAAGGCGACGTTGCCCGCGCCTTGGAGCTGAACGAGAAGGCCCTGTCCATTACCCCGCAGATGGCCGAGGCGCATGTCAACATCGGCCTGATCCGCCAGCAGGAAGGCGATGCGGCTGCGGCGGTGGAGTGCTACGAAAAGGCTATTCAGATTGACCCGCATCTGCTCACCGCTTGGCTGAACCTGACCTCTGTCTGCACCATGTTAGAGCAGGACGACAAGGCGGTGGAAGCAGCCCGGCAGGCGGTGACGCTGGAGCCGGACAGCGGCATGGCCCACAACAACTTGGCTGTGGCCCTCTATTTCAAGGGCGAATACAAGGAGGCCAAGCAGCACATGGAGCGGGCCAAGGAGCTGGGCTATTCCGTGGATCCGCGCTTTGTCCAAGGGCTGAACGCCAAGATGGAGCAGTAGCATGGCAGCGGGCAAACAGCAGCACAGCCGCCCGTGGTGCCCCTTCTGCGGCATGGAGGTGGGAAAGCCTTCGGAGACGGTGCAGCGAACGATGAAGGAGTTTCCGGCGGGCCGCTGCCAGTGCGGCGCGGTTTATGTCAGCGACGCGACCGGGCATAATATCGGTTCGGCAATGGTCGAGTGCTTGGTCTTCGCCTGCGGTGACGAGTGGGACTTAGCGTGGGAGCTGATCCCGGAAGACGACTATCTGACTGGCATTGTCGAGGATTACGACGATGTCACCCATCAAATCTGCCCCAAGCGCAACTTGGACGGCAGAGCGGTGCGCGGCATTTTGTATTTTGTCCGCCTGCACAAGGATATTGCCGAAGTTGCCGTCCGCTTCGCCAAAAAGAAAGAGCTGGAGGCGCAGACTGCCGCAGGAGTCGCGCCGCCGCCGATAGTGGAGCCTGTCCGCGATCCCAAGCGACAGAAGCGGCAGGCCAGCAAGCCTTTGGTCAAGCAGCTTGCTGAGGCAGGCGATGTGGACGCGCTGGTTGATCTCAGCTTTGACGACAAGCGCACCCTGCGTTTCCTGCAAAAGCTGCTCTATGAGCCGCTGCCGGAGAGACGCTACAAGACCGCTTGGCTGATTGGACAAGTGGCGGCGCGGCTTTCCACCCGCGAACCTGCGCCAGTGGCAGATATGCTGCACCGGCTCTTTGAAGCCTGCTCGGATTCCGCCTCCATGCCGTGGGGCATGGTTGAAGCCATCGGCGCGATCATCGCCGCACGAACGGACATCTACGGTGCCTTCACCCGCCATCTGCTCAACTTCATGGGTGATGCAGGCACCCGCGAGGCTGCGCTACACGGCTTGGCTGAGATCGCCGCTGTCCGCCCTGATCTTGTCCGCAGCACGCCGTTTTATTCGCTCTTTCCCCTGCTTGACCACGACAGCGCGGCAGTGCGCGGATTGACCGTGCGCCTGCTGGGCCGCGTCAAGGCCAACGAGGTGATCTTTCAGATCATGTCCTTGCAGCAAGATATGAGCGAGCTTGTCATCTACCAGCGTGGCGAACCGGTGAAAATGACTGTGGCTGCGTTGGTGACAGAGGCTGTGGCGGCGATGCGACAGCAAACTTTAACTTTAAGGAGTGAATGATGTCTTCCGAAATGACGTGGCGGGAAGCTATTGACAAAGTTTTAGGGTCCTCGACAGTTCCGATGCACTATAAAGAAATCGCAGACCGGATTGTTGCAGACGGGTTAATTAAGAAACCAGGAGTTAATCCGGCAAAAAGTGTCAGCGGGTCTATATCGATTTCTTTTAAGTCTGGAAAAGAACCGTCACCCTACGTTCGTATCAGCAGCGGTGTCTTCGCTTTGCGAGCCGGAATATTGGCACCGCCAGCTCAACTTGTACGCGATGTTCAAAATGAATTGGAGGAAGCGGAAGAACAGTATGAAATCATAACCGCTTTCGGCATGTTCTGGCGCAGGGAGTCGATAGAATGGACTGGAAACCCAAAGCTGCTTGGAATGGCGGGGCGCGGGGCCACGCCAGTTGATTTCTGCAAACAGCGCGGCATTTATCTGCTCTATGACGGACGAGAAGTGATTTATGTTGGCAGAAGCACGGACAGGCCACTCGGCAAGCGGCTGTACGAGCACACCATTGATCGGCTGTCCACTCGCTGGGACCGCTTTTCGTGGTTCGGCCTGCTGCCTATTTCCGATGATGGACAGCTTGGCGTGCTGCCAGATTCTTACAAGGCAGAAAATATGATTCCGGCCTTGGAAGCTATTCTGATTGAGGCTTTGGAGCCGCGCCAGAACAGAAGGCGTGGCGACGACTTAGCAGCGGTGGAGTATCTCCAAAAAGTTGATCCTGAAATTGAGAAAAAGCGGATCAAAGCGACCTTGGATGCGGCGTTGAACAAGTTGTGAGAGAGAAATTCTCTCGTTGCCTCCTGTCTCACTGGAGTGCCTGCCCTTTGCCGCATCCTGCCAAGAAAGGGCGGCCACAGGGGGCCGCTCCTACCTGAATCATCCTCAAGGGCACCCTGCCGCCAAAGCCCAGAGAGGGTGTCACACAAACACCCTAGCGTTTATAACACAAATGCCTTAGCGTTTATAACACAAACGCCTTAGGGTTTGTCAGGCACGCTGGCAGGCACCCTTCAGATATTCTCAAGGGCACCTGCCGCCGCTGCTACTTTGCCTGCTGCTCAGACTGAGCAGCGCAGCAGGAAGGTTTTTTCTCCGCTTTGCTGAAGCGGCGGCGCAGGCCGCGCAGCAGCGGGCGCACAGACAGGGCGAAGAGCAGCAGCACAGCGGCCTGCATGAGCCAGTCCGGCAGCATCGCGCCGTGATGGCCGACCACAGCCGCCGCCTTGATGCCCAAGGAAAGATAGATTGCGTCCACGACCAAGCCGCACAGCACGCTGACCACAGCGATGGAGAGCAGATACAGTGCCGTGGCCCGCTTGCCGAGAATGCCGATGAGCACGGTCAGCGAGGTAATGTTGGTGGCTGGGCCTGCGAGCAGGAAGACTAACGCGGTGCCGGGGCTGGCTCCTTTGAGGATGAAGGCGGCGGCAATCGGGGTTGAGGCGGAAGCGCAGATGTAGAGCGGAATGCCGACCGCGAGCATCAGCAACATGGAGGAGAGACCGCCGCCCAGCCACTCGGAGAAGATCTCGTCCGGCACCAGAGCAGTGATCAGCCCTCCGGCGATGATGCCGATGAAGAACCAGCCCGCGATGTCCGGCCAGAGATCGTTGATCATGTAGCGCACGCCTGCTTGCAGTTTGGCGATGAAGCCCTGCGGCGGCGCAGGCTCGGCAGGCACCGAAGCTCCGGCCATGCGGAACGGCGAAGGCGGCGCGGCCTGCGGCGGCTTGAAGGAGAGGCTGTTCTCCAGCAGACCAGCCACAGCGGCCGAGATGAAGGCTGAGACCGGGCGGGCTACAGTCATGATTGGATCAAGCAAGGCCCAGGTCATGGAGATGGAGTCCACCCCGGATTCCGGCGTGGAGATGAGGAAGGCGGCCACTGCGCCGTTGTTCGCGCCCTGCTTCTTCAACGTGGCCGCAGCGGGCAGTACGCCGCAGGAGCAAAGCGGGATCGGTATGCCAAGCAGGGCCGCCTTGAAGACCGAGCTGAAGCGGCCCTTGCCCAGATGCTTGGCCACGTAGGCGGGCGAGAGGAAGGTCTTCAGCAGCCCGCCCACCAGCAGGCCGAAGAGGATGTAGAAAGCGGCCTGATTGAGCAGCGTCCACGAGGCTTGGACGGCCTCGGCGAGAAAAGAAAGCATGATGCGCCTCGTTGGGGAGAAAAGGAAAAGGTCTGCGCATCTAAACGCAGTCTGCGCTAATCGTCAACGGGAAAGCGGCAGAGAGCCGCGCCGCTTGACAGGCGGCGGCAAATCACGTACATTTTTCCCTTTAGCCAGTTCCCTCATCCTTCCAGCAGCGAGACAGCGCAATGTTCGGCATCGGCTTTCCTGAAATGATCGTCATCCTGGTTGTGGCCCTGATTGTGGTCGGGCCGGATAAGCTGCCTGATCTGGCCCGCTCTTTGGCCAAAGGCGTGAATGAGCTGCGCGGGGCGATGAATCAGATTAAGGAGAGCTTGAGCGAGGAAACACAGGCCATCAGCTCGGTGAAGGAGGATTTGCGCCAGACTGCCGGGCAGATGCAGCGCAGGTTGCTGGCTGACGACGAGCTGGGCGGCACGCCGCGCAGGCCGCCGGTTGTTCAAGATGCTGACAATATTGAGATGGATGCTGACATGGCCGAGCTGGCCGAGCGGCTTGAAGAACGTGAGGCTGGCAACTCGATATTGCCGGTGGAGGTAGCTGCGTCTGAGGAGCGGGTGATCGGCAAGAATCCTCTCCCGCCGCCGCCCGAACCAGCGGCATGATCGCCTTTCTTGAACAGCTTCGGCCCCACCACGACGAGCTGCGCAAACGGCTGCTGATCTCCGCCCTTGCTGTCGCGGTCTGCACCGGGCTGGCGTGGTTCTTCATTGAGCCGCTCGCGGCCTTCTCCCTTCACCCGCTGCTGGCCGCGCATCCAGGCAAATTAGTCTACACCCGCCTGACCGACGCGTTCATTTCCTACCTCAAGCTGGCCCTGCTCTGCGGTATCACGGCCAGCTTCCCTGTGCTGCTCCATCAGGCGTGGATGTTCATTGCCCCCGGCCTGCTGGCCCACGAGAAACGGCTGGCACGGCGGATCGTTTTCTGGTCTTCCGGGCTGTTTCTGGCAGGCGCGTTCTTTGCCTTTTTCATAGTCTTGCCCCGCGCCTTGACCTTTTTCATGAGCTATGCCGGTGAAAACCTCCAGCCCATGCTCAAGCTCGACCTCTACTTGGCCTTTGCCGCCCGCATGGTGCTGGCTTTAGCCGTCTCCTTTGAGATTCCCTTCCTGATGGTCATGGCCGCAGCAGCCGGTCTGGTGCAGCGCGGCCACTTCAGCCACAAGCGCAAATTCTTCTACATCGCCATTGTCGTTCTGGCCTTCCTGCTCGCGGCGGGCGACCCCACCGCAACTGTCCTGCTCGCCCTGCCCCTCTTCGGGCTGTACGAGGCTGGAATCATCGCGGTGCGGGTCTTTGTTCAGGCTACAGCAGCACCTTGAGCCACGGCATGGCTTTGGACTCAATCGGCTCCGGCACAGCGGTGAAGCTCAGGCTGCCGTCTGCCGGATAGAGTGTCGTGCCTTCCGAGTTTGCCGCTTCCACATACCAGTAATTGATTCCGTCCGCATTCAGCCCGCCGCCACCGTAGGCGACTGAGGCAGCGCAGTATCCGTCGCTGATTGCGCCGGGAACAACGGTGAAGTTCGTTCCGTCCACGCTGTAAGAAACAGAACAGCTCTCGGCGTTGGCGATTCGCACCCTCAGCGTTCTCTCTGCTGCCTCAAAGGAGGAGACCTTGGCTCCGTTCCACGGCGAAGGACTGGACATCGTCGGCAGCGGCGGCACTGGCGGCGGCCAGCCCAAGTCCAGCATCAGCCCTTTGACGATTGGGCCGGGATCGTGCATCGCCTCGCCTGAACTGACAGCATAGACCATCAGCTGGTTTGGGGTGTTGTTATATGTGGCGTGGTCAAGATGCGCGTAACTGGAGCCGGAACTCCATGTGCCGGGCGCATAGAGCTTCACCCGCTGGCCGCTGTTGGCCTCCATCGCCTTCGGGCCGTGGAACCAGACATTCCCGGAGCGCAGCGTATTGCCCAGCTCGACAGAGGGATTGGCGTAGCTCAGGAGATCCGCGCCCACGCCGTCTTTAGCAAAAGTATCAAAAATATGCGGATAGCGGACAGAGGCTCCGTAGCCCCAAGAGCCTTGCCCAGCGTAAAAATAGCCGTAATCCATCGAGCCGGAAAGGTTGAGGCCGTGGGCGATTTCATGCAGGATCACGGTCATCAGGTCGTACTGCGTTGAAGGCGTGGCTCCGTCCGTGCCGTAATACCACGAGAAATTCCGGTTGTAGGTGATGTGCATGTCTGGTTCGCTTGGAGCCAGATCCGCCTTCGCCAAGGCGTTGGCCAATGCGCCTTCATACCAGACACCGCCTTTGGGTGCGCCGGGAAAATCGCGATGCAGCGATCCGCCGCCTGCATAGCCCAGTGTTCCTGATGAAGACAGGCTGGCCCAGCAGGCTTTAATAGTGATCGGCACCTCGGATTTGATCAGATTGCCCCAGATGCTGGCCGCCGCATTGAAGGCGGTCTTGGCGTTTTCAGGGAAAGCGTAGCAGCGTTCTCCCCATTCATCTGCGCCGCCATCTGCTACATAGGTGATTTGGAAAGTAGCAGTGGCTGTTGCGGCTGCGGTCATCAATTTGATGGGCGGAGCGATGTTCCGCAGCGGCAGGGACGGATTGGGATCGACAAGCACTGCCCGCAGCTTGCCTCCATTGTGAACGGTCAGACCGTCCGCTGACAATTTGGCAAGCCGGGGGGAAGGAAGAAAAGCTGTCTCCGCTGCTGCGGTCTGGACAGAAAAGATGGGCAGCGCGAGAAGCATTGCCGCTGCAATGTGCAGAATACGCATAATTTGATCTCCTTCAGGAATGGAAATGCCGCAGCGGAGGCCCCGACTTTGTTCGGGAAGCGTCCTGTCAGACAATGTGTCTGCGGCAGCCTCTTTTGATTATACCTGAAAAGATCAGCTTATCGCGCAGCCAGAGGAAGCATTTCCTGCTTCAACATGCAGCAGGAAATGCGGCGCGGCTGGCCGCCGTCTGTGGAATCATCAATATTTCCCGAATGCAGCAGCTTGCTCATCACGCAGCCTTCCGGGATGCGCAGCTTGAAAAAGCGGTCTTCATTCAGACCGTTCCGCCGCAGAAGCTGGCTGTTTTCAATGCAAAGACTGTGGATTGGATAATCCTCGCAGAGCGGGCAGCGATAAACTCGGCCATTGGGGAAAATAAAATAGTTGTCTGCCGTTAGCCCGGCGCAGGAGAAGGCTTCCTCCGGCTGTAAAAATACCTTAGGATAGGTGACGTGAATGCCGAGGCGGGCGGCTTGGCGGGCGGTTTCCGGCACGGTTGCCAGCCAGCGTTCCGGTTCGACCTGCAATGAATCCGCCGCCGCTGATTTGCCGCGCAGGCCGATGACTTGGATGAAGAAGCGGCGCACGCCTAATTCCGCCAGCAGAGCGGGCATCCGGTGCAGGTGGTCAATATTCAAGGCGGAGACTGTGCAGATCAGACTGGTGCGGAAACCGAGCGCAACGGCCTTGCGCAAGTTTTCCGTGCAGACCTGAAACACGCCTTCGCCCCGGATGGGATCGTTCACCGCCGCGTCCGGGCCGTCCAAGCTGAAGCTGAGAAAATCCAGCTCGTCAGGCCGCAGCCGTTCCAAGAAATCGTGAAAGAGGAAGCCGTTGGAATCCACGGTCACGGCGTAGCGCAGGGTTTTGGCCGCTTGGATGATTTCCGCCAAATCTGGATGCAGGGTAGGCTCGCCGCCGAGCAGGATCAGGTTGCTCTCGCGCTCAGGCCGGGCCAAGAGCCGCAGCCAGTCGAGCGCGGTCTCTTTCGGCAGGATGTTCGTGCCGTGCTGGGCGGGATTGATGTAGCAGTGACGGCAGGCAAGGTTGCACTGAGTCAGCAGGTGCAGGAAGACGTTGCGCTCGCCGGGCTTAAAATCAACCGTTCTCGCTTTGAAGTCGCTGGTGTTCTGCAAGGGTGAACCGGGACAGCAGGCTGTCCTGCCAGTAGGAATGTTCTTGGAAAAACTGGAAGAAAAGGGCGATGCTCTCGCGCCGCAGCAGGCCGGGCAGCAATTCAATCTGCATTTCCCGGTAAAGCGGGGCAAGCTGCGTCAGCGGCACCGAAGTCCCGCCGCCCATCGCGTCCTCGTATGCCCAGACAAAACGGCGGATGCCGGAAAGCAGCATGGTGCTGTAGCACATCAAGCAGGGTTCGAGCGTGGAATAGCAGGTGATACGGCTGCAATCTCGGCCTGGCTGCGCCGCCATCAGGCCGCGCAGAGTGACGGCCTCGGCATGATCCAGCTCGTTGCGCGACGCGCTGCCGCTGTTTGTGCGGCGGCCTTGCGCGAGAATGCGGCCATCCTGCGCCAGCACGCAGCCGACCGGAAATTCCCCTGCCGTCAACGCCAGCTCGGCTTCCGCCAAGGCGGTTTGCATGAGCTGCTCATCCTGCGCCGCCGTCATAAATTTCTGCCGAACTGGAGTATGCTCTTGTTGACCGACACGCCGGAATGCGACTGCACCCAGTCGTGCTGGCGGTCGCTGAAGGGCAAGAAGACCAAAGAGGCGGCCAGCACTTCCGGCTCCGCGCCGGGCAGCTTGGCGTAAACGGCCCGCCCGTTGGCGGCGGCGAAAGCCAGCATGACCTTGATCGACTGCCTAGCCTCGCTCAGAGGCAGCGTTACCGGATGCGGACGGACAGCGGCCTTCATCCGCATGTCCCGCTCTGGCCCGAACTGCCGCTGGCTGACTGTGATCTGTCTGCCGGTGCGGAGAAAAATCTCCGGGCGCAGCTTGAAGGCGGGAATCCAGAACTGCATCGCCATCCTGCGCCATTCCGGGCGGACAGCCAGCGGCTGGTTGGTGCGCTCGACGAAGTCGGCGAAGGTGCTGATCTGCAAGCTGTGCAGCTTGACCTGAATTTTCCAGAAAGGCAAATGCATGGCCGGTTCGGCTTGATCCTTGCTGACCGGGAGGATTTTGCAGGCCGTGCGCTCCAGCCCCTCAGCACCAATCTGCCAAGCGGAATCGCAATTGGCGCAGGTGGCGACCACGCAGTCGCCCTCGCCGTCGAGATTGCCGCCGCAGCGCGGGCAGAGCGCGGCAAGAAACTTCATCTGCCAGTGCGGCTGAAAGGGTTGGCCGCCCATTGCACCGCTGGAGGTCATCAACGGCTGGCCGAGCACTGCGTCAAAAAGGCCGTCCTCACGCGCCAGCAGAGGCAGATAAATGAAGCTGACGGTTTCCCCGATGAAGGCGTGGTGATAAACCTCGCCGCCGTTGCTACCCTCAATCAGGTTGTGCAGTTTGGTCGCCTTTTCAAAAATCTTCCGTGGCTCAATCGCCAAGGGCAGAAAGCGGCCTTTGGTTTCGCTGCTGACACGGGACAGGCTCATCGCCTGCGGGCGCAGGCCGAGCGAGGCAGGCAGGCTGGGCAGGCCGCAGCCCTCATGGGTGGTGTCCACGATCCGGTGTGAAACCCCTGTTTCGGAGACAGAAAAGATGTTGCCCTTGAAGCGGAGATAGGGGGCGTAGATCAGCCGGGCCTGATCTTTAGCCTTGTTAGGCAGGGCGTAGCGGAACGGCCCGCCGCCGGTGAGAAGAAAATTTTTCACCCGGCAGTACGGGCAGGACAGCAGACGGTCGGCTGCTGACAAAGTGACTGCGCCGCCGCACTGGGGACAGGGCTGCTCGACCCGGATTTCCATTTCAGCGGAGTCTCAGGCCGCAGCCGCCGCAGAATTTTGCGCCGGGCAGATTCTCCTGATTGCAGGCCGAGCAGACCGCCACCACCGGTTTTTCGTCCGCCGGGTGGCCGCAGCGGGAACAGAACTTAGCTTCTGGTGTGAGATTCGTGCCGCAGTTGGCGCACTGCATGAGAATAATCTGCTGGTGGCCGCAGAGCGGACAGAACCGGGCATCAGCGGGAATGCGGTTGCCGCAGTCCGAACACTGGACTGAGCTGGCGGCTGAGCTTGCCGAAGCCGAGCCTGTCGAAGCCCCGCTTGCCGAAGTCGCTGCGAAAAGTCCGGGCATCATCAGCCCCATGCCCATGCCGAGTGCGGCTCCGGCCTCGTTGTTGGCTGTCGCCGCTTTTTCCATCGCCATCGCCGCTTTCATGCGGACAAAGCCGTCCATGTCCTTGATCGCGCCGAGGCGGCTGCGGTCGTCAATCGCGGCCTGCACCTCCTCCGGCGGAGTGATGGAGTTGATGTGCAGATCATCCAAGGCCAAGCCGAAGCGGACGAAATCCTTGACCAAACGCTGCTTCATGGCCTCGGCCATCTCATCAAACTGCGCGGGCAGGCTGAAGAGGGTGTCCAGCGTTTCGCCGAGATAGTCGTTGAGCCGCGAGACAATCACCCGGCCCAGATATTCCTCAATCTGGCCGGTGTTGTATTTGCCCATCGTCCCGGCCAAGGTGTTGATGAACAGCACTGGCTGGATGACTCGGATGTTGAACATCCCATGCGCCCGCAGGCGGACAAAGCCCAGCTCGGAATCACGGAAGGCCACCGGGTCGCGGGTGCCCCATTTCAGGTTGGGGAAGACCTTGAGGTTGACGAAATAGACCTCAGCCCGCAGCGGGCTGCTGAAGGCCCACGGCGCGGAGAGGAGCTTGGTGACGATCGGGATGTTGCCGGTGCGCAGGGTGTGGCGGCCCGGCCCGAAAGCATCCCCTGCCCTACCCTTGTAATACAGCACCGCCGCTTGGCTTTCGCGCACCGTGAGCTGCGCGCCGAACTTAATTTCCCCAGAGCCACGTTCCGGCAGGCGATGCAACAGCTCTTGGCCGGTCTCGTCGAACCACTCCAGATTTTCGAGAAAAATCAAGTTGTCGGTGTTCATGACCCTCTCCAAGTGTTTTCCGTCCTGCAATGCCTCGCTGCGCCCTTTTTTCAGTCAAGCTGCGGAGGGATTGGCCTTGCTTTCACACGTCCGCAAGTCGGAAAAACTTCTTTGCAGCTTGACCAGACACAGTTGCGGCTTGACAGCATCCTTTCGCGGTGAAGCAAAACCTCTTTGTTGCTCGGCAACAACCTTTTGCTGCCGAGCCAAACTTGTTCGCAGCCAAGCAGCACTTCTTTGCTGTTCGGCTGCACTTCGTTCCTGCTTGATACAAGCCCTTTGCTGCCGAGCTGAAACCTTTTGTTGCTCAACAGCAACCTTTTTCTGCTGAACAGAACTTTTTGCTGGTTTAGCAAAAACTATCTCTCAGAGCTGATACAGCGTTTCGTCATGAACAGGCTGGCTGGAGGACCTGATTTTCTTCTTCATTCCCTCGAAGCTGAAGGCATCGTCGGCATCCAGCAGATTGCCCATCTCCTTTTCTATCGCATCCGGGTCTTCGCCAGCCTCCATGCGGGAGATGGCCTCCTCCATCGGCCCGCCGAGGCGGATGCCGGTTTTGTCAGAAAATTTGCGCATCAGCTGGGCCATCTGGCGGGGATCGTCCTCGTTCATGCCCTGGGCATCACGCATCAGCCCTTCAAAGGCGGCCTCCATTTTGCTCTCGTCCATTCCGGCCAAGGGATCGTCGCCGTCGCTCTCCTTGGCCTTGCCGATGACAGCGAAGGCCGAGACCTGCCGGGCAAGCTCCTTTCTGCCGCATTTCGGGCAGTCAGGGCGTTTTTCAGTGTTGATCCGGCTGGAGAAAAAATTGAAAATGGTGTTGCAGTCTTGGCAGAGAAATTCGTAGATAGGCATGGTTGTGTTCTGCGGTGCTCGATGGTCTGAGTGGAAACAAAAAGATCAGGCCCCCGAAGGATACCTGATCTTTTTGATTTTCTCAACAGCAGGATGCGGGGGAATGCGGCTCAGTTACATTTGGTACCATCACATATCGCGCACCAAACGGACTCCGTAACTTTGAGTCTTTAACGCATCAACGGCTGTCCCTGTGCTGAAATCAACATACCAAGCATAACCAGATGCGGCTGAAGGTGAATTGGCCCATACTTTCGATGATGGAGTATTGGGGAATGCTGTTACATTGATTGCAGGTGCTGAACATTGTTCTTCCACTATGGATTGCAGCTCCTTGACATTCGGCAGCCGCCAGTCAGTATAAGTTGCAAAAGTAGCAGGAAGAGTTAGGGCGACACTCCATGTGTAGGTCGCAGTTGCGCCTGCCGTGCAAGTGTTTGGTGACGTGTATGTATAGCCCTCAGGGCATCTTTTCCACATCAGCTTGGTTTTGCTGTCACTGACAGTTCCATCTGCATTAACGGTTAAATGCTCTGTTGATTTCGCAAGATCAGCGTCGCAGCCGGCAAAAGCAGGACTGGCGATTAAGAACGATACGGTAAGAAAACAATAAACAAAGAGCCTCATCGCAACACCTCCTGTCTGTGGTTACTTATGGTTTGGGGACACATACCGCTCGCACACGATAGCCGTCACTCTCTTTGGAAATTGCATTATCAGTATTTCCCAGAAAAAAATCAACACCCCATACCTGCGTAGAAGGCGAAGAAGAAGCATTGGCAACTTCTGTCCCGCTTAGGTGCGTTGCTGAAGCAGTGTTTGGAAAGAATGTTGGATCAATGAACGGCGCAGCGGCCTTGCCAAAGTGCACTATTCCGAGCAGTTCTTTCACTGTGGGGAGACGGCAAGTGTATGTCGTGCTGCCGTTGCAGCCTGTGAATCCTTCCGCATAGGATTTAGCACCTGTCCAATTATATGTTGAACCAGTGTTTGCAGTAGTCTTCACTTCCCATGCAAGCCCTGTGACATTGTCCAATACACAGGTGGAGTTAATTGAGGTGAAGCTGAAGCCTTTCCAGCCGTCGGTGTCATCGGGGTGAGTTTTGTCCCTGCCGAAATCAGCATCCTGCCCGCCGCCTGTAGGGGTCACGATGCCAGTGTCGTTCAAAAGATTTGTCGGCCCAGAAGGAGCAGGACAAGCGTCTGCGTAGTAATCGCCATCGCAGCATACCCCTGACGTGCGATGCTGTTCTTCGCAGCAGAATCCATCGGTTGTGGCATAATGCTGGTCACCGCAGCAGTAACCAACGCCTGTGGGGTAATATGTACCGCCACACTCGAATCCATTACTTTTTGCATACACTTTGTCATTGTAGCAAAAATTTGTGACATCGGAATAACACGAGCCGCTACAGCATTTCTTACCGGATGTGCAACCTGTATCATCTTCGCAAGGAACAGGCGGTTTTCCTGCCAAAATCGGCGGAATATCCAGCACCAGCTTTGCTAATCCTGCCGACGGCGCGGCGATCAGCGCGAGAAGCCCCAACGGCAGAAATATCTTCTTCATAATCATACCTCCTTGATAGTTTTCTTTTATTGTATCACAGCGGCAGACTTGGATGCAAATTATTTTGTTGCAAAAACGACCACCTGGCTTTCAGCCGTTTCTGCGCGTTCCATATCGGCAGACATATCAGGAAGTTTGCAGCACCGCCTCCACATCCTCTTCCCGCACCCGATCAGTAATTTTCACCGCGCCGACGCGCTCCGGCAGAACATAGAAGACTCTCCCGCCCACCGTTTTTTTATCGGTGAGCAGATATCTTTTGATCGCCTCGCGGTCAAGGTCGGCAGGAATCGTGGTCGGCAGGCCGTAAGCGGCAATCAGGCGGCGGATGCGCTCCGCCTCTTCGGCGGCAAGGCAGCCTGTGCGCACCGCCAAGTCCGCTGCCGCGCACATGCCGATCGCCACCGCATAGCCATGAATCAGTCGGAAACCTGAAGCCGCCTCGACCGCATGGCCGATAGTGTGGCCAAAGTTGAGAATCCGGCGCAGGCCGCCCTCACGCTCATCCTGCTCCACCACCCACGCCTTGATCTCGCAGCAGCGGGCGATGAGCTTGGTCAGTACGTCCTGCTGGAGGGCAAAGACGGCCTCGCGCTCCTGCTCTAAGAAAGCAAAAAAATCTGCATCATTGATCACGCCGTACTTGATGACTTCAGCTAAACCGCCGCGCAGCTCTGCAACGGGCAATGTGTTGAGCACGTCAGTATCAATATAGACAGCCTTGGGCTGATAGAACGTGCCGACGAGATTCTTGCCTTCCGGGATGTCCACGCCGGTTTTGCCGCCGACCGAGCTGTCCACCTGTGAAAGCAGAGTGGTCGGCACTTGCACAAAGGGAATGCCGCGAAGATAGATTGAGGCGAGAAAGCCGGTGATGTCGCCAGTCACGCCGCCGCCAAGGGCGATGAGGGCGGTTTTGCGGTCAAAACCGCGCTGGGCCAGTTCGCTGGAGAGCGCAGCGATGGTCTGGAGATGCTTGCTCGCCTCGCCTGCCGGGAAAGTAGTGATCAGTTCGGCTTGCAAGCCCGCTGCGGCCAGCGACTGCATGAAGCGACCGCCGTACAATGCCGCCACACGGTCGTCACTGATCACGCCGTATTTGCTGCCGATCTTGCGTTCATGCAAATCAGGGCCGATTTTGTCCAGCAGGCCGGAGCTGATCCGAATTGGATAACTGCGCTCGCCAAGGCCGACGGTTACTAAAGTTTCTGTCATCTCAAATTGTTTTGATATATTGCGCAGCAAGAACGCTTGGGCCGTTTTCTGAAAAACAAGACTACCGCGCAGCGGTGCCGCGCTTTCCTTGGCATTCGCTCGAAGCACTGATTATACGTGATGCCTGTTCTGCAATGCTCAGAAGGCCATGCAACGCTTCATTGACTGCCTTGGAGGTCGGAAATGCCTTGGCAATCTCAGGCTCAAGCAGCGCGACTGACATGCTTGCTTCTGCTTCAGTGAAAAACTTCCCACGTTCGAGCTTTTTAAAATCAGAACGTTGATATTCTGGGCGCATGTCGTCTTCAGCCTTCTTCATAGAGCTTCCTTTCACCTCGTGTTGCGAGTCGAGCGGTAATAATTCTGATAGTGCCTATGCGATACGTGTGACATACAGAAAGCAGTCTTCCCAAACTCGAATGACCGAATGTGATATAACGGTCTTCTTTGTTGGAATGGTCTGGATCTGGGCCTGATAGTGCGAGAGGATCAAGAAACACGGTGGCGGCTTCGTCAAAGCTGACTCCATGCTTTTCGATATTCGAGACCGCCTTTATCTCATCCCACTCGTAATTCAATTTCTTCTCATCTCCTGTCGAAAAAACACAAAAGGATCGACGCTGCCGCCGATCCTTTTCATATCACTGCCGGAATGCAGCCCCCGGTTCAGCTTGCATCAGCAGCCGAACGCCTTCTGGAGGTTGGGGATGGTCTGCTTCTTGCGGCTCATCATGCCGGGAATCCACATGGAGTTGCCGCTCATCTTGGTGTTGAATGCGCCTTCGATCATCGAAGCGTCATTGGACAGCACCATCAGCTCGGTGCCCTCTTTGACAACATCGGTCAGCATCAGCAGCACAGTGTGCTGGCCGCCTGCTGCCTTCTTCTCCTGCATGGCCTTGTACAGAGCCTCGCGGATGGCCGGGGTGGCCTGATCCAAAGCGGCAAGCTCTATCTGGCCGCAGCCGATGGTCTTGCCCTTCATGTCGAAGTCTTTGTAATCGCGGTTGAGCAGGTCCATGGCCGGAACGCCGTCAATGGCACTTTTGGCCTTCAGCATCTCCATGAACAGCGCGTCAGTGTCCTGAACAGCGGCAATCTGCTTCAGCTCGGCAACGGCCTTCTTATCCTCTTCGGTGCAGGTCGGGGATTTGAAGTTGACGGTGTCGCTGAGGATAGCGGACATCATCAGGCCAGCAATCTTCGGCTGAATAGCAACGCCCTCTACATCATAGAGTTGCTTCAGCACAGTGCCGGTGCAGCCAACAGGCTTAACGTAGCAGAAAATCGGGCTGTTGGTGGTCACGTCACCGATCTTGTGATGATCAACAATGGCAACCACGTTATCTGCGCTCAGGTTGTCCGGGGCCTGCTTCAGGTCGCTGTGATCAACCAAGGCAACGGTCTTGCCAGCCGCATCCTTCATGATCTCCGGCGCAGGCACGTTGAAACGGCGCAGCACAGCCTGAGTCTCCGGGTTCAGCTCGCCCTGCATGGATGCAATCGCGTCGGTGCCTTGGGCCTTCAGCAGCTCGGCGTAAGCGATTGCAGCGGTGACGGAATCGGTGTCCGGGTTTTTATGACCAGTTACATAAACAGCCATCTTAGTATCCTCCTGAAGGGATGAAAGTATGCAGCAACGTATTTTTATGCGCAGGTTCCGCCGGAAGCGACCCCCGTATGGACTGAAAAAATGTTTCCTGTACTATTTATCCCGTTCGGCTGGCAGCGTCAAGGGGAAAAGCGGCGCATTCTCGCGCCCTGCCGATGCCGCCCAGTTTTTTCTTTGCCGACAGCACCAGCAATCTGATAGAGTAGAGCTGAACATTCAGAAAAAATCCATAAAACAGCAGGAAAGCCATGAAGAGCAGGAAACGCGGGAAGCCGGAGAGAACGGGAGGGAAACTGCCACTTCAGTCCATCGCTTTAGGCTGCACCGTGCTGGCAGCGGTGCTGGCCGGAGCATGGGTACTATTTCCTCAAGAGGCAGGGGATGCAGTCAAAGTGCTGGCTAAAACGGTCGGCATTCAGCTGCCGGAAGAGCCGAAGAAGCCGGAGCAGCAGGAGGCGAAAATTGCCGGGCCGCCCGCAGAGCAAGGAACGCAGACTGAGCCGCCGTCGGCAAGCGTCAATCTGCCGTCAGCCGAGCCGGAGCAACCAGCTCTTGTCCCGGCAGCAGGACAGCCCGCGCCGCCGCCGATGAGCTGCTCTCAGGCGGCGGGCAAGCTGCGCGGCTTTCTTGACGATATAGAGAAGAAAAGCTATCTGAAGGAATTCAATCTCAGGCAGCCACTACGCAAGCATTTGGACAGCATGAAGGACAAGCTGGCCGCCAAGTCGCCTGCGGTAGTGCGAGAGACTGACGATCTCTACACGGTGATTTCCAACACCGCTCATTTCTTCCGGGTCATCGGCAAGGACAACATCCAGCTACTCAAAACACTGCTGGAACAGGAGCAGGGCCAGCTGGAAGACATGGCCGCCGCCTTTCATGCCGCCAGCATCGGGCCGGACTGCCCGGCAGACACCGTGCAGCTGCCCTTTAACACGGCGTATGAATACTCTGTTTTCTTCCTCAACACCATCGGCGGGCGTTCCTATCTCTTCCGCCGCGAGGCAAGAACCCGTCTGCTGATCAACTATTACGCCCTGCTGCTGATTGACGAAGCGAACGTGCGGAGCCTCAACAGCCACGGTATAAACATCGGCAGCATGATTCAGCCGCTGATCCGGGAGATGGAGGCCAACAGCCAGCTGACCCGCAAGGAGGAGTATCTCGCCCGCCTGCGCGGCCTAGCGGAACGGCATCCGGCGCAGTGATGTGACCCTTCTTCGCTCTTTTCATCGCTTGGCGCATGACACATCCGCTGGATGCCGCTGAACCAGGCGATGAGCTGCCGCTTTTCCCCAGCTAACCAGCAGATAACGTTCACCACTCATCCCGCAGACTCCTCTGCATTGCCGCCGCATCTCCCTGCCAAGCCAGCCGTCCAGCCAGATCAGAGAAGTCATAGTGCTGGCGAGGGCCAGCGGCAGGATTCAGCACCAGCGCAACTTGCACCTCTCCCGGAGCAAGCCGGGTGGGTATGTCGAGGCAGAGGCGGCCTGAAGCGTTGACGGTGGTTGTGAGTTCAAGGATTTCCATAGTGGCTGTCGGCACAGAACGCAGATCGGAGTGAGGAACGAACCCTGACACAAGGCAGGTTGGCTTTGCCTTGCGGATCCCAACCTGCGGCGGTCATGCCTCTATTGTAGCATGGCAGGCCCGCAGAGGCGATGGTTTTCCGTCCGTCCGGCATTCCATTCTTTTGGAATGGAATGCAGCCGCTCACTTCCCCGCCTTTGCCATCACCCAGCACATGAGCACCCACTGGATGCCGCTGAACCAGGCGATGAGCAAGGCAGTGAGGAAGTAGTCAAGCGGGGGCCAAGCGACAACGACCTTTGGCTGATAGATGGCCACCAATGCGAAGGCGACCCAGTGGCCGAAGCAGTAGCCGCAATGCAGCAGCTCGCCGAAGAAGGCGTTCCTTTCCTTCACCCATTCCCGCAGCCGTTTGAACAGCTTGGTTTCGGTGACGGTGAAGGAAATGGATGCGGTGATGAAAGAGAGGTAGATTGCGGTTTGCATGTGCTGCTTGTACAGGGCCAGCTAACAGCCGGTTGCGCAGTGGGCCACAGGCCGCAGCATGAACTTTCTTGCCCATGTTGCAGTGTTCATCTTGCCACCTCGGTTTCACATCTGCGTTGAGCAGCTTGATAGGCTCCTTCACTGCTGTCAGTAAAGAATTCCGCCATTCTTTGACAGGCCATCCTGTTAGCAACATCCTGTCTGTTTGGAAACCTCATTGAGCATATGCTACGTACCGTGCTTTTGAAATCATTGTCGCACGTTTCCTTGCTGACTCCGCATTGGCTGTAGCATTTATCCAAGTCTGCGCCATTGAAGAATGATGGAAATATAGAGGACTCCCCCACCATTGAGGCAGGGGAATTTACCTTGGCATATGCAGCATCAACAGATGCAGACTGTTTCGGCAGTTTCATGGTCATGCACATCCATTTTTTCGCTGGGCTGCCCGATACGCATCGCCGCCCATACGGTTTACCGCAGAATGATAGGTATTCGCAGTTTCCTTGCATAATCTTCTTTGAACCACATGCCACCTGCTTGAATACGTCCTGTTGCAGGCATCGTGCATCTCGCTCTTGAACACATCATCGCAGTGCTCTTTGTTTTTCCCGCAGGTGTCATAGCACTTGTCGTGATTGCGGCAGGCTTCAGTAAAATTAGCACCACCATAGCTGTCCCGTATCCAATTCTCAAACCTTCCACTTCCACATGTGCCAGAAGGAAGGATAGAAGCTGTTTGTTGATCTTCTATGTTACGAGATACAGAGCTTACACCAGCTTGCTGTTTAGGTAATTTCATAGCGTTGCCTCTATGCACATTTCCGAGAGAAGACTCTGGCCGTTGAGCACCAGAGCCTTTGTTCACTAACAACTAACAATCATTATTGCAGTTATTTTGCCAAACTGCCGTCGCTATATAACACTATCCATCGCCTCTGCCAACAAATATCTTTCTCCCCTTCCGCCACCGCCACTTCCTCCGCTGCTCCTCCCATTGCAATCCATATAACATTGTTCCCCTTGATGTGTTGCTAAAGCTAAACAAAGGAGATATGCAGGTCCTGAACCCGTGCAAGCAGCAGTAGAAGCAACTTGTGCAGTTCTGCAGCCGATCTTGCAAGGAGTTAAATCATTTAAAGCACCCTTCCACACATTCCATCTGTCACCGAGATAACTCATCGGCAGCACACCAGCTATCTCAGCAGCACGGCTCACGCCAAACCGACAAACACTGGCTGCTTGTTTGGGCAGCTTCATTGCATCCTCCTTGGTAAGCGTTACTGGTTAATGCCAATAAGAACAGTTAAGACAATTGATTGTTTCTTTTCTGGTTAAACAGGATTCTATGTCTGCTGTTCCTTCGCAATCTTGGTTTCTTGATCAGTTAAACCCGCTGAAGCGATTCTCTCCGGGCTTTTCTGTGCCTATGTCGCCAAGCCTACCTCAGCATTTGGGGGGGGCGACGGCTGTTGCTACCACCACCACCGACACTTCCTCCGCTACTCCTCCCATTGCAATCCATATAACATTGTTCCCCTTGATGTGTTGCTGCAGCTAAACAAAGGAGATATGCAGGTCCTGAACCCGTGCAAGCAGCAGTAGAAGCAACTTGCGCCGCTCGGCAGCCGATCTTGCAAGGACTGTAGCTATTTGGATCCTGTAAAGTAGTCGTCCATATCTTAATCCTATCCTCAATCCAACTCGTCGGCAGCACACCAGCTATCTTGGCAGCAGCAGGACTCACGCCAAACCGATCAACCCCACCAGACACTTTCGGCAACTTCATAATGTTCTCCTTGTTCCATTAACGGTTGTTAATTGAGCCTGCACCTTTCAAGACACTCTTGAAAAGCCTCTTCCGATTTACCCCAAATGAGTTGACAGACCTTTTCACACCACGCCGCAGCAGGCTTCACGCCGCCTGCCTTCTCATGCTGCTTCCGTCCGTCGTCTCTTTGCCGGATGACACCGCAATCCTGTTTCGGCAGCTTCATCGTTCTACCTTTTGCTGAAATGCCGCGCATTGCCAATCATGACCGGCACCACATCGCTGACATCAACTGTGACCACGGTAATCCTTCTTGCCTGCACCAGATTGTCAGGATTGTAGAACGCGATCTCGACATCATAGCATTCTGAGCCAGTCCGTGCGATTGCACTTTTGCTGGCCTGAATCATATCAAGCTCCCACTTCTGATTCACATCCAGACCAGGCAGTATCTTTGCGGCCTCAAGAATCTCAAAGACATTGGTGGCCACATAGTTCACTGCCCGTTCTTCAGGCGTAAGGCCGTAGTTCCTTGTCTCCTCGTACATGCGCACCAGAATCTGCTCAATCACTTCAGGCGGCAGCGCGTCAAACGAGCAGGCAAGCTCTCCGCAGAGATGCTTTGTCGTCCATGCCGCAGTTCCGCGCATGTGCGGCACAACGACCGGCACCACCTCATTAGTGGACAGTCTGGCCTCGCCGACAATCACGCCGGAGATGGCAACATGCTGGACATCAGGAGCCTCACCGATCTGGCCTGCATAGAAATCCACCAGCTCACGGTAGCCGTCCTCAGCAAACGGCCCCATCGGCTGGACAACATAAAGAGGAGCACCATTCTGAGAAAGCACCCAGTAGATGGACTTGGCATCATACATGTGCGGCTTGTGCTCAACTGCCTTGCCGTCTGCGGCAGTCTCACTCCAGCCCTGCAAATAGCGGAGCAGATTGACCGGCTGGGTGATAGGCAGCGGATTGCCGTTTATGTCGCCGTCCGCATGAAATTGCAGCGAATCCTGCCGCGCTTGATTGACAAAATCAACCCCAAGCTGGCCGATGACATACACAAACTTGTCCGACCACTTCTCCTGCCCGCAGCCGCACTTTGATTTAGCTGGTTCCTGAGCCATGTTTACCCCTTCCGGTTCTTTATTGTTGATTGTAAGGATTGCAGTTTCAGCCGCCGCGCCGCTCATGACAAGCTCTTCCGGCTCAACTGATTCATCATCCAGCACATCTTCTGGATCATCAGACGGCACTTCCTGCGCTTCTGTTTGCTCATCCATGCTTCTTTCTCCTTTGCTGATAATGGACATTGCGCCTTCAATATTGAGAACTCCGGCCAAATACTGACGGCAGTCAGAGGTCTTGCTCTGATCGCAGGGCAAAACGCTGGCAAGAATGGCCTTGCGGACAAGCTGCGGGTCAGGCTGCCGCCCCAGCTTGAGCTGCAAACTGAGCAGCAGAGCCGCCACACCGGAAACCACCGGCGCGGCAAAGCTGGTGCCGCTGCTGGCCGCAAAACCGCCGCCCGGCTGCGCTCCCCTGATGCTCTGCCCCGGCGCAAGAATGCCCTGCGTCTGATACGCGCTGCCCCAGTTGCTCATCGGCAGCGGCGCGCCGTCCGCATCCATCGCGCCCACGGCCAGCACCGACGGCAAGGAGCCGGGAACATGGAGGCAGTCGCAGCCCTCGTTGCCCGCAGCCGCCACGATCAGCGCATTCTTGGCCGCGCATTTCTTCACCGCGTCCACCAGCAGGGGATGCCCTTGGCCGCTGCGGGAGAACTGGCCGCCGCTGATGTTGATGATTAAAGGCAGCCTGTCCTTGCCGGGAAAAAGCCGCTCCGCCTCGCGGAGGACATCCAGCAAGGCTGAGGCGAGCCGTATTTCCGAGCAGGGAATGATGGAGCCGTCTTCTTTGTTGTCGAAAATCGGGACAAGCAGACCGGCGCAGCCGGGAGCGATGCCTTGGACAGCTTCCGCGCTTTGCGTGTGCTGGGCGAAAATGACGCTGGCAACATGGGTGCCATGCTGGGCGGCAGTGCCGCTGCCCGCGCTGCTGTCTTCGCCGAGGCTGCTCAGGGATGCTCCTGCAAAGCAGGGATGGGACAGGTCTGCCGGGCCGTCAAGAACGGCGATGAGGACTTCCGGGCTGCCGGTGGTCTCCGCCCACAGCTCCTTCAAGCCGGGGAGGGGTGCAACAGAGGCTGCGTGTGCGGGCATGATTCGGAAGATGGTTGATTTCTCGTTGAGAAACAGCTAAATACTACCCCCCCCCCCGTGGTGCTTGTCAAGAAAATACTTCGCCCGGTTGAAAAAAAAGCTGCTGCTCATGAATCCCCGGCTGTCATGCTCATGACTGCCTGACGATCATGCTTATGACTGTCTGAAACTCATGTGCATGACTCTCTCAGCACCATGCGCATGACGCTGCGCCGCCCGTGCCCATGAGTGCCGAATATTTTTTTGTTGACAGAAAACGCCGCAGTCCTTACCATGTCTGTTCAGACGCTTTCACTTTTATGCCGAGCAGTTAACTCAACCGGAGAACAGTTATGGCAACCGTACAGTGGAGACCTGAAGTCAACGCCCTGACCACGCCGCAGTCCTGGCGGCCCCTGCATCTGCCGCGCAGCACCAGCGGCAACAATGACCTGGCCGCCCGGATCGCGCAGAAGCATTCCGCGCTGGACGAGGAGATGGTCAAAATCACGCTGAAAGCTCTGGTGGAGGAGATCAAGCTGGACTTGATCAACGGCAATCAGGCCGCGCTGGAAGATGCCTTCACCTTCCGCGTCTCTCTGAACGCCCGGCTGGATGCGCCGGATGCCCCGCTGCCCCCGGCAGAGGAAGTCCTGAATGTCCGGGTCATTGTCTCGCAAGTCTTTCTGGAGGAGGTGCAGCGGCTGGCGCAGCTGGAGCGGCTGCCTGCGTCAAAGAAGCTGCCGCTGATCACCTCTGCTGAAGACATGGTGCTGAAGCTGAACGACGTGCTCAATCCGAACGGCGCGCTGCATCTGAGCGGCAGCGCCCTCCTCTTTGATCAGGAGAACGAGGACTGCGGCTGCGTGCTCGAAGGAACACGCGGCGGCAGGCAGAGGCAGACCCGCTGCACTGCGGTCTTCAATTCAGAAATCACCCTCCTGCCCGACATTCCCGTTCAGCAAGACCCTTGGAACAACGAGTACATCCTCTCCATCTCCACCCAGTACACCGAGAACGGCACGCTGCGCACCGGCATCTACGAGCGCAGGCTGCGCACGCCGCTGGCAGTGGTTTTGGGGACAGAAACTGGCATTCTCAGCGGCGGCGGAACAGTGCCGCTGGTCTCGGTCACAGGCGGGACGCTGACCGCAGCCAGCGCGCGGGTGCGCATTCAGGTTCTGCTGGACGCGCAGGACGGCGACTTGCGCTTTTCGCTCTTGGATATGAAAGATGGCGGCGCGACAGGCAATGCAGTGCGCGTGGCTGCCAACGGGACGTACACGCTGCCTGGCTATGCTGACTCAGGCTTGACCGCTTTAGAGGTGCAGGTCAACCAATACAACACCTTGGCGGGCATGGTCAGAAGCCCTTACGGCGGCAGGCTGGTGGATATACTGGATGTGCGGCAAGGGAGCTGACGGGCGGAAATAAAAAAGGAGATGCCCGAAGGCATCTCCTTTTTTATTCCGATACGCTGGAACAGCTGTTACATTGCTGCGCCGGATGCTGCGCCCTGCATCTTGACCTCAACCTTCTCGGTCAGACCGCTGTAGTATGCCCGCAGATGCTCCAGCACCTCTTCGCGGCCAAAGTGGTCAACAACCTCTTTGCCCTCGGACAGCGCCTTGCGCAGCTTGGTGCCGGAGAGGATGACGCGGTCTTCCTTGGTGTGGTTGCAAGTACGCAGCGAAGCCATGCCGTCGCACTTGTGGCAGTAGAAGGTCCAGTCGATCTTCATCGGCTTGCAGAGCAGGTCTTTGCCAGCGATGCCAGTGACCGGCACGCGGTCGAAGATCTCCTGCGCCTCGAACAGGCCGTAGAAGTCGCCTACACCAGCATGGTCACGACCGATCAGCATGTCGGTGATGCCGTAGTTCTGGCGGAAGGTGGCGTGCAGCAGAGCCTCGCGCGGGCCTGCATAACGCATGTCGAGCGGGTAGCCTGCATTGATGACGTTGTCTTTGACAAAGTAGTTGTCAATCAGGATCTCGATGGCCTTGACGCGAACCGGAGCAGGAATGTCGCCTGCCTTCAGGTTGCCGATCAGGGAGTGAATCAGCACGCCGTCGCATACCTCAATGGCGATCTTGGCCAGGAACTCATGCGAGCGGTGCATCGGGTTGCGCAGTTGCAGCGCAGCAACCTTGGCCCAGCCGCGCTCCTCGAACATAGCGCGGGTCTCAGCAGGGGTCAGGTACACGCCCGGATACTCGGACGGATAGCTGCCCTGAGACAGAACCTTCACCGGGCCGGCGATGTTCACATCCTTCTGGTTCATGACCATGATCACGCCGGGATGATCTGCCGGAGCAACCTGCCAGAACTTGCCGTCAACAGAGTCCGCGCCGCAACCCATGAAGACCTTCTCGCACTCCCACTTCTTGTCGGTCTCGGTCATGTCGAACTTCTCAGTGACCTTCATGGTGGCGATAATCTCGCCATCTGCCTCAAGAGCAATCTCATCACCTGCGGTGATGGCGTTGGCATCGTCCTTGGTGACATCAAGGGTGATCGGCACGGGCCAGAAGGTGCCGTCAGCCAGCTGGAAGTTCTCGCAAACGTTCTTCCAGTCAGCCTTGGTCATGAAGCCGGACAGCGGAGAGAAGCCGCCGATGCCCATCATGATCAGGTCGCCCTTGGCGCGGGCGCTTACTTTCACCTTCTTCAGACCTGCGGCCTTCTCTTTCTCTGCGGCCAGCTCGCTGCCGTGCAGCAGAGCGCAGACCAGACCTTTGCCGCCGTGGGGGGCTACCAGTTTAGACATGACTTTTTCCTCGTTCAAATGATGGTTTATTTTCTCTTAAGAAATGCGGCGCGCTGAGGCCGCAGCAAGAACTGTTTCTCTGAAGATGAAATCTTCTAATATAGGACGATGGGCGGAGAAGTCAAGCGAAAAACAAGCGGAGCGGAAAAAGAGAACGGCCCCCGGCGCGATGCCGGGAGCCGTTTGCGGATCAGCGAACGCTGTTCCTGCTTCTTACTCCGACTGATAGCAGCGGTCGGTCCAGTTGATCCTGCCGCTTTTGGTGCCAGGCTGCAACGGCAGATTCTCCTGCGTCACCTCGATGATCTCGCCGGTGCTGGTCTGGATGAAGGCCTTGGCCCCATCCTGTGTGCCGACATGCAGGCTGGGCGCGGTGGACAGCCCCGTGCCGAGGCTCATCTTTTCGGAGACATACTTGCCGTCCTTTTTGAGGATTCTAATTCCGCCAGCGCTCACATCGTAGGTGCCGAAGACTGACTTCGTCCACGCCGTGCCGGTCTGATAATGCAGGCCGTACAGATAGCTGCCGCCCTCAGCCGTGCATTTGTCATTGTACGGCTGATAAGTGGTGAAGGTCAGCAGCCCGCCTAAAAGGGCCGAGGTGCCGATGTTCCGCTCCCGCGCATCTTGGAAAACATGGTACCAGCCGTCAATGCCGCCGCAACTCTTTCCTGCGATATAATCCCGCAGCTTGTCAAAGGTGTAGACTTCCACATCTTTGCTGTCTCTGGTCGTCGCCTCTTTGATCTCCTTGAGCTTGTTGAGTGAATTAGGGCTGGGGAAGCACATGCTGCCATTTTCGCATGGATTGTTGTTGGCTCCGACATCGTTTAGGCATTTGCCTTCGCCCATGCACCAGAGGTCGCCTTCGCCTTCTTGCGCCGCGCCAGCACTGGCCTCGACCATGATATGGTCTGTCCGCATCAGGCCGCGCTGGCCGGGATCTTGATCTGGATCAAGATCCCGGTTGGTTCTGCTCTTCACGTCCCAAGCAATTTCACGCCATGTCATGACAGAATTCGCGCAGGTGACGGATTCTTTGTTTGTCGCATAGGAAAATGCCCATTCGCTAAAACCATCTCCATTCTTGGCAACAGGCTCTTTCAATCCAAAGAAGGCGTTCCTGCTTCTGTTGTCGCAGTTTGCAGAGGTGTCCTGACACCAGCCATCGTCGGTTTTATCTTTCTCGCCGAAGAACCGTCCGGTTCCTGTATAAATCCAGTAATTATCCCCGTCATAGCCGATAGACGGGCTGCCGATCACCGGCATCTTGACATCCGCCAGCCGCCGCAGCGGCGTGCCGTCTGTCCATCTGCTCTTCCAAACCGATGGCGTGGAGGCGGCCTCCTTAAAGTCGCCGGAGGCTGTTATCCCTCCCTCCTTTGTGACCAGACGGAACAGTCTGCCGCCGCTCATTGTCATGCCGCTGGAGTTCACATTGCCTTTCCAATAGAACTGATCATCGGGCAGGTCAGGCCGGTAGCCAGATGGATACTGGGCGAAATCAAGGCCGTCAACTGTGCCGAAATACACAGCGTCGGTGCAGTATCTCACGCCCAAGTCATCACCAAGATCATTGGCCATGTCAATGTTGTAGTCCACCGAGATGATGTCAGAGAGGAAGCTGCCGCTTGTATTTCGGTCAACTCCGGCTGGGACAGGCACTTCAAAAACGCCGGTTTTATCGCCGCCAGGCTCGCTGTTTGGAATTCTGAATGACTGCTTCACTGCAGAGACCCCATTAGGCACCCCTTTGCTCCAAGATGACACTTCACCTGCCAGCCGGGAAAGCGGCAGCACCGCCAATTTCCCGTGCTCGCCGCCGGTGTTGGTGCCGTCCTGATCTGTCGGCCCATTGCCCATGACGAGATACCAAGCTGACCTTGCGTCATCCTTGCCGCCTTCCCGCATGATGATCATGGCCGGAGAGGATGTGGTGTAGTTCAGTTTGACGTACTTGCTGTCGCCATTCTCAGTGGTTCTCGTCAGCTCGCCCAGCAACACTGGATCCTTTTCTGGATTGGTGATGTCCAAGATGAAGTAAGCCGAGGTGAACTCCCGCTGGTCCTTTTTTGTGGGATCGCCTGCGCCATCCATCCCGTTCAAATCCTTTGCCTGTATCGGCGCACCGCCGAAGCGCATGGAGCCGACCAGAATCGTGCCCCAGCCGCCGGGATGGTCGGCATCTTCCGCAAATATCTGCGCGTCAAAGATGCGCGGCTTTTGGTCAACGAAGTACTTGTGCGCATAGAACCTGTCCGCCAGACATTTCAGATGCGGCTGGAGGTTGTAGGGGATGTAGGCCCACATTTCATCGCCCAGCGCAGGGGTGCTTGAGCCAGCAGCGGAACAGTCTTCCGTGAGGCAGAACTGGTTGCCGTTCTCAACATAGAAGCCGCCGTTCACCGCATGCAGCATGCCGTCGTTGCCGCCGAAGTAAACCATGTGACGGCGGTTCGCATAATGGCTGGCAAACTTGGCGTAGGTCGGATCGCGGTAGAGGTAATGATACGACTCGGCAGGACGAGAGACAACAATCGGCGTGGAATGAATGATGTCGCCAAGCCGCCATGTTTTTGGCTTGTCTCCGTAGGTGAACTGCCTTGAGCGCAGAGGCAGCTCAAAAATGCCGTCTGCATTCACATCCTTCGGCGTGAAGCGGTCAGACACGTTTAGGTTGAACTGATCTTTGAAGTGATCAATTCCTTGCAGCCAGTCCGTCAGCGCCTTCAGCGCGGCGATCTCCATTTCCGCGTCTGTTTTGCCAGGATTTTGCTCAACGAAATCGCCCCAGTCCTCCCGCGCAAGAAAGTCTGCGGTCACCGGCCCGCGCGGACTGACCGCGCTGGCAACTCGGGCGTTCAGCTCCTCCCACTTGTCCTTGTTCAGCTCGCTCAGCTTGAACCATTCCTCTTTGTCGACAACGCCGTCGTTGTTCGCGTCGTTCCACGTGAAGATCTTCCGCTTGCTGGGGATGTCATTGTCTTCGATTTCCCGCAGACGCTTGTTGGCGGACCAGATGTATTTGATCTCTTGAATTTCAACGCAAGTGCTGCCGTCGCATTCATCTGGCGCAGGCGGGTCGACAGGGCATTGGAACGTCACGCTGCCGTCCGCAGCGGGGACGGGAACAAGAGCTTCGTAGCAGCCGCGAGTTTTCTTCCCATTCGTGCTGAAGTAGAAGATGACCCGGTTGTCAGACCCGTCAAGTTTGCCGTCCTGATTGGTGTCCTCGTACATCCTTCCATCCGCGCTGACAAACAAGGCATGCACATCGCCGACCCACGTCACCTTGTTGCTCATGCCGTTTTTGTCAGGATCCTTGTCCTCATGCTTGGGCCAGAAGACCGCCTGATAAGCCGCGCCAGAGCCGCTTCTGGAGCTGGAGATGACCGAGGCCGCCGAGCCTGCGGAAGAGCGGGTCAGGATGTCGGCCAGCACCGCGTAGAGGTTGTCCTCCAGCTTCTGCGGATTTTCGCCGGGATAATAGGCTGTGGTGCCGCCGCGCTGGGCTGCTGCGGTCATCAGTGCCTCCGGGCTGCACTGGCCGGTTCCGTCTTGGTTCAGCGTGCCCGTGGTGACCACATGCGTGTAGATATTCTTCTTGTCCTTCTCCCTGCCGTCCGCGTCCAGAACATGCCGCTCCTTGTACAGCGGCGGCACATGCTGGCCCCACCACGTCATGTCATCCAAATAGGCACTGCGGAACAGGCTACCGCCGCAGACCTGCGGATTGACATCGCCGGTGCCGGTCACGATGTCATCGGGCTGCTTGTCAACAAAATGCGTGGAAGGCGTTTTGGTGAAATCCTGCACCGCCTTGCTGATGTCGGCAGTAGACTCACCTTCGGTGATCAGCAGGATGTGATTGTCCTGGCACCAGTACTGCACCGGGTCTTTGTCAGTCGGGAAATCATCGCATTTGCCGTTGGCATCTTTGTTCAGGCAGAACTTAGGATTCTGGGTGTAATAGCCTAGAGCACTGTACAGACCTTCCGCCAGCGGTGTCCACGAAGTGCCCCGGACACCATTGATCGCGGCGGCCAGCTCATGCACATGCTGCCGTTTGCCGCCCTCGTAGGTTGCGTCATTGCCAACGACCAAGTCGCCTTCTTTCAGCGACGTAAGCAGCTCCGCGCCGTCTTTGTTGTTAGGCGGGCAGAAGCGCTCTATGCCGGGAGTGAGGTTCTCCGGCAAGCATTCGGTGGCCGCGCCGACATAATGCAAGGACATCATGCCAAGCCGCAGATCCTTTTTGACATTGTGGACAACGCCTGTTGGTCTGGTCTCCTGCTTAATGTAGCCCTTCATCACCGCTAAAGGATCAACACCGCCAAGCTGGGCCATAATTTGAGAATCCGTCAGCACGCCGGGAATGTTCCATACTGTCGTGGTGTCGCCGGCCTGATCGGAAGGATCAATAACCTCCGGCACTGAGGTGTCGTTGCAGTAGTCGATGGCCGCCTGCGTGATGCAGTCATCAGCCGAGATCACGGGCGGCCCGGCCCATGTCGACCATTGCGCAGGAGTCGCGCCAGGCGGAATATCATTCGGGCCGGTGCATGTCCCTTCGTATGTTCCGTCAAGTTTCTGCCACATGTAAAGCAATGTCCAGTTAGCAGCGACATTAATGTCGCAACTTTTATCGGTTGTCTTGCTGCACTTGTAATTATATCCGCCCTCATTTTTGAACCAGTCTTTAGCACTGGCGCTGTACCGGCATTTATTCGAGGCGTTAGGACAGGTTGTATTAACCACTGCTGGTTTAGCGACACAAGTTTTTGTTCTGCCTGTAGGAGGCTGCCAACAGCGGCCGATGTAGCCTGTCCTTTCTGTGGGAGGAAAATCCTTGTCGTACACGCCATAGCAGAAATATGCGCCATAAGCCGGATCCAGCTCCGCCGGATCATAGGCTTTTGACACGCCTGTTCCGGTGTAAAGGTTCTCGCACTCTTTCTTAATGACGTTGATGTTCCTGATGTTGTCTTTTTTCAGCGCGGAGCAGAACTGAAGGCTGTGGTTCAGGATAGGCCGCTGATCTTGCAGCTCCGTGTTCGCAGTTGGAAAAGTGTCCAAGCAGCCTTTAATGGCGTTGCTCCAGTTGGCACCGCTCTGCGGCTTGGTGGTGATCTCAACGATCATGTCTTGGCATTCCTTGGACGGCTGGAAGCCTGCCGCAGTGATGGCCAATATTTCCAGCCGGGCCGTGTCGTCGGTGGTGTCCACCCGGTCTTTCAGGAACGGCTGCTCGTTGTCGCCATATTTGGAGCCGCGCACGCCAAAGGACAAATATTCGCCGCCGTCTAACTTCACCTGCTTGATGAAGCGCGAGCCGGAGCAGCCCCGATGTTCGGCCACCAATGCTTTCTCGTTGTAGTTGTGCTTGCCGCCAGTCAGAATTTTTTTCTGAATGTCAAATTTGGAGGCCATCGCCCAGTTGAGAAAATTGCCGCGCGCGACAAACGAGATCACTTTTTTCGGTGTCGCCGCATTGTCAACTGTGATGCAGAGCGCGTCAGTCCGGGTGTATTTGGTGCCGCTGCCTGAACAGGCGGCGGATGCGGAGGCGGGTCGTGCTGCCAGCCGTTCAAACTGGCCTTGCCTCAGGCTTTTCCAGCTCGCTGGGTTCTCATCGGGAGCTTTGCCGGAGTTGCTGCCAAGAGCCTGATAATAAATGCCGTTGTAGCTGACAATGTTGCCGCTGGTGTATGCTTTTTCGATCCGCCACGAATGCTTGACAGGTTCCCACTTGGAACCCGCAGCGTCAGGAGCGATGCCGTTTTTGCTGACCGCGCTGACGGCATAATAGAGCTGCGGCCCTTTCCAGACAAAAGAGCCTGCGGGATAATCCAGCGCACTTGTCCATCGGGGGAAGGAGAGCACCTGAATCCATTCAACGCCTGTGTCCTTGTCAATCGATGCGCCAATTGATTTCCCTGCCGTGACAGCTTGATAAATGTTGCCGTACTCAGAAACCCGGCTGCCGAGAACATAGTCCGTGCCGCTCTTCCAAGAAAGATATTCGCCGTCTTTCCAAGTGTACCATTCGCTGTTGCTGAAATAGCCGCCGTAGGTTGCGGCGTTGTCATAGCCGGTGACCGTCTCAGTAACGGCCTTGTTCTTAGTTATCTGATAATCTCCGTCCAAGCAGCGGATATCTTCCTTGCTGTAAGCCGCGTCCAGCATGGAGCCGGAGTTGTCCAACACCATCAATAGATTTGGCTTGGCACCTGACGACAGAAAAGGCGGAATGCCGATGCCTTGATTGCAGACATCGGCGGCAAAAGCAGCTGCTGGCAGCAGCAGGATGCCTGTTAAAAACGACAGGCCTGCGCAGTGTTTCATCTTCATGATTTTCGTTCTCCTGATATATATCATATAAATTTTCTCAAAGATTGCTGTTGCAAAATCCAGCCGTGCCCATAATATGGCCGTACTGAACACAGACTGTCGCGTCGCCGCCATTGACCGGATCCACCTGCCGCACGTTGATGCTGTAGACCAGCGCAGCTCCACCGCTGCTTATTCCTTGACCTAAGCCTTCATAACCTGCAGCCATCTGAATGGCCGAGCCAGAGGCGATTTTTGTATTGCCACCAATGTTGATTCTGGCATGTGGGTATTTTTTTGTCTCCTCAAAATCAAATGAGCCGTTAGCGAGCACTACCTGAAAGACCATGTCTGGGTCTTTGTAATCTTTATGTGCTTCATCCAAAATTGGCACACCAACACCTCCCTCCGCATATTTCCTCCAAAAACCCAACGATTCTTTCAACACAACAAGATCATTAGGTGAATATGTCTTTCCATTAGATAGCAATTTTGCTCCAAAGGGAGATCCTAAAATTTTCATCACAGAATGGCCATTGACATCTTTGCTATTCTCTTGAAAACCTAAGCAGGCTATACTTTGCTCCAGTGCTTCAGCGGCAAGCTCGCTGGCAGCGTCGGCCTGGTAGAAGGTTTCCTTCTGAAGACGGTCATTCATCGCAATCCGCCATTCTGTCTCAGAGTTCTGATTCACCGCAATGCCAAGCAGCGTGAGCACCAGAAGAATGAGCAAAGAGGCAATCATCACGAATCCGTCTTCATTCCTTTTGGCTTTGTTTTCGTTTCTCATGACGCACCTCAATCAATTTTAATTTCTCGAATTCTGCTTTATGTAGTTGAACACAGCGACCTCCGTCTCCGGCCCACTACTGTTCTGCCTAGTGACAATAATGCGCAGATATTTTGGCCTGTACTCATCACTTCCGTCATCCGCCGTCCCGGCTAAAAGATTTGACATAACACAGCCTTGGGCTACATTCCAATATATTTTATAGATAGGCTCAATGTCTCCGCTTCTCATCAATTCAGGAGGTTCAAAGCTGCTGTCTGCCAAGCCCTTATCACCCCAATCATCCAGACCATCGCAGCCAAGTTGAGCTCCATCTTCAAAGTGACTGTAATCAAGAGAAATAACCCGCTCCACTTGATCAGCCGCCCATGTCGCTCCGTTAGTGATGTTGTTGGCGGTGAGGTTTTTTTTGATCACAGCTGTCTGCATTCCAAACAGGCCAAGAATGCCAATTGTAAAAATGGCCATCGCCATCAGGGTTTCTATCAGCGTGAAACCTGCCTGCCTGTTTATTCTCTGTACTTTCATTCCTGCACCCCCATATTGCGCAAATAGACTGTTGTAACCAGAAGCCTGCGGTGAAAATTGTCGTTTGGAGGGTTGACATTGAAAGTGCCATTCCATGTTCTATCCTTGGATCGAGGGAGATACAGCACCGTGTCTGTATGCTTCATGTCAGGATAGGTTGATCTCACCAGCATGGAAATATCCACAGCATGTACGTCACGCGGATTGGCGACAGGAGCCGGAAGAACAGTTCCTCCCCGCCCGCGATATTGAAATTCTATGGCATCAACCCCTTCGGCGATGGTTGTAGCCGACTTGTCGTTGTCACGCAGCAATCCAAGAGCGCGGTTTTCCAGCTGATATCTGCTTGTTCTTATCCTCGATGTGTAGGTTATAGGAGGTGTGTTCGAGCTTGCTGTCACATCACAATAACTGAAGGCAAAAAACTGCGGGTTGCTTGGTGTCGCGGTCATGTCGGCTTGAGTTATTGTCGCGCCTTGACATGCATTACCCGGATCATAAGGCTCAGGCGGGTCGTATCCAGCAACTCTCATTTCGCGCGACATAAAATCAACAGCAGCGCGGATCCGCTGCTGCATCTCAGACACCTGCTCTTGAACAGTGTAAGAGCGCTGCTGAATGGTGTATACTCCATACACACCTGCGATCACCAAGCTGGATATGACCATGGAAACCATGATCTCAATTAGCGTAAAACCGTTATTTCTTAACTTACATTCCATAGCGCGCACCATTGCTTAATTGCTCATCGCCGATTATTTTCCTGTTATTTCTTGTCCCAATTTTTCCCGTTAAACCTTCTTATCTTTATGTTGCCGTATTTTGTCGTCGTCACAGCATAACAGACTTTGGTGCCATTCTCCTGTAAATAGATGCTCCTCGCATCGCAAGTTCCTGTCTTTGAGAAGGTGGTTCTTGGATCGCTTGGCAGTCCAGAAACAGGAATGCTGTTGCTGTTCCAATCTATTGACGCGCTGCTGCATCCGTAACGAACGCTGCCGTATTCTTTCAGGTATCTTCTGAATTCTCCTTCTGTTAAAACAGCATCGTTGTTCTCATCGAAAAAATAGTGCTGTTCACTTGTGTTGCCAATAAATCGAACTCGAATTCTTTTATTGTATTTCACCGCCAGCAGTCGCGCCCGCTGCATGTCCGCATACAAATTCCGGGCCGCAGCTTTCAGCCTTTTTTCCGGCAGGCTGCGCAGAAAACTTGGCACAGCAACCGCTGACAGCGCGCCAATTATGGCGATCACAACCATCAGCTCAACGAAGGAAAAGCCTGCTTCGTCTTTCAACCAATGCATCTGCGAAAAAAATTAGTTCCAATTACTGCCTTTATGCTGCCATCTTATTTTGACAGCACCAAATTTTGTCACCTCAACAGCGTAACATGCATTGACATTGTTGCTGCCAAGGAAAACAGAAAACTCTCTGGCATCTGAATCTACATCTGATCGCGCTGTTCCAGTCCGTGTAAAAATAAATTTTGATCCATCAGGAATCACTCCAGAAGCCGGAACAGCATTATTTTTCCAATCTGTCACGCCAGCGCATCCGAACTTGACATCTCCATACTCTGTCAAATTTCTTGTTCTTGCTGTGAAGACACCATCCTGTTTTACAGGATAAGAATATGTTTTTGCACCGGTGTTGAAAGTGACCTCTACAGGATTGTTTTCTTTCACAGCCTGAAGCCTAGCTCTCTGCATGTCGCTGTAGAGATTCCGCGCTGCGTTTTTCAGTCGTTTTTCAGGCAGGTTGCCCAGCAGGCTGGGCAGTGCTGTGGCGGACAAAATCCCTATTATAGCAATGACCACCATCAGCTCGGCAAAAGAGAAGCCCGCTTCGTCCTTTGCGCAGTGTTGTATTCGTCTGGTCATGGTCTCGTGTCGGTTCAGGCTTGCGGTTAAAATGCCCCAGTCTTGTCTATGCAAATTCCGGTCCAGCAAAAGAGACTTTCGATCTGAAAAACATGTAACATCTTGTGATTGAAATATAAAAAAGATTCCACAGTCTCGTTTTTCTGCGCTGCCTCCGACTGCCGAAGATAAAAAACTTTCTATTCTGACAGCTAACTATAAAAATATTTTACACATCATCCGCTGCGCTGTCATCTGATTCTGACAGTTTCAATTTACTGAGCAGCGAGGGGTAGCTGATCTCCAGCAGCTCGGCGGCCCGGCTTTTGTTGCCGCCAGTGGCTTCCATCGCCCGCGCAATCAGCCACTGCTCGACAATCTGCCGCCCTTTTTTGATTGAAGCAATGCCACGCAGCAGCTCCAACGGATGCCGTCCGCCGCCTTCCGCCAGAAACTCCGGCAGACTGTCCGGCTGAATCAGCCGCTCTTCGGCCAGCAGCACGGCCCGCTCCAGCACGTTTTCCAGCTCGCGGACATTGCCTGGCCACGAATGCGCGAGCAGCCGCTGCAAGGCCGCCGGAGCGATGCCCTCAATCTCAGGCCGGTTCATGCTGACAGCGAATTTTTCAACAAAATAATCGCAGAGCTGCGGGATGTCGGCGATGCGCTCCCGCAGTGGCGGCAGGTGGATGTTGACCACGTTGAGACGGTAGAATAAATCCTCGCGGAAGCGGCCCGCCCGCACCTCTTCGGCTAAATTGCGGGCCGTGGCCGCGATGAGCCGCACATCCACCCGGCGGCTGGCTGCCGCGCCCACGCGCCGGATTTCCTGCTCTTGCACTGCCCGCAGCAGCTTGACCTGCATGGACAGCGGCAGCTCGCCGATTTCATCAAGGAACAGCGTGCCGCCGTCCGCCTCCTCGAACAGGCCCTTGCGGTCGCGGTCCGCGCCGGTGAAAGCACCGCGCACGTGGCCGAACAGCTCGCTTTCCAAGAGATTTTCCGGGATGCCGCCGCAGTTCACCGCCAGAAAAGGCTTGGCCGCCCTGCCGCTTTTTTCGTGAATGCCGCGAGCGACCAGCTCTTTGCCCGTGCCGGACTCGCCGGTGATCAAAACGGTGGTGCTGTGCCGGGCAACCTTGTCGGCTAACTGAAAAACCGCCTGCATGGCCTTGCTCCTGCCGATCATCCCGCCCAGCCCAGCGGCCTGCTCCAGCATGGCCAGCCGCTTTTTCAGGAGGATGTTTTCCCGCCGCAGCCGCTCGCGCTCCTCGGCTTTTTTCAGCACCAGCACCACTTCGTCGGTCTTGAAAGGCTTGGAGATGAAATCGTAGGCACCCTGCTTCATAGCCTCAATGGCGGTGTCCACGGTGCCGAACGCCGACATCATGATAATGACAGCGGAATGCCGCAGCTCCGCCGCCGCGTGCAGAAAGGCTATGCCGTCCATCTCCGGCATTCGGATGTCACAGAGAATGAAATCAAGACCGCCTTGCCGCAGCCGCTCCAGCCCGGCGCGGCCATGCGCGGCGGTCTCCACGGCATAGCCCTCAGCCCGCAGCAGGGCAGAAAGCATGTGCCGCATGTTCTCCTCGTCATCAATCACCAGCACGCGCTTCAACTCTTCAGCCATTGTCTTTCTCCTGCGTTGATCACCAAACAAGCTGCCTGAGCGGAGCCGAAGGCAGCGGCGGTTTCGACTCCGCTCAACCGCCTTGACAAAATGTCAAAGGCAGATAAATTGAAACCGTGCAGCCCTGTCCTGCCCTGCTTTCGATACTCATCGTGCCGCCTGCGTGCTCCACTAACGAGCGCGAGACCGACAGCCCCAGACCGGTGCCCTTACCCGGCTCTTTGGTGGTGTAAAAGGGATCAAACACCGCAGCCAATTCTTTTTCAGGTATGCCGCTGCCGTTGTCGGCAATGCGGATGCGGAGCTGCTGCGGCTGCGGCAAGTCGGTGGAAAGTGTGATCCGCCCGCCTGTCCGGCCTGCGCTGCCGATGGCATCCGCGCTGTTGAGCAGACAGTTGAGCAGCACTTGGTGGAGCTGGTCAGGATCGGCATGAATTCTGTCCTGCGCCGCTTCAGCCTGCACAGTCAGCTCAATCTGCTGAAACGCCTTCTGCACCCGCACCAGCTCCGCCGTGGAGTGCAGCAGCTCATGCGCGGAAAAAATCTCCGGCCTGCCCTTGGATGCCCTCGCGCAGTCTAAAAGCTGACGGACAAGGCCGCTCACCCGCTGCGTTTCCTGCTCGGCCCGGCGGATGAAGTCCTGATTTTCCCCGCTCTGGCTGCTGCGGGCCAGCAGGCCGAGATAGCCCTGAATCACGGCCAAAGGATTGCCGATCTCATGCGCCAGCCCGGCGGCCAGCCTGCCTGCCGCAGCCAGCTTCTCCGCCCGGATCAGCTCCTCCTGCCGCTCATGCAGCTGACGGTTGGCGGCCTCCAGCTCGGCCACCGTCGTCCGCAGAGTCTGCCGGTCCTGCTCAATCCGCGCCAACATGCTGTTGAGGCTGCTCGCCAGCCGGTTGAACTCGCTGCCGGAATCCTCAGCCGCGAACCAGACCGCCTCGCTGCCGCTGTGCCGCTTGGCCAGCACCACCAGCCGTTCCGCTGGCCGGACAACCAAGCTGTTCAGGCGGAAAAAAAACAGCGCGGCCAGTGCCAGCAAATTGACTGCCATATATATAAGGACGATCCGCTCCGCCTGCCAGAGGGCGTGAAACACAGATTCCAGCGAGCGGACAACTGCGGCCGCGCCGATGATCCGCCCGTCCTGCCGCAGCGGCAGCGCGCTGGCGATAAGCGGCGGCCTGCCGCGCAGCAGCTCCGCAGCCAAGGCTGTTGAATGGACTGCGGCTTGGCCGGTGGTGCGCATGGCCTCGGCGGCGGCTGCCGCCAGCAGCGGCGGCAGATCGGCCCGCTCTTCATCCCGCAGCAACACGGCGATTTCTCCAGTCTGTGCGCCGGGATAGAATTCCGCAAAAAAAAATGCCTGCGGCCTTGCTTTTTCCGCCGCCATGCGGTATGCAATATGAATCAACACGGCTTGATCCTGCGCCGCTTCCCGTTGGAGGGCATCGCGCTTCCAGAATACAAGCAGCACGAGATTGATCAGCAGCATGGCGGCCAGCAGCAGAGCGGCCACGGTCAGCGTCAGTCTGGTTTTCATCGCAGCTTCACCTTAGCACAGCGGCGGCGAAGGCGACAAGGAAAAGTACCGGTGCCCTGCCAAGTGACAATTTTTGTCACTCGGTGACAAAAATTGTCACTGCCAAGGGTTGAACAGCGCAGCGGGCTGGTGCTGGCGGCAGGCGCAGGGATGCGTCTGGATGGACAACTGTCTGCGCTGCCAAGAAAAATACGCTTTCAGGAACCGGGCGGAAAAACTGGCACGGCTTTTGCTTATACCAAAGCAAAGAGAAAGGCCGGATGACGGCAGTCAAGCCCCCGGCAACCAACACACCTGAACGGAGGAACACCATGAAGATCAATAAACTGAGAATGCTGGCCAGCCAGAAAGGCTTCACCCTGATTGAGCTGATGATCGTTATCGCCATCATCGGTATCTTGGCCGCGATTGCAATTCCGAACTTTATTGCTTATCGTGACAAGGCATTCTGTTCAGCAGCTGAACAGGATGCAAAAAGTATCGCAGCAACTTTGGCGGATTACTTTGCCATTCCTAATCATACAGCCTTGCCTGTGGTAAGTACTTCTCCCCTGTCGGCTACCCAGTTACTGGCTGACGATGGCGTAACAAATTTTTCGCCTCTGTCCGGCAAAAATACCGCTACTGTAAGCGGCACTGTTGACGATATACTGATTACCGTTACTGACGGATCTGATCGTTGCCCGGATGACTACCAAGCTTCACAGAAAACCGCTGGTTGGAGCGCTGGAGACCAAAAATTCTTGAAAAGAATGAAATAACATTCTTTACAGGATATAAAAAAGGAGCAGGTTTTTACTGCTCCTTTTTTATTGTGTCTTTCATGGTCTATCCCGCTGTCAGCAGCATACAGATCTGCTCGTCTCATTAGCGATAGTATGATTCATTTCCCAGAATGAAAAAAATAAATGCCACTCTCTTTATCACTGCGCTTGTCCTTCTCGTTTACTCCAACACATTTCAGTCATCTTGGCAGTTTGATGACGAGCCGAATATTCTCTTCAACAGCAATCTCCATATATCCGAGCTGACGTTTGAACAGATCAACCGGTCCATGAGGGCACATCCGTCCTCCTTATCGGAGGGTGGTAAGCTGTACCGTCCACTGCCCTGCCTGACCTTCGGACTGAACTGGTATTTGGGGCAGGACAGTGTATTCGGCTATCATGCAGTCAACCTTGTTATTCATATTCTGACCGCATGGTTTCTTTTCCTGACGTTGCGCCTGCTGTTGCGTATCCATGATCAGAAAAAAGAAAATTCAGGCTTGATTGACACAGCTGCTCTGCTCGCCGCGCTCTTCTGGGCACTCGCGCCCATCCAGACACAGGCCGTCACCTACATTGTCCAGCGCATGGCCTCAATGGCGGCCATGTTCGGCATAGCAGTCATTTATGCTTACTTGCGCGGCAGAACCGCCGCAAAAGGAAAGATTGGCTGGTTCGCCCTTTCGTTAATGGCATTCTTCGCCGCCCTCGGCAGCAAGGAGAATGCCATTATGCTGCTGCCCTCCCTTGTTTTGATTGAAGCTGCTTTTTTCAAACACTCGATCACAAAACGCCAGATCGTCCGCCTTGTCCTTGCCTTAGTTTTCATCCTGCCCGCCGCTTTTTTCTTCGTGCATTATGGGCTTGGGCTCACCCCCTTCAGTTTGTCAAATCCGCTGCGTTTCCTTGACGACTACAGCAACCGTTCCTTCACATTCAGTCAGCGGATTTTAACGCAGCCGCGCATCCTGCTGATGTATCTTTCGCAGATATTTTTTCCTGTTGCTGACCGCCTGTCTTTCGAACACGAAATTATCTTGTCCACATCTTTGTTCTCCCCGTGGACAACGCTTCCCTCCATAGCGGCTATCCTTGGCCTGATTGGCGGTGCCATATTTTTTTTGAAAAAATATCCGCTCGTCTGCTTTCCTGTCCTTTTTTACTTCCTCAATCATGCGGTTGAATCAACTATTTTACAGCTTGAACTGGTTTTTGAACACCGCAACTACCTTCCTTCGCTTTTTCTCTTTCTTCCGGTCGGAGCGGCGGTCGCCCGCATTCTATGCAGCAATCCTCCGCAGCCTGACTTCCGTCAGACGGCAGCGGCAGTCTGCGCTGCGTTTTTCCTGATTATATCCGGTCATGCCACATACACAAGAAACATGGTTTGGGCGACAAGCGAAACGTTGTGGACGGATGCCATCAGAAAAGCTCCAAACAGCGCAAGAGCGGCGGCGCATTTAGGCCAATGGTATGACAAACAAGGACAAAAAGAAAAAGCCTATCAATATTTTCAATTATCTTTAGCAAATGCGAAACATGCGCCGAGTCCAAAATATGCCACAACTATAGCCCTTAATTTAATAGGATCTTTACACTACAGTCGGCAGGAAAATGAAAACGCTCTTGTTTATTTCAATAAATGCATTAATATAGATCAGGATAATATTGATTGCACAGTAAACAGAATATTGGTTTATTTGCATAAAAATCAAAACAATTTGGCATTTGCTGACGCTAAAAACTTATCTGGTAAATATCCTTACTTTGTTAAGTACAGGTATCTATCTGCTCTTTCATTGTATCAAGCAAAAGATTTTGATGAAGCATTGAATACGATCGCCAATGTTGCCAAGCAGCTTGATGATCACCAAGTGATGCAGCTTACTGGGGTGATTTTTCTTAAAAAGCAAGACTATCAGAGCAGTTTATTTTTTTTGAGAAAAGCCGAAGAAATTTTTCCGTCTTTGGAGAATAAAATAAATTTAGCAATTATTTCTTATTTAGCTGGCTATCAAGTTCCTCTCGATAAAATTATTCATGCTATATTTGCTGGATATAAAAAAGAAAACATTGACCTTTTTCTGAAAGAAGATCGTTATAATATCTTGACAGAAGATATGCGGCAGTATTTTTACGACAAATTTGAAAAATTGGCCTATCATCATGAACAGCAGACATCTTCTCCGTAAACAAACTTTTCTCTGGCTCGCCGCACTGTTGCTTGTCCTGACAGGCCTTGCAGTCGCCCTCTATTCCGCCCACAGCCACTATCAGAACTATACCGACCCGCTCTACAGCAGCTTCTGCGCCATCAGCAAAGCAATCAACTGCGACACAGTCGCGCAAAGTCCGTGGTCGATTCTTTTTGCAATTCCGGTCGCGTGGTGGGGCGTGTTTTTCTATGTTTTCTTTCTATTCATCCTGCTGACAGAAGACCGCCGCAACCTCGCCGCTTGGCAGGGCTTTTTTCTCGTGATGAACATTGCCTCCATCGTCACGCTGGTGCTGGCAGTCATTGCCGTCACGCAAATCAGATCACTTTGCCTTGTCTGTTTAGCCACCTACATCATTACATTTTTCCTGACCTACACCTGCTGGCTCGGCAAACGCCGCTGCAAAGAAGCGGTTGCCAAAGGCGCGGAAGGGTTCAGCGCAACATTGCAAAAAAAAGACGCGCTGCGCAATTACAGCACTGCCGCCGGAGTGTTCTGCCTCAGCCTACTGCTTTTGTACGGCCTGATGCCGCGCTACTGGCTGCTTGCTCCAACGGAAACGGACATCAGCCATCTGCCGCATGGCCTGACCGAGGACGGTCATCCGTGGATCGGCGCGGAAAAGCCTGAAATAACCATTGAGCAATTTTCTGACTACCAGTGCTTTCAGTGCAGCAAAATGTATCTGCTCCTGCGCCAGATGCTGGCCGCGCATCCTGATTCTCTCCGGTTTGTCCACCGGCATTATCCTTTAGATCACAAGGTTAATTCGGTTATTGTGCCGGAACCATTTCATCAAGGTTCCGGCGATTTGGCGAAAATAGCCATACTCGCCGCGCTTCGGGACAAATTCTGGCAGACCAATGATTTGCTTTATGCGCTGATGCGCAACAAAGTGCAGGAAATTCCTTTGCAAAAGATTGCCGACAAAACCGGCCTCGACCGCAATGAGCTGTCTGCGGCTCTGTTACATCCCGATATTGCCGAGCTGCTGCGCAGAGACATCTGGCAGGGAATGAAATTAGGCATCACCGGCACCCCTGCCTTCCTGATTGACGGGCAAGTCTATCAAGGCAATATTCCGCCGGAAATCCTGAAAAAAGTTGCCGAGCTGCCGTCGGGCCAATGAACAGGCGGCTTCTTTTTTTGCAGGCTGCGCTGGGAATTGTCCTGCTCAGCCTCGTTCTGCTTGCCTGCACCCCGCCCTTTGACCGCGACGGCCTGATTCACCATCTGCAAATTCCCAAGCTCTACCTCCAGCACGGCGGCATTTACGAAATTCCTGAACTGGTCTTTTCGTATTACCCCATGAATCTCGACCTGCTCTACATGGGGGCATTATGGCTTGGCAGCGATATTCTGCCGAAATATATCCACATGGCCTTCGCTTTGGCCACGGCCCTGCTGCTTTTTTTTCATCTGCAAAAACGCCTGCCCAGCATCTACGCTTGGCTGGGCGCGGTCTTTTTTCTCAGCATTCCAGTCATCGTCAAACTCTCCATCACCGTTTACGTTGACCTTGGCCTTGTCTTTTTCAGCACCGCCGCCCTACTGCTGCTTTTCCGCTGGCTGGAAACAAAACGGCTGCGTCACCTGCTGTTCGCTGGATTTTGCTGCGGCTTGGGCATCGGCACGAAATACAATGGCCTGCTGGTGCTGTTCATTCTGGCGGTCATGGCACCGTTTCTCTTCATCAGAAGCCAAGAAGCGAAAGAAAGGGTCGCATTTCCGGCGATGAAGGCGGCAATTCTGTTTTGCTTTGCCGCGTTGCTGGCCGCCTCGCCGCTGCTGATCAGAAACGCTGTCTGGACAGGCAATCCGATGTACCCGCTTTACAACGGCTTCTTCAACCGCGCCGCTGCGCCACCGGCAGCAGAGACCGGAGCCGAGGAAGCCAAACCGCAAGGCGGCGTGCGCGGCGTGTTCGCCACCCGCTATGTCCTTTATGGCGAAAATATCTGGCAGCTGCTCCTCCTGCCGGTGCGGATTTTTTTTCATGAAGCGCAGGACGACGATCCCCGCTATTTCGATGGCCGCCTGAATCCTTTTCTGCTCCTGCTGCCGCTGACCGCGCTCCTTCTTCTGAAAAAAGCGGACCGCCAAGCGCTGCTTGAGCAGGCCGCAATGGCCGCCTTCTGCCTGCTGTATTTCCTTTACGCCTTCAATATTGAAGTGCTGCGCATCCGCTATCTGGTGCCGATAGTGCCTTTTTTAGTCATTCTGTCTATGCACGGCCTGCGTCGGCTGGAAGTGCTGGTCGGAACAGGCCGCCTTGCCGCAGCCGTCTGGCTGCTTCCTGTCATTTTGATGCTGACGTGGAACGGCCTGTACATCAGCCAGCAATTTGAAAAAATCGATCCTTTCAGCTATCTCAGCGGACGCTTGAGCAGAGATGAATACTTAGCCAAGCAGATTCCAGAATACCCGCTTCTTCAGCACATCAACACCAAACTGCCGGACTCAGCAAAAATACTCTGCATCTTCATGGGCTGGCGGGGATATTATTTAGACAGACCGCATTCCTTTGATCAGCATGGCAATGCGGACGGCCTGCTGGCGTGGCTGAAGCAGCCGGAAATGACGGCGGAGCAGATAGGACAGAAGCTGAAGGAAAAAGGCTTCAGTCATTTGCTGATCAGGAGGGATTTGCTCTACAACCAGCTGCGGCAGGAAGAAATAAGCACCCAGCAGCTTTGGGTTGTAATTGAGCAGCGGCATCTTCTGCAGCTGTCCTCGCATCTCTATTACACCTTGTATCAGACCTCATTCTGAGGCGGCAATCTTTCCTTCTCGCCAAAGCGTTTTTCCGTGCCGTTGAGCAGCCGACGGATGTTCTGCTGGTGCTTAATCCAGATCATCAGGGCGACAAAGGCGGCCAGCCAAAATTTCCATGTTGGTTCATCAAAAAAATAGAGGCTGGGCGGCATGGCCGCTGCGCCAAGCAGCGAGCCGAGAGAGACAAAGCCGGTCGGCACCGCAGCGGCGATGAAAAACGCCACGCTGACCAGCAGGGCTTTGGGCGCAAGATAAAGAAATATGCCTAGTGCGGTGGCTACGCCTTTGCCGCCCTTGAAGCGGAGAAAAATCGGAAACATGTGCCCAGTCACCGCAGCCGCGCCGCAGAGGGCGGTGATCAGGTCGCGGCTGGAGTCATCGCTGCCGAGCAGCAGCCCGGCAGCCAGCATGGGTAGAAAGCCTTTGGCCGCATCGAGAAACAAGGTGAGCAGGCCGATTTTTTTGCCCACTAAGCGGGAGACATTGGTTGCACCGATGTTGCCGCTGCCGTGTTGGCGGATGTCAATGCCGCTGCGCCGCGACAGGAGCAGGCCGAAGGGAATCGAGCCGATCAGGTACGCCGCCGCAGGCAGCAGGAGATGCAGGCTGTTCATGACCGGCTGGATTTCTGTTATTCAAGGTGTTCTAAGAGGATGTTCAGCATCCGCCGCACCGGCTCCGCCGCGCCCCAGAGGAGCTGGTCGCCGACCGTGAATGCGCTGAGATACTGCGGGCCAAGGTTCATTTTCCGCATCCGCCCAATCGGTACGGTCAGTGTGCCGGAAACGCTGGCCGGACTCAGCTCGCGCAGGGTGTCCTCCTTGGTGTTTGGCACCAAGCGCACCCAAGCGTTGTGGCTGGCAATCGCCGCCTCAATCTCGGCCAGCGGGATGTCCTGATTCAGCTTCACCGTCACCGCTTGGCTGTGGCAGCGCATCGCCCCGACCCGCACGCAGCAGCCGTCCACCGGAATCTGGCAACTCTCGTCCCGGCCCAGAATTTTGTTGGTCTCGGTGATGCCCTTCCACTCCTCGCGAGTCTGGCCGTTGTCCATCGCCCGGTCAATCCACGGAATCAGGCTAGCAGCTAACGGTGCGCCGAAATGCTGGGTGAGGAAGCGCGGACTGCGGATGGTCTCGGTCACATTGCGATCTATGGCGAGGATGTTGGCCTTGTCATCGAGCAGATTCTGGCAGTTTTCGCCGATCAGCCGCATCTGGTTGACTAATTCCAGCATGTTCTTGGCTCCGGCTCCGGAAGCGGCTTGATAGGTCTGCGAACTGATCCATTCCACCCAACCTTTTTCAAAAAGACCGCCAAGAGCCATCAGCATCAGCGAAACCGTGCAGTTGCCGCCGATGTAATTTTTGATCCCGTTCGCCAAGCCTTTGTCAATCACCGCCCGGTTCACCGGGTCAAGCACGATGATCGCGTCCTTCTCCAAGCGCAGGGCAGAGGCCGCGTCAATCCAGTAGCCCTGCCAGCCCGCCTCGCGCAGCTTTGGATACACTTCTTTGGTGTAATCGCCGCCTTGGCAGGAAAGAATGATGTCAAGCCCCTTCAGCAGATCAATGTTGAAGGCATCCAGCAGCTCATATGTCGTGCCGCTGATCTCCGGCCCAGCCTGTCCCGCCTGCGAGGTGGAGAAAAAGAGCGGCTCGAAATTCTGGAAATCGTTTTCCTCGCGCATCCGCTCCATAAGCACAGAGCCGACCATGCCCCGCCAACCGATGATGCCTGTTTTTTTCATGATCTGTTCCTGAATAAATTTGTGCAGAGTTTTTTCCCCTGACGGGCTGGGTCAGACGATCCGCAGATAATGAATCAACTCTTTGGCGATGACCGGAGCCACCGAATACACTTCCAGTATATCATCTGTTTTTGTGCCGGGATAGGTGTCCGCGCCGATAATCCGGCGGATGCCCCGCTCTTGGAACTTGGCGCGGGCGTTGCCGGATAGCACCAGATGGGTGGCCATGCAGAGCACATCGGTCGCGCCCGCTTCGTAGCATCGGTCGGCGGTCTGGAGCATGGAGCCGCCGGTGCGGATCATGTCGTCGCAGATGATCGCGGTCTTGCCTTTGACCGCGCTGGAGAGCTGGCCGATGATGGTTTTGTCCACATCGTAGCGGTCTTTGTTCGCCGCCGTGTGCGGGCAGCTGAGGATGCCCGCCACCCGCGCCACCCGCTTGCTGAAGCCGTAATCGGGTGAAACAAGGACATAATCGCCCAAGTCCATGTCCCGGATTTTCTTCGCCGCCAGCTCCTCAGTCCAGATGTGCCGAGTTTTGATCTCGCCGGAATGAGCGTGCAGCACCGCCTCGGAGTGCAGGTCAATAAAGGCCACATATTTAGGGCGGCTGCGGAATATCTGCCGGGTGCGGGTCACGCCTTTGGGGATTTCGCCGGACTCCGGCTTGGCCCGTTCCATCGTCGAGTAGCCGAGATAGGGAATCACCACGTTGACGCTGCGGACGTTCCAATACAGCCCGCCTGCAATCAGGTCAAGCAGCTCCTGAAGCGCGCTGTCCGTGTGCGTGGCCGAGATGATGACCATGTCCACCCCGGAGACATCGCGGGGAAAAGAGTGGTAAATTTCGCCGTCGGAAAACTGCTTGCGCACCATCGGAGTCCATTCGATTTGGAGTTCTGATGCCACTTTGTCGGCCAGCGGAATGGTGTCCTTCGTGGCGAGCAGGAGGATGTTTTCTCGTCTGATCATTGCTTACAATGCCGCCGCGATGGCCTCGCCCATTTCCTTGGTGCCGACAACCTTGCAGCCGGGCGTGGCGATGTCGGCAGTCATGATGCCCTGTTCCAGTACCTTGGCCACCGCCGCTTCAATTGCATCCGCCGCCGCAGGCTGGCCAACACTGTAACGCAGCATCATCGCGGCGGAGAGAATCTGGGCAATCGGGTTAGCGATGCCCTTGCCCGCGATGTCCGGGGCCGAACCGCCCGCCGGTTCAAAAAGGCCGAAGCTGCTACTGTTCAGGCTGGCTGAAGCCAACATGCCGATGGAGCCAGTGAGCATCGCCGCCTCGTCGGAGATGATGTCGCCGAACATGTTGCCGCAGAGCATGACATCAAACTGCTGCGGCCATTTGACGAGCTGCATCGCCGCGTTGTCCACGTAAATATGGCGCAGCTCCACGTCGGGGTATTCAGCGGCGATCTGCGTCACCACCTCCCGCCAAAGCACCATTGTAGTCAGCACATTGGCCTTGTCCACAGAAGCCACCATCTTGCGACGGCCCCGCGCCGCCTCAAATGCCATGCGGGCTATGCGCTCGATTTCCGACCGCTTGTAGAGCATGGTGTCGTAGGCGAATTCGTCCGGCCCGCTGCCTTCGCGGCCCTTGGGCTGGCCGAAGTAGATGTCCGAGGTCAGCTCGCGCACCACCAGCACATCGAAGCCTTCGCCCGCGATGTCGGCTCGGAGCGGGCAGGCGGCGGCCAGTGCCTTGAAGACCTTGGCTGGGCGCAGATTGCAGAACAGATCGAAATGCTTGCGCAGCGGCAGGAGCGCGGCCCGCTCCGGCTGCTCGGCGGGCGGCAGCTTCTCCCATTTCGGCCCGCCGACCGAGCCGAAAAGAATCGCGTCGCTGAACTCGCAGAGCCGCAGCGTGGACGGCGGCAGGGCCTGGCCGTGGTTGTCAATGGCGATGCCGCCCACATCGGCAGCCTCGCAATGCAGCTCGAAGCCGAATTTCTCTTGGGCCGCGTCCAAGACCCGCAGGGCCTCCGCCATCACTTCCGGGCCGATGCCGTCGCCTGCCAGCACTGCTATTTTTTTCTTCATCAATTTCGCTGTCCTTGTTCAGTCAGAATTCGCTGGAAAAAATTTGCCCGGAAGATTACCAGAAAAAGAGCGGTTTGCCAAGGCTGTCAAGGCTGTTTCCGCACGGCAGCCAGCAGGCGCGGATCGCCGGAGAAGGGCAAAACAAATTTGAGCTGCTCGACAGTCTGCCAGCGGCTTGCGTCCCAGCTTTGCCGCTCCTCCGTCGCCAGCATGAGAATGACTACGGTTTCCGGCCCGGCAGCCTGCTCGATCAGGGGCAGGAAAACCTCCGGAGCGGCCACGGCCCGGCTGGTGATGCAATCGAACGGCTCCGGCAGCGGTCTGCCCGGCTCTAGCCGCTCCTCGCGCACCTGCACGTTGCTCAATCCCAGCGTGCGGGCAATATGGCGAAGAAAAACGGTGCGCTTCTGGCGCGGCTCCAGCAGGGTCACGCGCAGCTCAGGCATGGCCGCCGCCAAAACCAAGCCGGGAAAGCCTGCGCCGCTGCCAACATCAAGCAGGTGCGCGCCCTCCGGCCCGCCGCCGTATTTGTTCAACAGCGGCAGCAAGGCCAAGGAATCAAGAAAATGCTTTTCCACAACCTCAGCCGCTGTGGTTTCGCGGGCGATCAGATTGATCTTCCGGTTCCATTTTTGCAGCTCCTGACAATACAGCAGCAGACTGGCAACAGCGGCATGAGGAATGCTGAGGCCAAGCCGCTCAAGACCGAGAAGAAATTGTTTGCGGTCGCACATGGCGCAGAGTCAATGCTGTCAAAACATGTTTTGGAGGAAATATAAAACAGCCTCATGAGGACAGTGCCGTCCTCATGAAGCTGTTCCCGCTTGCCTTTTTACTGCTCCCGCACCACTGTCACCGCGCCTGCCGTGTTCCGCGCCCGGTATTCAGGCCGGTACATGGCCTCCACCTCGGCGGGCGGCAGGGCGTAGCTGCCCGGCGTGACCGCCTGCACTAAATAAGCGAAGCGGAAGGGCCGCAGGCCGCTGTTGCCCTCCATTTTCGGCAGCGACTGCGTGCTGAAGGCCGCGATGAAGCGGTCGTCTCGCGCGTCGGTATATTCGGCAGTGCTGAGTTCCGGCAGCCAGCTAAAGCCTGCTGCACTGTCCGTGCCGCTAACTACGGCTTTTTCAATTTCAAAGCCCGCAGGCAGCAGGTCAATCAGCAGCGACTGCGCATCCAGTCCGGCATCCGCCTCGCCTTCGACCTTCACCACAGCCAGCGCACTCTGCGGCACTTTGTCCAGAGTCAGCGGCTCGCCAGAAGTGTTGAACCACGTCCGCCGGACAGCGAAGCCGTTTTGCACCGGCGCAGGCTCGCTGACCGGCGCGCCCTGCACGGTCGTCACCAACCAGACGGCGGCCTGCCCTTTGTTGCGCAGCGTGACCGGGTTTGTCAGCAGAGATTCACCGCTGCGGCTGAGGGAGAAGAAGGATTTTTTCTCCGGTGCCTTCTTTTCCTCTTCTTTCGGCTTGTCGCTATCCATACTGAAGGCCGAAAAGAAGCGGCCCAGCAGCGAGGAACTGCTTTTCTCCTCCGGCTGCGGTTTGGGCAGATCGATTCCAGTCACTTCCAGATCAAGCGGCTGCCCCTTGTCCAAGGTCAGGGCGGCCATGATCAGCGCGGCCTGCTCCTGGGTGGACAAGTACCGCCTCTTGCTCATCCGGCTGGTCAGCTCCTGCCACGCCGGAGCCGGATCAAGCTCCTTCAGGCCGGTCTCGCCGATGATGCTGATCACTGCGGCCAGATCGCGCAGCCGCGAGCCGTAGCTCCACCACGAGGCTGCCTCGGTGTCCGCTGCCCGTAAGGCCGCTTTAAGCCCGTTCATTGCCCGCTCCTGATCGCCGAGCAGGGCCAACGTTCCGGCCAGCTGGGCCTGGGCTAGCGGCGAGCTGATGCTGTCGAATTTGGTGTCGAACAGATAACGGGCATCCTCGTGCCGGGCTTGGCCAGCTTTCGCCAGCACCCAGTGGGCGTAGGCTATGGCTTCGAGATGCTTGCCTTCGCCGCCGCTCTTCACCTCGCTGGTCAGCCAGTCCAGCCCTTTTTTGTAGAAATAATCTGGCACGTCAAAGCCTTTCGCCTTGGCCCGGCCCAGAAAATCCATCGCATAGGCCGAAAGCCAAGGTTCCTCGCTGCTTTCATCCGACCAAAGGCCGAAGCTGCCTTCGCCAAGCTGTTTTTGCAGAATCAGCTCAATCGCGCCCTGCACCCGGCCTGCCAACTTGTTGTCCGCCGGATAGGCAAAGCGGGCGGCCAGCTCGTTGGCATAGAGCAGCGGCAAAGCCCGGCTGGTGAGCTGCTCCAAGCAGCCGTGCGGGTAGCGGTCCAGCTCGCCGAGCAGCCCGGCCACATCCACGTTGGGCATTGAGGACACGCTGAGAGCCACCTTGGCGGTTGCCGGGTAGAGGCCGCTGAGGCTGTCCTTGCTCAGGGTGAGAGCCGCGCCGGGATCGAGCTTGCTGTAGGTGCGGGTCAGCGTGGGCAGATATTTGCCCCGCACGTTGAGGTCGAATTCACCCTTGTAGCTGTAGCCTTCCGGCCCAGTCACGCTCAGATGCAGCTTCCCGCTGCCAATGCCGGAGGCTGTCACCGGGAAGCTGAGGCTCTGCCGCTTTTTGGGCTGAAGCTCGGCGATGGTTACGCTACTTTTTCCCAAAAGGCTTTCAGCTGACATAGTTTGGGGATCGCTACTCTCCGAGAGGATGAACAGCACCGCGCCCTCAGCTTGCCAAGCAACTTGATACTGGCCTGCCGGACCGTCAATGTTCTCAATCAGCAGCTGAATGCTGGATTTGTCGCCGTCCGCCAGATAGCGCGGCAGCGAGGGCGAAATCACCACCGGGTCGTTGATCCGCATCGCTTTGCTGGCCGCGCCGGTTTTTTCCTTTGACCACGCCACAGCCATCAGCCGCAGTCTGCCGTTGAAATCGGGGATGTCCAGCGGCACCGAAACCGTGCCGTCCGCGCCCGCCTGCACCACTCCGGAGAAGAGCGAAACCACCTTCACATTTGACTGCGGCGCGCCGCGCAGGCCGTCCTCGCCCGCGCCGCTGCGCAGGACGAGCGGCTTGCTCTCCGGCGGAATGATGAGCTGGCCGTACATATCGCGGAGGTCGAGGCCAAGCTGCGGCTTGGCGAAGAACCAAGCGATGGGGTCAGGCGAGACGAAGCTGGTCAGCTGGAGCACGCCTTCATCCACTGCGGCCAAGGTCAGGCGGATTTCGCTGCCTGCCTCCGCGCCTTTGACCGCAACCGGCACTTGCAGCACCTGCCGGGGCCGGGTCTGCTCGGGAGCGTTGACCGCCACTTCCAGCCGTTTGTCCGCCGGATCAACTGGCAGCCAGACTAAACCGACCGCGCGGTCTGCGCCTTTTTTTGCTTCCTTGCCGGGACGATAGACTGTGATCAAGGCGTACACGCCCGCGCCCCAGCCGTCCTCAACCGGGATGTCAATGGTCTGCTCTTTGCCGCTGAGGGCAAAATTGCGCACCCCGTTCACAGCGGTGTTGGCCAGCACCAAGCTGGCTTGACCTTGGTACGGCGCAGTGACGGTCAGCTTGGCGGTCTCGCCGACCTTGTAGCCGGAGCGGTCGAGCACCACCTTGACCGAATCCGGGGTCTCGCTTTCGCCGACAAGCTGCTCGCCTGCGGTGAAGCGCAGCGTGGTGAGCAGCACTTTGTCTTTGTTCAGCAATTCAAGGCGGTACTGGCCCCAGCCAGTCGGCATGGCCAGCGGCTGCGGCCCGGCCTTCTCCCAAGCCAGCTCGCCGCGCTGCTCCTCCTTGTCGCGGACAATCCGTTCATAGGCCCAGTCGCCGTCCTTGCGGAACCACTGATAATCAATCTCCTCGCGCACCAACCGCCATTCGGCTTGGCCTTTTTCCTGCGGCTGACCTTTGCTGTCCAAGGCGATGATCTCAAACTTGGCATCGCTGGACTCAGGAATGCGCAGATCGGCAAAACCGGGTTTCAGGCCAAAGTATTCCTTCAGATGCCGCACCGGCAGGCTGGACGTGACACTGACCGCCCTGCCGTCAATGTCGAGCACATCCACGCTGACCACCGCTTTGAGCGGCTGAAGCGTGGCGTTCTGCTGGCCTTCAAGGATCAGCGGCAGCAGGCCGTGGCCCTTTTCGTCGGTGCTGATTTCCTCCAGCTCAATCTCGGCAAGGCCCGGATCAACCTTGTCTTTGCCAAAATAATAGGCGGCGTAATCAGTAAAAGGATGCGGCTCGTATTCCAGCTTCATCTTGCCTTTGACCGTCAGCTCTGAGCCGGGAGAGCCGTAGAAATAATCAGCCTGCACAGCCAGCTCGGCATTGTTCTGCTCGTCGAGCGCACCCTTTGGCTCTAAACGTACCTCTAAGCGTGGTGGCTTGAAGGATTTTACCTGAAAGACCGTCTGACCAACCGGCTTGTCCTCAACATCGGCATACAATGCCGCCGTCCAGTTGCCGGAACGGGCTGCGTTGGCCAGATGAATGGTATCCGAATAGCCGCCTGCGCTGTCCGGTTTGAGCAGCCGTTCGATCAGCACCTTCCCGTCCGGGCCACTGACTTGCAGCGTTAGAGGCGGGCTGGCTGTAGAGCGGGCGATACGATCACGAACAATCGCGGCCAGATGAATGGTCTCACCGGGACGATAGATGCCGCGCTCCGTATAAACATAGGCATCAAGCGGGCCGGGCGCGGTTCTACCGCTCACGCCCCGGTCGCTGAGATCAAATGGAGCCTGCTCCAGCTGGAGGAAAGTGAAGCCGTGCTTGCTGTCCGCTGACATGAGATGGAACGCCGCCTGCCCGCCCTTGCCTTCCAGCAAGCCGGAGGCGAAGCGCACCAAGCCTTGTTCGTCGGTGGTCAGCGTGGCCAAGGGACTGTTGTTGCGGGCGTAGAGGCCGATTTGCAGCCCGGCGATGGGCAGGGCACTGTCCAAGCTGCGGGCGGCTACAGTCAGGCCGTCGCTGCCCTGATAGGTGCTGAGGCCAATGTCGGAAACCACCACCCATTGACTGGCTTGGCCCTCCCATTCGTTTTCATAATCTTCGTCCTCTTCTCCGTCCTCCCCCTCTTCTTCAGAACCGGCATTTTTTTTCGGCTTGATCTGCCCGGCAACCAGCACGTAGAGGCCAGGAGCGATGGCCAAGACATCCTGCGGCAAGACAATCGCGCTGGTGGTCATGACCTTGTCCGGCTCCGGCGTGATTTCCGTGCTGCCCTGCCAGACACGCTCGCCTACGCTTTCTTCGATGATATTGAGATCGTCGCCGTTCAGTTTTTTACGGAATTTTTCTTGAACAAATGTGCCAAGAATGTTGCGTTCATGAATGCGGAAGAGCTGGAGGCGCACCTTGTTCACGTTGATGCTGTTCAGGCCGATACCCCGGTTGCTGCGATCAGCCAAGACATAGTCGCTTTGATTGAACCAGAGGGCCGGATCGCGGTGTTCTGTCTTAATGGTCAAATGCGCCGTTTCAGGCAGTGTCCGCTCCTTCACTTTCATGCCGCTGCGGACAATCACGGTGTAGGACGTTTCGTAGGACGCGCCGCCGATGCAGAGCTTGCGCTCCTCAACAGCGAAATCCAACGAAATGGCAGGAGCGACTTGAATGTAGTCGCCGTAGTGAAATGAATCCGGGCTGGGCAAATTTTCATTAAAGCTGAGGCAGAGCTTAGGCTGGCTGCTGTCAGTTGCCGCCTCGGAACCTTGAATTCTCAGCATTTTCTCTTCAAGCTGCTTTTGCCGCAGTTCAGCCAGCTTCGCCTCGTGAGCCGCCTTTTCCGCCGCACGCCGTTGAGCCAGCTCCTGCGCCTGCCGCTGCGTCTCCGCGCTCAGAGCCTCTTCCTTCTTTTTTTTCTCGGCACTCAGCAGACGTTCCGCATCGTCTTTGTCTCCCAGCTTGGCCAGCAGTTCATAAACGCTGATGGCTGCCGGAGTCCAGTTGTAGTAGTTGGTGGTGCGCTTCTCCAGCGCCTTGCCAGTGAGAGCAAGAGCTTCTTTCTGCGCGGCCGGCGACTCCCCTGCGGCAAGATAGGCCATCCAGCCGCTCTGGCTGGCCGCTGTCCAGTCATCTGCGCAGCCTGCCGCCTTGGCCAATGAAACCCAAAAACCCGCAGGCAAACGGTCTGCCCGCCACGCCGCCTGCTTATGCAGCCCCCCTACAGCGGCGGAGCAGTCGTCCGCAGCTGTCAGAATTGCAGCGGCTTGCAGAAGAACGGCCGCCTCGTCAGATCTGGGCGGACTGCCGTCGGAGCGGGCGTATTTGGCGGCGAACTTCTGCGCCTCCTGCTCCAGATGCTGGAGGCGGTACATTTCATCAGCGGCTGCCAGCGAGGAAAAAAGGCTGAGCAGCAGCAACACGGTGGAAAAAACAGCGGCTTTCATGGGATCCTCCATGCGGAAGAAGAGGTATTGGGCGGGAACTGCTCACAGGAATTATACCGGGCCTTCAGCCTGCCGAAAACAAAAAGATTTGCTAAAAAATAAGGCGGCCCGCCAGCGGCAGCCGCCTTGAAGTGCCGCAAAACGCAAACAGGCTATTTTCCGCCGCCCGCGCTCCCTTCGACCGCCACGCGCAGATTATTTCTGGCCAGCTCGTAATCAGGATTTATAGCCAAGGCTTTGCCGCATGCCTCCCGCGCCTTGTCCCACTCAGCCATCGCATTATATGCGCTGCATATGTTGTTGTAGGCGACAACAGAATCCGGCTCCAGCAGCAGGACTTTTTCACAGACAGAGATGCAGCGTTTGTACTCTCCGGCTTTGTAGTAGCTTAAACTGAGACTGATATAATCTTCTTTTTTCGGATTTTTGTCTAACTCTCGCTCGTAGGCAAGCAGCTCGCTGACCGTTGCTGCGGCAGCATGCAGCAGCTCCTGATGCAGGGCATGAAATCCGGCATAATTCGGACTGACCTTCATGCCACGTCTGACAAGTTCAAGTGCTTCCAGCAGCCTTGATTTTTTCTTCAAGAAGACTGCATAGTAATAATATGCGTTCGGATTCATGAGATGATTCGCGAGTGCGGTCTTGAAATGCTGTTCAGCCTCTTCAGACTGCCCCATGACATTTTTTAATATCGCCATGTTTATATGCACATAGGACCAGCGCGGCGACATTGTAAGTGCCTTGTTGTAATGAAGAAAAGCCAAGTCATATTTTCCTTTTTCCATCAGGGCGAGGCCGTAGTTCAACTGAACTCTTGCATTGTCTGGCGACTTGACCGCAGCGTCGCCCCACAGCAGCTCCTCTGACCCCCAGACAATATTTCTTTGATAGGTTCCGAAAGCGTGCAGCCCAACAATCGCCAGACATGCAGCGGTAATAGCAGAAATTGCCATTTTATTTGCTGAGGCGGAATCCCTGACCTTGATGATTTTCAAAGCGATGAACCAGCCCAAGGCCATGACCAATCCTATGTACGGAAAGAAGGTGCGATGGTCATTGGCGATTTGGCCGAACGGAATAAAACTTGATGTCGGGGCCAAGGCGAAAAAGAACCAGACGATGCCAAAGGATATCGGTCTGATCTTCTGTTTTCGCGACGTGAAGACAGCGGCTGCGGCCAAAAACAGCAGCAGAAACAGGCTCAGCAGAGTTTTTTTCTCCCACATGCTGCTGACAAGAACAAAATCCTTGTCAACACTCAGGTGGACTGGGAGAATAAAATTGCCGATATAATGGGCGATGACCTGCCATTGCGTCACAAAATAGAGAAATGCGCGCGACGCTCCCTCGCTGCCCGAAGGCAGTGGGCTTCCTTGGTTAAACAATGTCCGCTTAAGATAAAAAATAAATACAGAAACAATGAGAATTGGTGCTGATTTTTTAATAAAACTTGCCGTCTTGGAAAAATTCCCTCTGGGCAGCAGCGGCCCCCACAGAGGCATTTTTTCCTCAAAAAGAAGGATGTAGACTGCCAGCAGCGGCGCGAAAATGAACCCAGTATCCTTTGTTCCCAAGCCAAGCAGGAACGTAAAATAATGCAGGCGGAACCGCCTTGCCTTTTGATCGAAATACAAAACAAATGATGCGACAATCATCAAGGTTGAGAAAGAATCTGAACGCATGATGATATAGTTGATTGTTTCCGCGTTCGCGGCATGCTGCATGAAAAATGCGACTGAGAAAAGAGCGAACCAGCTATTCCAGCGGTCTGCAAGCGCGAGATCGAATATTTTTTTGAAAAAGAAATAGAGCAATGCTCCAAGCACTATATAGCTGGCAAAGATTGAGATGTGAAAAACTCTCGGTTTCAAGCCGCCGCCGATCCAGTAATCAACTGCATTCAGGGTGACCAAAATCGGGTTATAGGTCCGGTTGTCTGGGTTCGTGCCGTAGCTTTCAGTATTGGTAAAAAATGAATATATATTTGAAATATCTCTGATATGAATATTATTCACTATGGTATGGTGATCATCAAATTGAAAACCATTGTCAAAATGATTTGAATAGCTTAAAAAAAGCAGCAAGCAAAAGAACGTTGCTGCGGCAGCAAAAAAAATTCGCATCTTCATCTTGAATATCGAACGTATTTTTGTTTTGGATTTATTGATGAGCTGCACAACTGTTTGAAAGTTGATGCAAATTTATTTCACATCTATAGAGATGGCAAGCAGTTCCTGTACCGCCTGCACATGCCGCGCCACGCCGCCGCGCTGCTGCTCGACTAACCGCCGGGCCGCGCCGGACATAGCCGTATGCAGCGCGTCATCGTTGAAAATGGCGGCGGCGGTTTCGGCCAACGTCTCCGCTGTGACCACCGCCGCCCCGCCGCAATCCACTAAATCGCGGGCGATTTCAGCAAAATCCTCCATGTGTTGGCCAAAAAGCACCGGTACGCCCTGCGCTGCCGCCTCAATCGGGTTGTGGCCGCCCTCATCCACCAAACTGCCGCCGATGAAGGCCAGCCGCGCCAAACTGTAGCAGCCTGCCAGCTCGCCGATGGTGTCCAAAATGAAAACGCTGTTCTCCGCGCCTGCCGCACCGCTGCTGCGGAGCACGGCATTCAGGCCGAAGCTGCGGGCCAGATTGAGCAATTCGCCGCCTCGCTCAATCTTGCGCGGCGCGATGATTAAACGCAGATGCAGCCCCGCAAGTTTCTTGAACGCCGCGAAAATCAGCTCTTCTTCGCCGGGATGGGTGGAGCCGCAGCCCCAGACCAAACGATGATCATACGCCGACGCAAGATCGGGCGGAGCAGCCTGCCGAGCAGGCAGATCGTATTTTAAATTGCCCAAGCAGACGAGCCGCTCCGCCGGGATGCCGAGCGCGAGCATTTTGTCCCTGTCCTGCGCGGTCTGCATGGAAAGCAGACTGAAGCAGCGGAACATCGGCCTGAAGAAAAAGGCGAAGCGGCGGTACGAGGCGAAGGATTTTTCAGAGATGCGGCCATTGACGAGCATCGCCGGAATCTGCCGCCGCTGAAGCTGACGCAGCCAGTTCGGCCAGAAATCGGTCTCGACAAGAATGAAGCAGCTCGGCCTGATTGCGTCGAGACAGCGGCGGACAGCGCAGGGGAAATCCAGCGGGCTGAACAGGACAAGGTCAACGTGCGGGGCGATCAGCCGTTCGGCCAGCTCTTTGCCGCTGTGGGTGGTCGCGCTGAAAACAAGCGCAGCTGGGCGGATGCTCTCGCGGATAGCCTTGACCAAAGGCAGGGCGGAAGTCACCTCGCCCACAGACAGGGCATGCATCCAAATCACCGGCCTTGGCCCGGCGGCGGACAACCGCTCCCTGACTTGCCGCGTCCGCAAGCCCAGCCGCTCCAAGGCGCGGCTCCGATGCTTTTTCTGGAACAAATTAGGCCTGCTCTCAGTTGCAAGGGCCTCTTGGGCGGAGAAAGCCTCCGCCCAAGAGTGCGCTTCTCAGCTCCGGCTCTCCGCCTGGCGGAAGACCAGATTGTATAAATGCTCAGCCTTTTCAAAGCGGCTGCGGTCCGCATAGCCGTCAGCGGCCACAGTTGCAGCGAAATCGCTGCGCAGCCCTTGGACGAAGGCGGCCTTGCCTTCCTCACGCACACCGGCCAGCGTGGTCAGCGACTTTAAGTAGTTGCCCTGCCCGCGCGCCAGATCGGCCTCCAGCGGTTCGTAGGCGTTGTTGATGAAGGCCGCTGCCAGAGCCTTACCGCCTTGGCAGGTCTCCGGCGAGGAAACGTTGGAGATGATGGCCGTGGTGCCAAGATCAAAGGTGACGTTGGTCACTGCCGCGACCGCCGGAGTGCGCGGAGCGATCAGCGCGCCCAAGCCGCAGTCGGTGTAAATTTCAGCGAATTCTCTGGCGGCGGCGGTCTGGGCCAGTGCCAATGATGCGGCAAAAACAAGCGTGACGGTTCTCATGTTTTTTTTGAGCATGCTTCTCTCCTTGTGCTGCTGAAGATTGATAAGGAACTGAAAAAGCCTCACAGTAAAGATTACTCAGGAGACCGGGCAATGTCAACAGCCGACATTGCCCGGCCGCTCTTCCGCAGGAAAGCGGCTCATTGCCGCCGCCGCCGGATTTTTCTCTTCATTTTCCTGCTGGCATGAAGTATTATTTAGCAAAATCAGATTGTTTTCTTTTCTCCTGCGGAAAAAGGAAAAAGGCGCGGGAACATAGGCGCGGCCAGCAGCATGAGGAGAAACTGCGGAGTTGATGAGCATCAGTTGAGAATGCTTCTCAGATGCGATAAGATACAACAAGGAACTGCGCGCCGAAGCTGAACAATCCCTAACATCCCGCTGATTATGGAAGAGAAGACGATGAAGCCTGTTGAACTGCGTGACAACGTCTGGTGGCTGGCCAACCGCTCGGATGCCCTGCTGGAGGTCAACATCTACCTCCTCTGTTATCCTCATGCGCCCGGAGTGGCCAACATCATCATTGATCCCGGCCCGCCGGAGCTGCTCACCTGCCTGCAGAAGGCACTCGTGCCCATCATCGGCGGGCTGGAAAAGGTCAACGGCATCCTGATCAATCACCAAGATCCTGACGTGGCCCCCAATTCGGCCTATATCCAGAGGCTCAACCCGCAGTGCATGGTGGTGGCCTCAGAAGACACGTGGCGGCTGATCCACTTTTTCGGCCTCAAGGCCAGCCGTTTCAAGGCAGTGGAAAGCTACCGCAACCACCGCGCCACCATGCCCGGTGGCTGCCGCCTGATTTTTGTGCCCTCGCCCTTCTGTCATTTTCGTGGGGCGATGATGTATTATGATGAGCGCAGCCGCATTCTCTTTTCCGGCGACCTCTTCGGCGGGCTGTCCTACACCCCGGATCTCTATGCTACTGAGGCTTCTTGGGAGGGCATAAAGACCTTCCACCAGCTTTACATGCCTTCGCGGGACGCGCTCCGGCTGGCGGTTTCGCGCATCCGCAATATTGATCCGCCGCCGGAGATGATCGCCCCGCAGCACGGCTCCATCATTCAGGGCGATCTGATCAAAGATTTCCTTGATCGGATGTACAAATTGGACGTGGGGTTGGATCTGCTCATCGCCGGAGAGACGGTGGAAAATTATCTCGGCGCGGTCAATGAAATTCTCGACGAGCTGGAGCGGGAGGACTCCGCCGACGCGCTGGCCAAGGGCATCGCCTCCCTCAACCGGGACAAATCCTTCACCAGCATCATGAATTTTGCCGGCAGAAAAGTAACCGGCTTTAAAGTCGATCCCCCGGTCGCTGTCAAAAGCCTGCTCGCCCATCTCCGTCAGCACGGCGGCGCGGGCTTGGAGGGATTAGTCAATTTGGTCGCCCTCAAAACGCTGATCGGACGAAATATTCCTGTCGGCGACATTCTGCCTCAGCCCGGCGGAGAGCAGGAGCTGCCGGATTACTTTGAATGAGCAAGGAGGGCGCACCGCCTGTCATGAACCGCAAAAATATACTGATCGTTGACCGGGACAAGAATTTCATGCAGGAGCTGAGGGAAGCGTTCCAGCCTTACGGCGGAGCCTATCAGGTCGCTTTTGCCTCCAGCATCGCCAAAGCCCGCGAAATTCTGAGCCGGTTCACCGTTCATGCAGTGCTGGCCAATGTTCAGCTCTCCGGCGAAAGCGGCATTGAGCTGCTGCTGCATGTCCGCCGCTGGCACGCCGACACCCACATGGTGCTCTACACCGACGAGCTGACCGAGGAGCTGAAGCGCTCGGCCTACCACAGCGGCGCGGCGGCGGTCATCGCCCATCCTTTCCGCATCGAAGATCTGCTTCGTCTTCTGACCCGCATTTTCGCCAAGGATTCAGGCAGCTCGTTCTTGGAGTCCATCCATCTCGCCGACCTGCTCCAGCTCATCGGCATGGGCAATCATTCCACCGATGTGGTGGTGGCCAACGCGGGCGGCAAGCAGCGGGGCATCATCCGCATCCGCAAAGGCAACATGATCGAGGCTGAGGCGGCGCAGAAGCGGGGGGTCGAGGCGGTGACCGAAATGCTTTCCTGGGCCAATCCAGCCATCCGCACCTGCCGGGCCGCTTCCGGGATTGCGGCACCTGCCAAGCCGGTGCCGCTGCGCGACGTGCTGATGCAGGCCGTGGCCAAATTGGACGAGGGCAAAGCCCTCCAGCCGTCAGAAGAAGACTGACTCAGACCTGCTCCGGCGACCCGCCGGTCTCCTCTCTGGCCTCATCCTCCAAGGCCTTGCTCTTCTGTCCTGTCAGCTCCAGAAAGCTGTCCATCTCCTTCTTGTAGCAGTCCGGGCAGAGGCCGTGGCTGAACAGCGCGCCGGAATGCCTGCTGATGTAGTCCTCCACCTGCTGCCAGTAACCTTGGTCGTCGCGGATCTGCTTGCAGCAGGCGCAAATAGGCAGAATGCCGCTCAGGGTTTTGATTTCAGTCAGTGCCTGCTCCAGCTCCATCTCACGTTTTCTCAGGGCGATATGGGTCTTGATCCGCGCCAGCACCTCCACCTGCTGGAAGGGCTTGGTGATGTAATCCACCCCACCTGCGGCAAAGCCTGTCACTTTGTCATCAACGCTGTCCAAGGCAGTCATGAAAATGACAGGAACACCGTTCAGCCGCTCATCAGCCTTGATGCGGCGGCAGGTCTCGAAGCCGTCCAAGTCCGGCATCATCACATCCAGCAGCACTAAATCCGGGCAGATTTTGCTCAGGATGCTCAAGGCGCGCAGGCCGCTGTCAGCAATATATATCTGAAAATTGTGCGCCTGAAGAAAAGAGAGCAGCACCTTCAGATTAGTCGGCTGGTCGTCAACAACCAAGATAGAGTCTTTCACTGTTTGCATTGCGGCTCCTTGTTCTGTGCGGCGGTCAGCTCCTGCAGGGCGGAGAACTGGAAGTCATCAGCCAGTTCCTGTACTCGCCGGGCAAAGGTTCGGTATTTCCCGTCCTCCATTTCGGCGATCTCCGCCGCCTTTTCCGTGATGCCCTGAATTTCCCCTACTTCAACCAGCCAAGCCAGCTCCTTGAGCAGGTGATGCGGCGGCAGGATCAGCTCTGTCTCCTGCGCCGCCTCTGCCGCAGGATCGCTGTAGAGCAGCTCAATGTCCAGTTGAGCGGCCATGATCTCCAGCAGCTCGCCTGCGGAGAAAGGTTTATGGATGTAGTCGCGGAAGCCGTTGTCAAGGCAGCGCTGACGGAAGATGTCGCCCTCGGCTATGGAAGCAGTGACGGCAACCACCGGAATTTTACTGAAGTCCGGGTGCTTGTGGAGCAGTGCCGCCGCCGCGAAGCCATCCATCTTCGGCATCCGCAAGTCCATAAGAATGATGTCAGGCTGGAGCCGTTCACAGGCAGCTGCCACCTCGATGCCATCCGCCGCTTCCTGCACCGCGAAGCCCAGCGGCTCCAGAGTGTCGCGCAGCACGGCCCTGTTGGAGAGCTTGTCGTCCACCACCAGCACCCGGCGCGGCTCCTTCTCCTTGACCGGGCGCAGGCAGACGTAGCCGCTGACCTTGCGCTGCTTGTGTTCAATAACCGCCCGATGATCCGAGACCGGCACCTCGATGCTGAAGGAGAAGCGGCTGCCCGGCCCTCCGGCCCGGCCCTCCGGCCTGTCCGTGACCGGGCTGACAAGCCGCAGCTCGCCGCCCATCAGCCGCACCAGCTCCCGGCTGATGGCCAAGCCGAGGCCGGTGCCTTCGCGGTGCTGGAGCCGCTCGCCGACCTGAAGGAACGGCTCAAAGACTAACTGCTGGTCTTCAGCGGAGATGCCTGCGCCGCTGTCCTCCACCGCGATGTCCAGTCTCGCCTTGCCTTGTCCGGCAGATTCCGCCCGCACCTGTAGGGCGCACCAGCCTGTACTGGTAAACTTTATCGCATTGGAGAGCAGGTTGAGAAGCACCTGCCGCAAACGCAGTTCATCAGCGATGATCACCGCTGGCAGGCCTGCCGCTTCATCCCGGAAATCAAGCCCCTTGTCCTTCGCGCGCAGCTGGATGATCTCCCGGATGCCTTTGAGGAAGGGCGCGAGGCAGAATTCAGTCTCGATCAGCTCCAGCCTGCCTGACTCAATGCGGGAGATGTCGAGGATGTCATTGATCAGCAGCAGCAGGTGCTCGCCCGCTTGGTGAATGGTGCTGATGCCGCTTCGCTGCCTGGGAGTCAGCGTCTCATCGCCGAGGAAGATCTGGGTGTAGCCGAGGATGGCATTGAGCGGAGTGCGCAGCTCGTGACTCATGTTGGAGAGGAAGACCGACTTGGCGCGGTTGGCCGCTTCTGTCTTCAGGATCACCTCGTTCCGCTCGGTGATGTCGTGGCCGATGCCCATCACTGCCTCCACCCGGCCTTCCTCGTCAAAGAGCGGCACCTTGACCACTTCCAGCAGCAGCTCCCTCCCGTCTGACGCGAACGTCACCCACTCCTCACGCATCTGCGTCGCGCCGGTGCTGATCACCTTCAGATCGCCTTCTTGGCAGGCATCGGCATGTTCCTTGAGCATGAAGTCGTAATCTGTTTTGCCGACAATCTCCGCCTCCGGGGCGCCGAGGCATTGCTCGAGGCGGGGATTGCAGGCCAGATACGTGCCGCTCACGTCCTTCAGCCAGAGCAGGTCAGGGATGGTCTCGATAATCAGCCGGTTGAAGCGCTGCATCTCCTTCAGCTTTCTGTCCGCCGCTTTCCGCTCGCTGACATCAATCCAAGTCGAGCGGGTGGACACGATGTCTCCTTTCTCGTCCCTCGCTGCTGAGACGTTGAGCAGCACGTCAATAGCCTTGCCGTTCCTCCGCCGGAGTTGCAGCTCCGCATTCCTGATGATCCCGGTGATGAGAAACTCTTCAAAGGCCTTGTTGTACTGGCTGAGGCAGTCGGGATGATAGAAGGCATAAACCTCTTGGCCAAGTATGTCCTCGATCCTCCAACCCAGCTTGTCCGCGAAGGTCTGATTGCAGCTGATGACCCGTCGGGTCTTGGCATCGATGCTGCCGAGCATGTTGGGTGAGTTGTGATACAGATCCTTGTACGCCTCCTCGCTCTTCATCAGTGTCTGCTTCAGCCGCCACCGGTCGCGGTTGAAGTGGATAACCCGCTCCAAGAGGATGTCATTCAGCTCTGACTTAGGCAGACAATCATCGGCACCTTTCTTGATGATCTCCAGGATGGTGCGCCGGTCATCCAAGGATGTGAGGACGATCACCGGGCACCAAGCGGCCAGCTCGGCCAAGCAGTTCATGGTCGCGGCAATGCCGCTGTCTTGGAGCGAGAGATCAATGAAGAGCAGGTCAAAGCACCCATTGACCAGCGCCGCGACTCCGGGGCGAAGCGCCTCGTGCCTCACCACCTGCGAGTTGGCGTAGGCCGTCATGGCGAGGTTGGCGGCAAAGAGGTCGGCGTGGTCGTCGTTGTCCTCTATCAGGAGGATGTTCAGCGTCGTGCGTTCAGGCATGGCTTTCCCGTGGCTCGCGGAGCAGATGGTGGTGTTCGTTCAGCTCCCAGTACTCAAGGATCTCGCTGATCACCTCGCCGTACTTGTCCGCTTCCATTGGCTTGACAATGTAGCTGTTGGCATGGCTGCTCATGGCCTGCTCTATGTCTTTGCCGGAGTTGGACGTGGAGAAGATCACCACCGGGATACTGGCCAATCTGCCGCTGCGCTTCATCCGTGCAAGGATCTCGTGTCCGTCGTATTTCGGCAGCTTGAGATCCAGCAGGACAAGCCAAGGCAGCCTCTGTTCCAGCCGCTCGGCCTGCTCGATGTAGGCCATCGCCTCCGCGCCGTCGCGCAGGCGGCGCACCCGCAGTGCCGGGCGGCAGTCGTTGATGTAGAACTCTGTCAGCTCCGCGTGATCGTCGCTGTCCTCAACCAGCAGCAGTTTCTTCTCGTCGTCAGCCATGCTTGCCCTCTCCAAGCCGGTGTTTCATGAATGCGCATCGCAGCGGCCTTCCGCAAACGCGCTTGGGCAGATCAGCAGCTCCTCTTCTAATAAGCAAGAGGAAGATACCGGAGTACCTTCCTCTTGGATACCCCAGTATCTTTGTCTTAGATACGGGAGTACCTTCCGTTCTTCTGTACGGGTGTCCTGCCGAAAAGCAGGCGTTCAGCTCTGCCCTGCTTCCGCTCTTGGGAAGGTGAGATGAAAGACGGCACCGCCGCCCGGCCTCGCCTCGGCGCTGATGTCGCCGCTGTGGAACTTCATGATCTTCTTCGCCACGGCAAGACCGATGCCCGTGCCCTCGATGTTGACATTGAGCCGGTAGAAGAGGCCGAAGACTTTATCGCGGTATTCCGCCGCGATGCCGGGGCCGTTGTCGGCACAGAGAATGTGGTGCAGCTGCGCGTCGTCATAGGAGTTGATCTCCAAGCGGCAGCCCTCGGTCTCGTTGCGCACGTACTTGAGGGCGTTGGAGAGGATATTCTCAAAGACTTGGAGGATGCGACTCTCGTTGGCGAAGAGCGAAGGCAGGTTTGGCTGGATGATCAGCGTGAACGTGGCCGCCTTCAGGCGCTCTGCCTGGCTGCGGGCGAAGTCCGCCAGTAGCGCGTTGAGATCCACCAGCTTTTTGTCCATGTCGATCCGCCCGACTCGGCTCAGTTCCAACAGGTCATTGATCAGCTGACTCATGCGCTCGTTCGCCTTGACCACCTTCTCCAGCATCCCCATCGCCTGCTCGGCTTTGCCCTGAGCGGCCAGCTTGCGGATGATGCCGATGAAACCCATGCTGGTGACTATCGGCGACTTGAGATCGTGCGAGACGGTATAGACGAATTGCTCCAGCTCGTCATTGGAGCGCTCAAGCTCCTTCTTGCTGGCCAGCAGCTCGATGTTCTTACCCTTGAAAGAGGCTGCCGAACCAGTGAGGTCGCCCAGTTCATCCTGGAGCAGGTAGGGCGGGATCTCTGCGTCTGCCGAGCCAGAGGAAAGCAGCTTGAAGGTCTCTGTCAACCTTCGGAGCGGCAGGGTGATGCTTCGGCTGATGAGGTAGGAGAAAAGGGCTATGAAGAGCAGCAGCAAGGCGGTGGAGAAGAGCAAAAGCTGCTGGCGTGAGCTGATGTGCGCAAACACTTCCTGCTGAATGCGCCCCGTCTCATGCAGCATCATGGCCGAGAGCTTGTTCGACTGGTAGATCGTCTCGTAGGCCTGGGCCGACATCACCACGTTGATCAGGTAAAGATAGCCCCTTGTCCGCTGCACAGCCTCAAGGAAGGTGATCTCGTAACGCTCCAGCACCTCCTTCAGCTCCGCCGCCTTGTCCTGCCCGTCGAACGTCTGGAGCCGCTCGCGCGTGTCCTCTAGGCTCGCTGTCGCGGCTTGGATAAAGCTGCTCTCGTAGGAGTCAAAGTAGCGGTAGGCGTTCTTCTCTATTTGCAGCAGCGAGGCAAGCATCTTGGCCCCGTTCAGCATCCGCTCGGCTTCTGTGTACCCCTGCTCCGAAGCGGGACGCGCTCCGCCCTGCCCTGCCGGTGCTGCGGCAGGAATGAAGCTGAGAAAAGAGTTCTCCGGGAGAGGCGGCCTGAGGCCGGGGGTTTCCGGCTGCGCCGCCTCCTGCCGGGTCAGCTCTTCAATCAACTGCTGCGCCCTCGTGGCATGGACGCGGAACTCGCTCCTGACAAGGCGGTCTTGAAGCTGCCGCTGCCGCTGGACTTCACGGAAAGCCTCGTAGTAGGCTTCCAGATGCCTACGGGCCAGCTCGACCACTGCCCCTGCGCCAATTCGGTCCAGATCTTGGCTGCTGAGGATGCTGTCCATCATCTGTTTGTAGATGGTACCCACCTGGGTGCCTGCCGAGCTGTGTCCCTCGTAGATATAGATCAGCGCCTGCCGCTGCATCTCGGTCATCTGCCGGGCAAAGGCCATGTTGTCAGCGGAGTGGCGGCTGAAGTGGACTATCTGGCGGAAGTCCTCAGCCAAGCGGGTGAAGGCACCGTAGGAAAGCAGGGCGATCATGAACGCCACCAAGCCGGTGACGATGTAGCCCAAGGCGATGCGCTTCTTCAGACCAACAGTGCGTAGGAGGAAATCTGTCACGGCCATGCCTTCCTATGCCAGCACGAATTCGTTCCACTTGGTCAGGGTGTACTCGTAGGTGTCCATGACCGTGTTCCAGACCGCGATGTTCTCAAAACGCCGGAGATAGGAGCCGCCGGTGCGCACCTCGCCCAGCTGCACTGATATCTTGCCGTCAGTGCCCATGAGCGGCTCGGCAGCAGGCTTGCCTTCGTACCAGTAGTCCCACTCTGCCTGCGACATGAACGGCTTGGAACGCTGGGGGTTGGAAATGTAATAGCCCTGCCTGGCGATGAAGGCACCCGGCCAGCCAGAAAGCCACCAGTTCATGAAGGCGTAGGCCGCTTCCTGCCGCTCGTCGACGCAGGCGCGAGACAGGCACATCACCCCGTGCCAGGCGCGGTAGCCCTCCTTGGGCGCGGCGTAAATGCAGGGGATGCCCATGCCGTTGAGCGCGCTGACTCCGGGTGAGAACATGCTCTGGATCACCACCTCGCTAGTGGCCATCAGCTCAACTGAATGCGGCACTGAAGTCCACATGCCGCGAAAATGTCCCTTGCGCTTCAGGGCGATGATGATGTCAAAGAGCTGATCCACCTCCTCGCGGCTCATGTTGCCCATGTCCTTGAATTGCATCAGCCCCTTGGCCCGCACCGCCAAAGCGAGGTCGAAGATGCCGATTTCCGGCGAGTTGACAATTGCGACTTTGCCAGCCCAGCGTTCATCCAACAGCCAGCCCCAGCTCTCAGTCTCATAGGGAATGCCTTTGGGAACGACGCTGGAGTTGTAGCCGAAGGAATCAACATTATGCACGTAGGGCAGGAAACTAATCTCCTCCGTCTCGGAGCCGTCAAGCCTGCCGTCCGACTGGACAAAGAGAATTTTGTCCGGCGCGTCGCCCAAGCCATGCTTGGCTTTGTCTGAAATGCGACCTGTTTTGCTCAGGCTGTTGATTTCTTCCCAGTAAGTCAGTCTACGAGTGTTAATCGGCTGGATCGTTTTGGCCTGCCACAGCACCTTGATGCTGTTCGACCATTGCTCGTAGAGATCAAAAGCTGTTGGGTCTGTCGAGGCTTTGAGCAGCACTTCCGCGTCGCCGCCGGGATGAAACTCAATGTTGATGCCCAAGTCCTGCTCGGCCTTCTGCCGGATCGGCTCCAGCAGCGTGACATGGGTGCCCACCACCTTGATCGTGGGCCGGGATTGGGCCTTACCCAGTTTGGGAAAGGCTGCCGCAGCCAAGGCGGCAGCCCCTATTTTTCCGCTGTGCTGGAGAAATGTGCGGCGGTTCATGGCTCCCCCGGCAAGATATTTGATCAGCCTCAGTCCTGCAATAAATGATGCCTCCCATAAGTTGTACCCAAACAGAAGGCGGGAGGCAAGGAGGAGAGCGGTCTTCCGGCAGATTTTTCTACCGGAGACCTGTTGTCAACCCCGCAGCAGCGGCTCAATGGCCGCGAAGACCTGCTCCACGCTGATCGCTTGCAGGCATTTATTGTCCGTGCAGGGGGTTTTGCGGTGATTGGCTGCGCTGACGCAGGGCGAGCAGGCCAGCCCGGCGTAAATCGGCGTGGCCTTGCCAAGCGAGCCGTAGAGATTGGGGGTTTCTGGGCCGAAGAGAACAAAGACCGGCAGTGGGGTGATTGCTGAAAAATGGCCTGGCCCGGAATCGTTGGTCACCATCAGCGTTGAGATGCTGTAGAGCAGCGGCAGCTCGGCCAGCTGCACCGCGCCCGCAAAGTTGACGCAGCGCAGGCTGCCGGCAGCCGCGCACTGCGCCGACGCTTCAGCCCGCTCCGCAGGCGCGCCGGTGATCAGCACCAGCACGTCCGACGCGGCTTCCAGAATGCGCCGGGTCAGCTCTATGAAGCGTTCCGCAGGCCAGCGACGCTGCGGCAGCATCTCGCTGGCGTTGGGGTTGATCAAGACCAGTCGGTGCCGGGTCGGATCATATTCAGGATAATGCTCCGCCACCCGTCGGTGCATTCCAGCCAGCTCCGCCTCGCTAAAACGGAGCACAGGCAGACTGATTTCCTCCTCGCCGATCAGTTGCTTGCAATACGGCAGCTCCGGCTCCGCCGCCAACAGGCTGTTGACCAAGGCGACGAAGTTCTTGGCAATATGCAGATGCGGGTTGTAGGCTACCCGGTGCGTGAGCATCTCGCCTCGGTAAAGGCCCTCGCCGCAGAAGCGGTGAAAGCCGACCCGGCTGGCCGCGCCGCTGGCTCCAGTGAGCAGGGCGGTGAAGCGGGAGAACAGCTCCAGATCCACCACGGCATCAATGCCGTGCCGCCGCGTCCAAGCGAGGAAACGCAGGGTGTCGGCGGCCAGCGTGAAGAGGCTGTCCTCGCGCAAGGTGAAGATGTTCTCCAGCGGCACCGTGCCGAGCAGATCAAGACTGCCACGGTTGCCTGCGAAGATGACAAAGAACAGCTCCGCGCCCAGCTTGGTCTTGGCCTTGCGCAGGGCGGGATCAGCCAAGATGGTTGATCCCATCTCCGACAGCTCAATAAAAAGGACGCGCTTGGGCCGGGCCAGAGCCGGAGGCATAAAGAAATCCCGCAGCCGCAGGGCCTGGGTGAGCGCAAACGTCAGCGGAATCCCCAGCCAGCGGTCAATGGCCCGCATCGTGTCAATATGCATCGTTCTTACAGCAGCCCTTTCAGCCGCTTCATCGAGCAAAAGTCGCCGCACATAGTGCAAACGCCTTTGTCCGCAGGCTCAGAGGAGGCACGGTAGGCCCTCGCTTTCTCCGGGTCAAGGGCAAGGTTGAATTGTCCTTCCCAGTCCAAGCTGCCTCGTGCCGCGCTCATCGCATGATCCAAGTCCGCCGCGCCGGGAATGCCTTTGGCCAAATCACCCGCATGAGCAGCGATCTTGGAGGCGATGATGCCTTCCTTCACGTCGTCAGCAGAAGGCAGGCGCAGATGCTCTGCCGGGGTGACGTAGCAGAGGAAGTCTGCCCCGTGCATGGCTGCCAGCGCGCCGCCAATGGCTGAGGTGATGTGATCATAACCGGGCGCAATGTCCGTGACCAGCGGGCCGAGGACATAGAAGGGCGCGTGGTGGCAGAGCTTCTTTTGCAGCTTCATGTTCATCTCTACCTCATGCAGGGGAACATGACCCGGCCCCTCGATCATCACCTGCACGTTATGCGCCCAAGCCCGCTTAGTCAGCTCGCCGAGCGTGATCAGCTCCTCGATCTGCGGCGCGTCTGTCGAATCCTTGATTGCGCCAGGCCGAAGACCATCGCCCAAGCTGATGCAGACATCGTGCTGCTCGCAAATAGCAAGCAGCCGGTCGAAGTGCTCGTAGAAAGGATTCTCCTGCCCGGTCTTCGCCATCCATTCATACAGAATCGCTCCGCCTCTGCTGACAATGCCGCAAAGCCGTTTATTGAGGCGCAGACTGCTGGCGCACTTCTGGTTCAGACCAGCATGAATCGTGATGAAATCAATCCCGTTCTCAGCATGAATCCGCACGGTCTCGAACCAATCCTCCACCGTGATCTGCTCCGTGGGCTTGCCGGTGCGGGTTAGGGTATCGTAAATCGGCACCGTGCCGATCATCACCGGCACCTCGGCCACCAGCCGCTTGCGGAAGCCTTCGGTGTCGCCGGACACACTCAGATCCATGATCGCGTCGGCCTTGTACTTGAGCGAGAGCCGGGCCTTGTTCATCTCGCCCTCGAAGGAGCAGACATCCTTGGACACACCGAGATTGACATTGATCTTGGTCTTCAAACCTTGACCAACTCCTGCCGCCTTGAGATTGTGGTGATGCTTGTTGGCCGGGATGGCGATGCGTCCCTGCGCCACCCGCTCCAGCAAGAGCTGTTCAGAGATGACCTCATTGGCTAAAACCTCGCGCATTTGCGGGGTGATGATGCCTTTGCGGGCCGCGTCCATCTGGGTGGTGTATGCTTGTGTCATTTGTTCTCCTGAAGTTGGTCCCGCATTGCCATAGCACGTATGTCGGGCGGACTATAACGCTTAGGTCGGAGCGACATAAGCACTTATGTCCGACTGACATAAGCACTATAGTCGGAGGGACATAAGTGTTATGATCGCCGCAGGCAACGCAGGCTCATGGTTGCGCTGCTGCTATAATCTGTTGAATCTCCCTGACCCTCTGCCCGATGTTCTCCGCGCCGATGATCTCCGTGACCAAGCAGACGGTCTTTGCGCCATGCGCGAGCACCTGCGGCAGGGTCTCCCGTTTGATGCCGCCAATGGCGACAAAGGGAATATGAATGTTTTTTGCCACGTAGTCGAGATAATTCAGCCCAACCGGGGCGCAGACATCCTCTTTGGTCTGGGTGCTGAATATCGGCCCCACGCCGATGTAGTCCGCGCCGTCGCGCACCGCCTGTTCTGCTTGCTCCGGGCTGTGGGTTGAGCAACCAATGAGCAGGCTAGGCGCAATTCGGCGCAGCTCGCTGACCGGCAGGTCATCCTGCCCCTGATGCACGCCGTCCGCGCCGACCATCAGGGCAATCTCGGCATAATCATTGATGATGAACAGCGCGCCCGCCTCCTGCGTGAGGCGGCGGATGGTCAGGCATTCCTCGTAGATCGCCCTGATGCTCTTGTCCTTCAGCTTTTCCCGGTACTGAATGATCCGCACTCCGGCATCGGTCATCTGCTGGGCCACGTCCGCGTTGCTGCGGCCACGGGAGAACTTCTCGCCCAAGATGCCGTAAATACCCGCAGGCAGGTTGCGGCGGAAGAGCGGCAGGAAACGGGATTCCAGCTCATAGACCGAAAAGCGCAGCTGCTCTAGCTGCTTGCCTGCCGCGTACTCGCCCTGCGCCTTGAGGACTTCCTCCAAGGTTCTCGCTGCCTCCTGCACGCGCTTGAAGTTGGCCTGGGCCGTGTCACGCAGACCGCTGCGCTGGTCGCTCAGGCTTTGCCCGGATGTGCTTTTGCCCACGTCATTTGTCGCATTGCGGGCAGCCAGCAGGCCGCTCTCACGGCCTCGGAAGAGGTCGCGCACCGTATGGCGCAGGCCGCGCAGTTCAGCAGAAAGTTCCTGCTGATTGAAGGAGAAGCGGGCGATGTCTTCCAACACCCGCAGGCCCTCGGCTGCGCGGTTGATGTTTGCGTCAAGGAGTCTGGATTCGTTCATGATTGCATTATGCGGCATGAATTGGACTTGCTGCCGCGCTCTGGCTGAAAGTGCTGAACTGGGCAACTTCAAAGAGACAGTTTTTCTTTCTTGCTTCCTCGACAATCCGCTCCAGCGCGGCGGCAGTCGCATCATCCAGCCACTCATTGCCGCAGAGTGCGCAGACCGTTGCCGGAACGCCCCGGACAACCACCAGTGTTTCCTGCAAATCCGCTGTGAAGGTGATGGCTCCCTCTGTTTTGCTGCCGCCGCAGATCGGGCATAGTCCGCTGTCAGGATTCATTTCTTTTTCCTCGTCTTGAAGTCGTGCTCGAAATGTTCGGCATCGGGATGATAGGCTGAAATGATGAATACCTTCCGCTCCGCCGGATTGTATGCGGCAACAACGTGCAAAGCTTTATTGACCCAGATGCCGAAGAGCAATGCGCTGGGAAAGGGACGGTCGTCTGGATAGGCTTCGATTATCTCTCCATTGCAGAGGACATGCAGAACAGCTTCTCTCGATATTCCGCGTTCCAGCATCCTGCGCAAAGCGTGCGCCGACCATTCAACCGCTCTTTGATCGACCGCAGCGGTCAATTCTTCCTGACGCACCATGCGTATTCCTCCAGTCTCATGCTGAACTCTGGACAGAGCCGCCGCGCCAGCTCCTCTGTCGCAATCTCGTTGTCCGCATAGTCGAAGCCCGGCGCGACCGCCTCGCTGATCAGGGCATATTCGCCGCCGCAGAGCCGCGACGCTTTCCACCAGCCGCCCGGAACCAGCAGCTGCAAGCTCTCGCCATGCGCAATGTCCGGGCCGAGGATATCCGCTCTGACAGGCTGCCCTCCGGGGAGATGAGGAGGTATTTGACAGCCGCGCCGCGCTGATGATAATGCAGAATATCTGATCTGTTCCGATGCAGCAACCCGATTGGGCTTTCCTGCGTGAGCAGATAATAGATCGAAGTCAGCAGCGGCCTGCCGCCATAGCCGCAGTCGCAGCGCAGGCTTGATTCGTAGGTGCGGCGGAAATACCCTCCTTCCAGCGGATGCGGCTCCAGTTGCAGGAGGCGGATGAGTTCAGCGGCGGTCATGCCAAGATTGAGAGCTTACGGCGGCCCGTTTGACTTGAGCACCATCTTCTCATTTAACACCATGCTCCTCCTGCGCTTTCTTCCAGTTCTTCTTCAGGATTGGCTTGTTGAAACAGGTTTCTCCATCGGATGGCTCGCCGGAGAAATGGCAATACTTTTCTGGATAGTCGCCGTTCTCGAATTTGCTCCATGACTTATATGCCTCATAGCAGAACGGCTTTTCGATATTGAACGGAATTTCCACTCCGGTGCGGATGCAATACCCCGTGGCAGCCTGCTTCTTCGGAGCAGCCGCAGGCTTGACCGCTGCTTTCTGGTGCGCTGACTGTTCACGCACCCGCTCGGAGCCATTTATCTTTTCCGCAGTGAACTCATAACGGCCACTGGTTGACATGATAAAATCAACTTCAGCCATCGCGTCTGCGAATGTCTGCGCATCCGCCGGGTCGTTCCTGTCGATGAGGACACCCATCTCCTTGTTGTTCGCCATCGAGAACTCATAGAGATTCAAAGATGTGATGATCATCTTGTCATCATTCGCATAGCACTTGGCGTGCAAGTCCTCATGGTAATACAAAACAATGAAGCGCAGACTCTGCAAGAAATTCAGTTCGTCGGGCTTCAGCTCGTGCTTCCCGAAAATAACGGTTGTGACTTTGTTCTTGCTGTTTCTATAGTCAAGAAGATCTCTGAAATCTTTGGACAGCTTCAGGTATGGTGACACGAGATACAAATTTTCTCGAGCGTTTCTGATGATATCCTCTAACTCAGAGACGGCCTTTCTGGTGTTAACAAACTTTGCCATTTTCAATATCTATTCTTGGTTTTATGCAAAAGTAAACGTCGCCGCCGCGTCCCTCCATGCTCCCCAAAAAGGATACGTATCCCGAATCTGCCGTGATAGGTATCACGGCAAAATCATCATACGTATCACGGCAGCGTCGTTATACGTATCATGGCAGAGTCGTTATACGTATAACGACAGCGGCATGATAGGTATCACGATCCAGCCGGTCTGCGGTGCGGTGATTCACGCCGCCACGCAGACCGCATCTCCGGCCTTGGCCGTGCCGCCCGCAATGACTCTGGCGAAGAGGCCCTCCTTCGGCATGATGCAGTCACCCGTGGCTTTCTTGATCGCGCAGCCGTCGTTGTGGCAATGCTTGCCGATCTGGGTGATCTCCAGCACCACCTCGCGGCCAAGGCGCAGGCGGTCGCCGATCCGCACTGCCGACAGGTCGATCCCCCGCGTGACGACATTCTCGGCAAAGGCACCGTCCTTGAGCTGGGGCAGCTTTTCCTTCACCTTGTCAATACTCTCCCCGGCCAGCAGGGAAACCTGCCTGTGCCAGTCGCCGCCGTGCGCGTCGCCGACAATGCCGAAGCCGACCTGAAACTCGGCCTGTGCCGCCGCCTTCTTTACTATGCCCTTCTTTGCGCTGATGCAGACTGCCTCAATGACCGCGCTCATGCCGCCTCCTTCTTTGTCTTTCTGATTGCAGGAACCTTTGACACCGCGTTATCCTTTCCCCACTGTCTCAGGATCAAACCAGCAGGGTATCACCCCGGCCTTCCAGCAGGCCCGCGCATTGGCGACCAGCTGCCGCATCACGCCCTGAGCGGCGGCCCAGAGCATGTCACTGCCGCCGAAGTTGGCTCCGCCGTTGGTCCAGAGCAGCTCCAGCATCATCAGCAGCTGAAAGAAGTTCTGCTGAAGCGGCTTGTTTACCGGATCGCCGGGCCGCTCCACGCCGGTGAAGACCTCCGGCGGCCCGTCGTTCTTCAGCTTGAGGAAACGGCCAAAGTGGGCGTAGCCGTTGTACGGCTCTGGGTCGTGGGCATCACGCAGCAGGCGGTAATAGGGCGGGATGGGGAAGTTTTTTTCCGTCCACGGCGGCGACTTCAGCACCTCGCCGAGGATGTGGCCCTCGCCTTGGTTCGTCACGGCCTGCACCGCGTTGCGCGCGTCGGCGTAGCTGGCGATGATCTGCGGGAACTGCTGCGTCGGCCAGTGCGCCTGCTGATGCTTGGTGCTCCAGCCGAACTGCTCCAGTCCCACCTGCTTGATGCCGACCATCAGACCGTCGTACATCTCGCCGATTGAGCTATACGGATGCTGCGGGGTAGAATGATCGACAGCCTGATTGAGCGGCAGCTCCTCCGGGTTTTCAATGTCGAGCATGATGTTCAGCCGCTCGTCGTCCAGAGGCCCCAGCGTGGCGTTGAGGAAGGCTCGTTCGCCGGTCTCTGGGTCGTAGGGCTTGATGTGCGGGACATCCGCGCCGTACTGCGGCGGCCTGAAGCAAGGCGTGGTGTCGAGAGCGGCGCAGAGGTTGGCAGCCAGCTGGAGATGGAGCATCTCCTCCGCCGCCACGCTGAAGATAATCCGGGCGGCTTCGCTGCGCTGGTCCTTGACCGAGGCCATCGCGGTGAGATAGAGCGGCAGGGTGTACAGCTCCACGGCGGCGGCGGCCTGCGCGTGCTCCTGCACGAGCTGTTTGGTCCACACTTTCCGGGCTTCCGGGCTGTTCATGGCGGTTCTCCTGATGCGGATGAGGGGCAGAGGCGGCAGTTGTTCCGGCGCAGGGCGCGGGTTGCAGTGCGGGTTGCAGTATATCTGTTTTGCCCGGCTCGCGTCAAGGCAAAGTCTTCAAGCGATATTCGCCAGTTGCCCAAAGCAGAGACAGAGCGGATTTGACAGGGTGTTTTTTTTTTGGTATAGCTGAAGCAGGATAAAACGAGACAGAACTTGTGTTGATATTATCCAATCTTAACAAGATGATACCTGTTAAATATAATGTCAAGTTATCACGCTCCAGCTATAATGAAAGGCGGCTTTCTATTTTTGATACGGAGATCCTGTTGTGACGGCAAAAAACCCTGAAATGCGCGGGCGGCGGTTCGGCCATGTCGCAGTTGTCCTTTTTCTGCTGGCGGTTTTCCTGCTGGCCGTGCTCTGCGTCGGCATCGGCCTGACTTGGCTTGCGCCGCAGCCGAAGCGGAACGCGAGCATCGGCCTGCACTTTTCAAAACGCTCTGGCAATGCTGATTGTCATTCCCTTCTGCCTGCCGTATGATGGAGGGAGGGATTTGGTCTGCCGCTCCGGCATGGGCAATCCCTCGGAACCTGAAACCGCAGAGAGAGTGTGCCGTATGACGGACATGAATGCAAGGTCTCCGAAAATTTTAGTTATTGACGACAACGCCGCCAACCGCCGTGTTCTCCAGATTGTGCTGGAGCGGCACGGCTACACGGCAGCTTTGGCCGAAGACGGTCAGGACGGCTTGCGCCGGGCCAAAGAGGTTCAGCCGGATCTCATCCTGCTGGATTTTTTCATGCCCGGCGAGGACGGCTTCGAGGTGCTGACGCAGCTCAAGGCGGATGCCGCGCTCAAGGACATTCCGGTGGTCATCTTCACCGTGCTGGTGCGGGAGGAGTCGGAGCGGAAGGCGTTGGAGCTGGGCGCGGCAGCCTATGTCACTAAGCCCTTTGACATTGACGAGGTGATCACCTGCATCCAGCGCATACTCCCGTGATTACGCCCGCATCAGCAGCTGTCCCAACTGAGGCGGTTCCGCTTTCTTGCGGCGGAGAGCAGCCGCCGCAAGAAAGCGTAGCTGTCAGCAGTAGACAGGAGCGGCACTGCGTCCTCGTCGCCCTGCTTGCCGCCGTTGCCGGACTGGTCTACGTCAGTCGCTGCAACTACCTGCTCTTTCACAGCTTGGTGGAAGTCTACCATGTCGCCGTCTGCTGGGGCATCTTTTTTGTCGCTTGGAGCGCAAGGCCGCTGTTTAGGAACAGCTATCTCTGCATTCTCGGCGTGGCCTCGCTTTTCGTCGGCCTCCTCTATCTGCTCCATATGCTGGCCTACAAAGGCATGGGCGTTTTCCCAGACGCTGATGCCAATCTGCCGACGCAGCTTTGGATTGCCGCACGTCTACTTCAAGCCTTGGCCTTTCTAACCGCCTCGCTCTCCCTGTTTCATCCTCGGAGGGAGATCAACGCCCTTGCGCCAGCAAGCATCTGGGGTCTGCTGACCCTGCTTTTCGTCGGATTGATTTTCACCGGATATTTTCCAGACTGCTTTATTGAAGGTCAAGGGCTGACTCCGTTCAAGAAACTGGCTGAAATCAGTGCAGTGTTTCTCCTGCTGCTCTCTGCTCCGCTGGCATGGCTGCGGCGGGACAGCTTGGACGAACATGTGTTTAGACTTTTGACAGCCAGCCTCTTGCTGACAGCGGCGGCAGGTCTGATGTTCATCCTTTACATTGATGTGTACGGCATTTTCAATATGCTCGGCCATCTTTTCAACATCGCCTCGACCTACTGCGTATTCCGGGCCTTCATCCGCACTGGCATCACGGAGCCGCAGCGGCTGCTCTTCCTCAAGCTGCACCGCAGGCAGGAGGAGCTGGAGCGCATCCGCAGCGGCCTTGAGCGTGAGGTGCGCGAGCGCACCGCCCATCTGCACAAAAAAAACTGGGAGCTGGAGGCGAGCAACCAGCGGTTGGACGAGTTCGCCTACAGCGTCTCCCATGACTTGCGCGAGCCGCTGCGGGGCATCTACAACTTCGCCCATTTTTTGGCGGAGGACTGCCGCGAGAAAATCCCCCAGGACAGCCGGGAGATGCTGGACACCATCATGCGGCTGGCCATGCGCTTAGACACGCAGATATTGGCTGTTCTCAAGTATTCGCGCATCGGGCGGCTGGAGCTGGATCTCCGTCCGGTCTGCCTTGACCGGCTGCTGGACGAGGTGCTCGACAGCTTGGCTGACATGATCGCCCGCAACAACGCGCACATCGAGCGGCCCGCGCCCATGCCGCGCATCCTCTGTCATATCGAGCATGTGCGCGAGGTCTTCTGCAATCTGATCAGCAACGGCCTGATCTACAACGACAAGCACGAAAAAATCATCACCATCGGCTGGCATCCTCCGAACGCGGCATCTGAAGAAATTCCCCTGTCTGGCAATGCGACCCCGGTTTTTTTCGTCAGCGACAACGGCATCGGCATTCCTGAGAAGCATTTCCAGAAAATCTTTGGTATATTCAGAAGACTGCACGGCCAAGATAAATATGGCGGAGGTACGGGTGTGGGCCTCACCATCGCCAAACAAGTGATTGAGCGGCACGGAGGACGGATCGCGCTCCGGTCTGAGCCGGGCAGCGGCACAACGTTTTATTTCACGCTATCCGCCGGGGAGCAATGATGCGTTTCATCAACACCGACAAAAGGGCAGACAAGGGCAGCGAGCTGCGGCAGCGGGCGGAGCAGGTCGTCGCCGAGCTGGAGGAGAAAGCGTTCTTGGAACGCTCTCCTGATGTGAAGAGCCTGATTGAGGAGCTGAACATCTTCCACATCGAGCTGGAGATGCAGAACGAGGAGCTGCGCCGCACCCAGCTGGAGCTGGAGGCTTCCCGGCGGCACCTATCGAACCTCTTCTCCTACGCGCCAGTCGGCTTCCTTGTCCTCAGCCTCAGCGGCCAGATTCTTGAGGTCAACAGCCTCGCCAAAGAATATTTCGGCCTGTCCGAGCAGATGCTGCTCCAGCGCACCCTGCATTCCTTCATCAGCCCGGAGTCCTTCAGCGACTACATCGAGACCGTGCAATCTGTGGTCCGGGAAGAAAAAAAAATCGGTCAAGTGGATGTCCGCCTCCGCGTCACGGGCGCACGGCAGTTCTGGGCGCGCCTGCGCATGGACGTGATCAGCGGTTACGACAGCACCGAGAAGATCATCCTCTGCTCGGTGCGGGACATAGAGAAGGAAAAAGCGGCCGAGCTGGCATTGCTCAACGCCAAATCTGAGCTGCTCAGGCAGGTGGAACAGCGCACCTCAGAGCTGGAGATGTCGGAGCGCAAGTACCGCCTTCTGCTCAACCATGCCGGCGACGCGATTCTGGCTGCTCAGGCCGACAGCGGCCTGATTGTCGAGGCCAATCGGGAAGCGTCCCGACTGCTCGGCATTCCGGTCCGGCACCTGCTGGGGATGCGGTTAGACAGCATTTTTTCGGCAGAGCAAGTACGGCAGCTCTTTGCCCTGCCGAGTTCATCGGACAACGTGCTGGAAACCGGGCTGATCAGCCGAAAGAGCGGCAGCATCATTCCGGTTGAGGCTGGCGCGGCTCTGATTGAGTTTGAAGGCACGACGTTCCTGCTCCTGATCCTGCGCGACATCAGAGAGCGCAAGCAGACTGAGGAGGCTCTCCGCCAAGCCAAGCGACGCACCGAGCACGCCAACATGGCCTTGATGACCGCCGCCAACAAGGCCAAGCGTCTGGCCGAGGAGGCGCGGGAGGCCAACCGGGCCAAGAGCCGCTTCCTCGCCGCCATGAGCCACGAAATCCGCACGCCGATGAACGCCATTATCGGCATGACCGAGATCGTCCTCACAACCGGACTCAACCAAGAGCAGCGACGTTTTCTCGGCATCGTTCGCAACTCCGCCGGACGGCTGCTTGATCTGATCAACGACATACTCGACCTGTCGAAAATTGAGGCGGGCAAGCTCAGCCTCTCGCCCGCGCCGTTCTGTCTGGCTGAAGGAATGCGGGCCATCTGCGACGAGATGCAGGTGCTGGCCGAGCAGAAGGGGCTGCACCTCCATTTTGATCTCAGGGGGCGGTTGGCGCACGATGTGGTCGGCGACCTAGGCCATCTCCGCCAAGTGCTGGTGAATTTGATCGGCAACGCGGTCAAATTCACTGACGAGGGCTGTGTGGTTTTCACCGTCGAGGCACTGGAGCCGCTGCCAACTGCGCCGCCTGAGCCGGTCAGCATCCGCTTTGTGGTCAGCGACAGCGGCCCCGGCATCCCGAAGGACCGGCAGGAGGCCATTTTCGAGGTCTTTGAGCAGTCGCGCAAGGACAAGGGCGGCACCGGCTTGGGCCTGTCCATCTCCTTGCAGATCGTGCAGATGATGGGCGGAGTGATTGAGGTGGACAGCAAGCCCGGCAAGGGTAGCTGTTTTTATTTCACTCTGACCCTGCCCACGGCGGAGCGGCAGGCAGGCGGCGGCACGGACACCTTCCCGCCCTGCCGAAGACACGAGCGGCATGAGCAGGCCGCGCAGCCGGGGCAGCCGCTTTCCGTGCTCTTGGTCGATGATGTTGAGGCCAACCGCATCCTTGCCCGGCATATCTTGGAGCAGCGGGGCTGGCAGGTGCGAGAGGCGGTCAATGGCAAGGAGGCCATTGATTGCATCGCTAAAAAACGATGCGACATTGTGCTGATGGACGTGGAGATGCCGGTCATGGACGGCTTAGAAGCCACCCGCCTGATCCGCGAGCAGGAAAAGGCGGCAGGCGGCCATCTGCCGGTGATCGCCATGACCGCTCATGCCCTGCGCGGCGACCGGGAGCGGCTGCTGGCTGCCGGCATGGACGACTATGTGAGCAAGCCGCTGGTGGTGGAAGATTTCTTGGCCGCCATTGAGCGGCAGGCGCAGACCGGAGACTGAACGCGTCGGCGATGAAAAGTTTATCCAAAAAAAACGGCGCGGATGCCTGCGCGGTGGGGCTTGGCGCATCAGCGGGCGGGCTGGAGGCGCTGATCAGTTTTTTCAGGAAAATGCCTGCGGACAGCGGCCTGATTTTCTTGGTTGTCCAGCACCTTTCGCCCAACTGCCGGAGCATGATGGGCGAGCTGCTTGCCGCGCACACAGCCATGCCGGTGGTTCAGGCCGAGCACGGCATGGCTGCGGAGCCGAACCGCATTCACATCCAGCCGCCCCAGACCCACATGAGCCTTTTCAACGGCAGGCTGCTGCTTGATGTCCTGACCGAGCGGCAGGGGCTGCATCTCCCCATTGACCACTTTTTCCGCAGTCTGGCTGAAGACCGGCAGGAAAAGGCAGTTGGCGTGGTGCTCTCCGGCACTGGCAGCGACGGCAGCCGGGGCCTGCCCGCCATCAGGAAGGCAGGCGGCATGATTTTGGTGCAGGAGCCGTCCGACGCGAAATTTGACGGCATGCCGGTCAACGCCATCGCCACCGGCATGGCCGACTGCGTCTGCCCGGCGGCGGAGATGCCGGAGCGGATCTGCGAATACCTCCGCCATCCGCGCATCCGCCGCGAGGCAGACCAGCTGCCCTCCGGCGAGGAGGCGGACCTGACTAGGATTCTCGCCTTGCTCCGCGCCCAGACCAATGTCGATTTCACCCTCTACAAGCCAATCACGGTGATCCGGCGGATCAACCGACGGATGGCGGTTGTCCGCTGTCCCTCGCTGCACGACTACACCGAGTTCCTCCGTGTGCGGCCTGGCGAGGTGAGCCTGCTCTACCGCGACCTGCTCATCGGCGTGACCCGATTCTTCCGCGACCGCAAAGAGTTTGAGCAGCTCCGCGACATAATCATTCCCCAAATTTTTGAAAACGCGGCAGAGCAGGATGAAATCCGGGTCTGGGACGCAGGCTGCTCTACCGGCGAGGAAGCCTACACCGTGGCCATGCTCCTGCACGACCACATGGTGCGCCGCCATGCCGGAAAAAGATGCAAGATCAAAGTCTTCGCCACCGACCTTGACCAGCATGCGGTGGAAAAGGCGGCCAGAGGCTTCTACCCGGACGGCATCGCCGCCGACCTGCCCCAGGAGCTGCTGGAACGCTATTTTAGCCGGGCCGAGAACGGCTTTATTGTCCGGCGGCACATTCGCGAGCTGGTCATCTTCGCCCAGCAGAACCTGCTGCATGACCCGCCCTTCACCCGGCTTGACTTGGTGGTCTGCCGCAATCTGCTTATTTATTTGCTGCCGCCTTTGCAGAAAGAAGTGCTGGGTCTGTTCCACTTCGCCCTCAAAGACGGCGGCTTTCTCTTTCTCGGTGGCAGCGAGACCGTCATGGAACTGAGCGACAGCTTCATCGCCGTGGACAAACAGAGCAAAATCTACCGCCATGTCGGCTGCGGCACCTTGCCGCAGAGCCGGAAGCTGCGCGTTCCCGCCCGCCCGGCCCCGGCAGGAAAAAACAGCTACCAGCCCCGCCCGGACACCGAGAAGGCCCGGCAGCAGTTTGATTTGGTGCGCAAGTTGGAAAGTCAGGAGGCGTATTATCAGAAGATCATCGGCAGGCTCTCCGCCGCCTGCCTGATCGTCAGCGGCGAGGGTGAGATACTGGAGACCTTCGGCAGAACAGATCTGCTTCTTCAGCCGCAGCCGGGCCGGATGAGCCTCAGTCTCAGCAAGATGCTCACGCCGCCGCTGCTGCTGCCGGTCACCGCCGCCATGCGGGCCTGCCGTCAGGAGGAGGGCCGCGAGGTGGTCTATGACGGCATCCGGGTCAGCGAGAACGATGACGGACGCTTCCTGCTGCGGGCTGCGCGGCTGAACGACGACGAAATTTTTCCGCCGGACAGCGTTATAATCGCCTTGGAGCGGATGCCCGGCCCGCTGAAGGGCGATGGCCCGCAAGACGGAGGCGGCAGGATTCCTGACGACGAGATCCGGCGGCATGTGCTGGATTTAGAGCGGGAAATTCAGTTCACACGCGAAAGCCTCCAAGCGGCCAACGAGGAGCTGCAAACCTCGAACGAGGAGCTGCAGGCAGCCAATGAGGAGCTGCTGGCCTCAAACGAGGAGCTGCAAAGCACCAACGAGGAGCTGAACTCGGTCAACGAGGAATTGAGCGCGGTCAACACCGAGTATCAGAGCAAGATCATGGAGCTGACCGAGCTGTACAATGACATTGACAACCTTTTTTGCAGCACCGAGATCGGCTTTATTTTCGTTGACCGGCAGCTGCGCATCCGCAAATACACGCCCTCTGTCTGCCGGGTCATGAATCTGATGGAGCAGGATTTAGGCCGTCGGATCAGCGACATGGCCGCGCCGCTGCTCGGCGACATTGAGGCGGAGTTCAACAATCTCCTCATGACTAGACAGAAAGCGGAGAAGGTGGTGCGGCACGGCTCGGACACTTGGTCGCTGGTGCAGTTCATCCCCTACATCGACGAGACCAACGAAGTCAGCGGCATGGTCATCTCCATTGTCGATGTCAGCGGCCAGAAACGAGCGGAGGAGACTCTGCGCCAATCGAGCGAAATTCTGGAGCAGATTTTGGAGGCCAGTCCCGCCCCGACAATGATGGCCACCAGCGAGGGCCGCATCCGCTTTGCCAATGAAATGGCTGCGGTGCTTTTCAGCCGACCAGCCAAAACGTTGCTGGAGCTGCCGCTCAGCTCGGCGCAGTTCGGCTTCTCTGACTTGGACGGCGGCCAGTTTCCTTCTGGTCAGGATTTCATCCGCGCTGTCAGCACGCTGAAGGAGAAAGGCGAACCGCTGGTCATCCGTTTGAAAGGCGGCGGCGGGCAGGAATATTTTCTCTGCGTCAACGCCAACACCTTGAACGCCAAAGGGAGCAGGCTGAACGGCGTGGTGCTGACCTTCACCGAGGTGGCCCGTCAGGGCTGAAGCCATGCGCAGCGACAAACAGAAAGCCGCCGTCCTCTCCGTGAGCGTTCTTGGGGCCGCGCTCACCCTTTTGACCATCCTCACCCTCTGTCTCCTCTACCGCACCAGCCTGCGCATGGAAACTCAGCGGCTGGAGGAGCTTGTTCACAGTCAAGCAGCACTGATTGAGGAATTCACCAGAATTGCAGCAAAAAATTATCCTGACTACACAGGCAGCACCCTTGAAGCGGCTGTTACTAGCGTGTTCAACGCCCATATCCGCAAGGAATGCTTTGGTGCGACAGGAGAATTCCTGATCGCCCGGCTTGAGGGGGATCAGATTGTCTTCTGGCCGGGCCGCCAACATTCCGCCGATTCCATCAAGCCGATTCCCATGCAGTCGCAGCTGGCGGAGCCGATGCGGCAGGCACTGTCAGGCCGGAGCGGCACTGTCGTCGGCATCGACTATCGGGGTCAAACCGTGCTGGCTGCCTATCATCATCTGCCGACACTGGGGCTTGGTTTGGTGGCCAAAATCGACATAGCCGAGATGCGCACACCGTTTTTCCGCGCCGCAGCGGAAGCGGGAGCTGCGGCCCTGCTGCTCATCGGCATCGGCATGGCCGTGCTGCTGCGTTTCAACCCCTTCCTTCGGCGACTGGAGGAGGAGCGGCTGCGGGCGCAGAGCTACCTTGATCTGACCGGCATCATGATCGTGCTGCTGGACTGCGGTGGTAGGATTCAGTCCGTCAATCGGAAGGGCTGCGAATTGCTCGGCGCGGCGCAAGATGAGTTAGCCGGTTTGTTCTGGGTCAATCACTGCATTCATCCGGCAGACCGGGACGCTGCGGAAGAGGCTCTGCGGCTGCTGCTCTCCGGTGAAGCGGAGCAGATTGACGGCATGGAGTTCCATCTGTGCACGATGTGCGGCGAAGAGCGGATTATTGAGTGGTCAGGCCGGGCTGTGCGCTGCCGCCAAGGCCGCCGGGTGATCTCCGCTGGCACTGACATCACCGAGCGCAAACGGATTGAGCGGTGCCTACAGGAGGCCAAGGAGGAATTCCAGGCCACCTTCGAGCAGGCGGCGGTAGGCATCGGCCAAGTCAATCCCGAAGGCCGCTGGCTGCGGGTCAACCGCAAGCTCTGCCTCATTCTTGGCTGGAGCGCGGACGAGCTGCTGGCCTTGCGGATTCAGGATGTCACTCATCCTGCCCATTTGGAGCGGAGCATGGCCAAAGCCAAGGAGCTGAGTGCCAATCCAGCCCTCTCCATCTATCAGATGGAAAAGCAGTATTTGCGCAAGGACGGCAGCGCGGTCTGGATCAATCACACGGTCTCGTTGGTGCGGGATGAGCAGGGCAAGCCAAAATATTACATTTCGGTGATTGAGGACATTCAGAAGCGCAAAGAGATGGAGGATGCCCTGCGCGACCGAACCGAGCTGCTGGTGCGCTCGAACAAGGAGCTGGACGACTTCGCCTACATCGCCTCGCACGACCTTAAAGAGCCGCTGCGGGGGATCATGAGTTACAGCACCTTCCTGCTGGAGGACTACGGCGAGCAGTTCGGCGGCGAGGTGCGCGACCGCCTGAGAACCATCGGTGATCTGGCCGGGCGGCTTTCAACCTTGACCGACGATTTGCTGACCTTCTCGCGGGTAGGCAGGCTGGAGCTGGCCCGCCGCCAAGTGGATCTCAACGTGCTGGTCGAGGATGTCCTCGCCACCCTGCGAGTAACGCTGGAGCGGGAGAATGTCTGGGTGCGCATTCCCAAGTCCCTGCCCACGGTGGTCTGCGACGCGGTGCGGATGCGGGAGGTCTATTACAATCTGATCAGCAATGCGGTAAAATATAACGACAAGCCGGAGAAGTGGGTGGAAATCGGCGCGCTGCGCCCTTGGAACGACCCGGAGCGGAGCGTCTTCTACGTCTGCGACAACGGCATCGGCATCCGCGACAAGCACATGGACAAGGTCTTCACCATGTTCAAGCGCCTGCACAGCGGCAATAAATTCGGCGGCGGCACCGGTGCCGGACTGGCCATCGTCAAAAAGATCATCGAACGGCATGAAGGCCACATCTGGCTGGAGAGCGCGGAGGGAGAAGGCAGTATTTTCTTCTTCACCATTGTCCAGCGGCATGAAGGCCAAATCTGGCAGGAAGGCGCGGGCGGCGCGTCCGCCTTGCAGAGGAGGAATCCGTTATGACAGCCAACCAAACCGAGGCTGAACAGCACATTTTGCTGGTTGAGGACAGCGATGTGGACTACGAGACAGTGCTCCGGGCTTTCAGAAAAGGCAACCTGAGCAATCCGGTCATCCGCTGCGAGGACGGCGACGAGGCATTGGACTACCTGCACCGCCGCAACCGTTTCGCCGCACCCGGTGCCGCGCCCCGGCCCGCGCTGGTGCTGCTGGATCTGAACTTGCCCGGCACTGACGGTCGCGAGGTGCTGGAGGAAATGAAAAATGATGAAAAGCTGAAGGATATTCCGGTGATCGTGATGACAACCTCATCTGACCAGCGGGATGTGGAGCGGTGCTACCGACACGGTGCCAATAGCTATGTGGCCAAGCCGGTCAGCTTTGACGGCTACATGGAGGCAGTGCGGCGGCTGCACAGCTACTGGTTCGAGACCGTAATGCTGCCGGAACCGGTCAGGCGGTGAGGCTGGAAAGCCACTTTTTGCGCCTGCTCGTTGGCCCCTGCGCGGTCAGGGAGGGAGATGGCATTGCGGTCGCGGTTTCCGGCGGGCCAGATTCCATGGCTCTGCTCCATCTGCTCGCCGCCGCCCGGCAGAGTCTGCGGCTGGAGCTGATAGCGGTCTGGGTTGATCACGGCCTGCGTCCGCTGGAAACACCGCAGGAGCGAGAGACAGTCGCGGCGGCGGCGAAAAAATTAGACATTCCCTTTCTGTTCCGTCAGGCGGCGGTCGCCGCTTATGCCACAGAACAACGCCTTTCCATTGAACATGCCGCCCGCGAATTGCGTTATGCAATTCTGCGGGAAGCCGCCCGCAGCTGCGGCGCGGTGCTGATCGCTGTCGGCCACACTGCCGACGACCAAGCTGAGGAGCTGCTGCTCCGCCTGCTGCGCGGCAGCGGCCGCAAGGGGCTGGCTGGCATGAGCATGAGAAACGGCGAGATCATCCGCCCCCTCCTGCGTTTCAGCAAGCAGGAGCTGCTCGACTGGCTGGAGCAACACGGCATCGCCTTTTGTTATGACTCATCCAACAGCGAGCGCAAATTTCTCCGCAACCGGGTGAGGCATGAGCTGCTGCCTTTTCTGGAGGAGCGTTTTGAGCCGGGCATACGCAACGCCCTGCTGAAGACCGCTGACAGCTTGGCGGCGGATGAGGATTTGCTCGAAGAGCTGACAGACAAGGCGTGGAATGAAACGGTGCGGGAAAAAGACAGCGGACCGATGAAACTGCTCCGGCAGCCCTTCCGCAGCCTGCGTCCGACTTTGCAGCGGCGCGTGCTTGAGAGGCTGCTCTGGCGGCTTGGCAGCCGGGCTGATTATGAGCAGATTCTCCTGCTCGCAGAAGCGGCTTTGCAGGGCCGGAACCGCAGCGAGCTGCATTTGAGCGGCGGCCTGCGGGCTGGGATTTTCGCTGACAGCGTAGAATTCTCCTATCCGGCGGGCCGCCGGGCTTGGCGAGGAAGGCTCCTCCCCGTCCCTAACCAAGCACCATCTGCAACTCTTCCTGCTCCAGCTCCTCGTCAAAAACTAAGCTGATTTTGTACTCGCCCATCTCTTCGTCCGCAGGCTGAATAGAGAGAACTTGCCCCTGCACATCCAGTTCTGACGGGCTGCCTGCCACCGGAATGGTGATCCGCATGTTGCGGCCCAGAAGCACCCGGATGTGCTTCTGCTGGGCCATGCGGAAAATCATCGACAAGCCGCCCCGCGACACATCGGACAGCTTACCTCTGAATTTCTGGCCGATCGGCTTGCCCGGCGTGTCCATGACCTGAAAATCCACCTTGCGGGAAAGAGTGTAGCGGTCGTAATTGCGGCGGTTGAGGCCCTTGCGCTGGAGCAGGTCACGGATGTTGTTGGTGCCGTTGTAAAAATTCCGCAGTTTTTCCTCTAGGCCGGGATACGCCTCTTTCCAACGCTCGAAGCAGGCGCGCTTGAGGACGGAAATCCGGCTTTCGGTCACAGCACTCATGCTCACGGTCCAGACCGAGCTGCTGAAGAAATTTTCGCCTGCCAAATCGCCGTCGCTCAGACTTTTGATGTAGATCTTGCGGTCATTTTTTTTGTAGAAAACCCGCACTGTGCCGTGATTGATGAAGAACAGCTCGTCGTTGCGCTCGCCTTGGCGGACCAGAGCTTCCTCCGGCTCAAAGGTGCGGTGCTCCAGCTCATGATAGATAGCACTGAACTCCTCCGAACTCAGCTCATGGAGAAGGTTGGACCAGATGTCCAGATAGCCGCGCACCTGCACGCCACTTTTCGCCTCCTCAATCAGTTCAGCGGACTGGATGATCTCGGCGATGGCGTTGGGGTTGATCTCGCTGAAACGCTCGCGCAGCCGTTCGGCGTTGAGCAGATCGCCCTCCTGCACGCATTCGGTGATCAGCTCGAAGAGCTGACGGGCAGCCACAGCCCGCTCGCCGGACATGGCGGCCCGGATGATGCCTGCCTCGCGGGCGGCAAATGGGTTGTTCTGTATCGGCACATCCGACGGAACAGCCTGACGTTTGTGCTTGCCGCCATGGCTGATGATGTGGATGGCCTGCTCTGCCGCCTTGATCAGTGCCGGTTCAGCATTGGTCAAGGCAATGACTTTTTTCAGCGTCGGCACGGCCTTGACCGAACCTATTTTGCCCAAGGCCAGACAGATGGCGATTTGCAGGTTCAGTCCGGCTTTGTTTTTGATCAGAGCGGCATCGTCAAGGAGGTCAGCCAGCGGTGCGACCAAGCTGCTGTCAGGGATGTCGCCGAGCAGCGTCACCACCAGCTCGGTGAGCTGCCGGGGCACGGACCTGAGTGCCCGGAGAAAAAAATCTTTTTTGCCCGGCACCTCAATCCGGCTGGCGGCGCGCAGCACCTCGCCCTTGACCCGGATGTCCTCATGGTCCAAAAACACAGTGACATCCGCGAAACTGGCCGAGCTGCCTTTTTCGCCCAGTAGGCGGATGATGTTGCGGATCATGTACCAGTCGCCGGTCTGCCGCAGGAGCTGGCAGAGGCTTTTTTCCGCAGGCCGACCGATTTCGCCGAAGAGCTTGAGCAGGACATCGGCTTTGTCCTCGAATTGCTTCAGATTTTGCGGCTCCAGCAGATATTCCGCTGCCGCCCTGCCGAAAACTCCGAAAAGCCGTCCAGCATCATGCGACCGTTCTTTGTCGAAAAGGTATTCAACCAGCAGCAGCTCCAGCAGGGGGCGGGTGGCGAGGTCGCTAATGAGCTGATCGACCCGCTCGCGCACCGCCTCGGCTGAAGGCGGCAGCGCGTCCTGACCGGAGAAAATGAGCAGGGCGCGGCGGGCGGAGGCGTACTTGCCCATCTCAATCTGATAGGCGGCAAAGGCGGACAGCGCGGTGATGAGCTGCCAGACTCCAACCTCGTTCTCCAGAGCAGCCGCCAAGGCCATCTCCGCCGCAGGCAAGAGCTTGTCCATCCGCTGCCATTCCTGATGGGCGATGAGCAGCTCCAATGTGTCGGTGAGATAGCAGGCCGCCTTCAGCCGCATCCGGGGATTCTCCATCCGCAGGCCCGCTGCGAGCTGCTCCAGCATCTCGTCAATCTTGCGTGTTTTTTTCTCGGCCAGCAGATCGCAGATGGTCTCCGGCAGGGTCTTGCCGCCCTTCTCCTCCTGCTGGTCAGGAAGGCTGGCCGCCGGCGCGGCGGCATTGGTTTCTTTTGCAATGGCGTTCATAGGGCTGTGCCGGTTGATGGGGATTCCCCGCGCTCGTCTTGGGCCTGAACTGACCGCGCAGCATCTATGATGAAGGATAACATGATTTTTTTAAAAGACCAACCCCGTTTTTTCACGGCTTCGGGGCGATGAGGCCATGCCGCAGGAGCAGGGCGAGGCAGGTGCTGAGGGGCAGGCCGATCACGTTGGAGCAGGAACCCCGCACCGACTCAACTAAAAATGCGCCCTTGGCTTGGATGCCGTAGGCCCCGGCCTTGTCCAAGGGTTCGCCGGTGCGGATGTAGGCGGCCAGCACCTCGTCGGAGAAAGCTGCGAAGGCGACTTCGCTGCTTTCCGCCAAAATTTCAGCGCAACCTTCCCGCTGGCAAAGCAAGGCCATCCCGGTGATGACCTGATGCGTCCTGCCCCGCAAGGTGCGCAGGATTTCCAAGGCATGAGCTGCGTCAGCGGGCTTGCCGATGATTTGGCCGTCAATAGTGACCACTGTGTCTGCGCCGATCACCCAGCTGGCCGGATGCTGCGCAGCGATGACACCAGCTTTTTCCGCCGCCATCCGCCGGGCGAAGGCGGCGGGCTGCTCTCCGGCAAGCGGGGTTTCATCGATCTCGGCGGGCAGGCAGGTGAAATGCAGGCCGAAGTCGCGGAGAAACTGCTGCCGCCGGGGCGAAGCGGACGCAAGAATGAGCGGTTTGAGCGCGGTGAACATATTCAGAGCATCGCGCCGAGGACTTGATCCACGGCCTTGGCCTGCTCCATCCGGCTGCGCAGGAAGCGTTCAGTGAGATGGCTGCGGTTCCGCTCCATCAGGCCGCACAGCTCCTGAATTTCAGCCCTGCCGGCCATTGCCGTCACCTGCTCCAGGTTGCGGGCGAAATCGCGGACGATCTTGCCGCTTTCGCCGCGCATGGAGAGAATTTCGGCATAGGTGCGCGGATTCTGTGAATGCGCCCGCGCCATGGCCAAGATTGGATAAAGTGAAGTCAGGGTGCAGTGGCCCGCGATCTCTTCGGCGGTGATTTGGTTTTCCGCCAAGGTCATGGCCAAAGCCACGGAAACCGCTGTCGGCAGTTTCTGGCCGATGCCCATCAGCAGGTCGTGGCGGGCGGCGGAATCATATTGGATGCTCGCGCCGTGCTTGTAAAGGAACGCCTCAAATTCCGCGCAGAATTTGCCGCTGCGCCGGGTGCGCACCACCACCGCGTTCTTGTCCTTCATCGTCGCCGCCTGCGGCCCCCAGAGGTTATGCACCAGCATCACCTCCACCCCGCTGCCAGAGGCCTCCAGCGCGGTGCTGACCGTGCTGGAGGCCTCGCCCGCCAGCAGGATCAGCGCCTTGCCGTCAGCAAGCAGCGGGCCGTACTGCTGCACTGTGGCCGCCGTGACCGAGATCGGCACGCAGATCAGCACCACATCCACGTCAGGAATCATTTGCTCAGGCCGCAGCTCGGTGCTGCGCCCGCTCATGAAGACGCGGTAGCCCTCGTTCTCCAGCCGCTCCGCGAACCATGCGCTCATGTCGCCGGTGCCGATGAAGCCGACCGAGCGGATGTGTTTGGGCCGCATGTCCACGCGCGGAAAGCAGCCGAGCAGGCGGATGCAATTTTTCTGGCCGACAATGCGCTCTTCAATCTGGGCGACGGCTCCGGCCATCGCTTCGTCCTCGATGTGGCCTTCCGCCTCCAGATACACTTGCAGCTTCTGGGTCTGCGGGTCGTTCTCCGAACTCATGTCAAGGATGTTGATCCCGCGCCGGGAGAACTCGCCGAGAATATCGACCAGCAGGCCGACCCGGTCGTCTAACGGGCGGGTCAACAGGGCGGTGGAGTCGTAGCCGCTGGGCTTGGCCAGCTCGCGGCCTAGCACGGCGTAGCGGGTGCGGCTGTGCGGAGCCAGCTCGCGCTCGGCGACGTGCAGCCCGTGCGCGGCCAGCATCTCGCCAGTGTCAATCACCCCGTGCCGCAGCGTTTCATCGCCGCCCTGCGCCCGGAGGCGGGCCAAGGCGGCCTCAAGGTCGTGGACGCTGGTCAGGGCGATGTCGGGAAAAGTGCGGCTGATGTAGTCTTCGCATTGGCGGAAGACCGCCCGCCTGCCGATCAGGCCGCGCAGTTCTTCCGGCTGCGTCTCCAGTGTGAACACGCCGAGCGAAAGGCTGACCGGCAGCACCACGTTGCTGATCCACCAGCCTTCGCTGATCTGGCGGAAGAGGCCAAAATACTGCTTGCCGCCGCCCTCGCGGGTGTTATAGACCGGGATCACCGCCCGGTCGATTTTCCCGGCGGCAAAAGCGGCGAGCAAGCCGCTGGTGTGCGGGAAGGCTCGCAGCTCGGCGGCAGGGACCGCGTCCAAAGCATGGAGGACGGCGGCCTGCCAAGCATGAGAATGCTTCGGGCCAAGGGTGCCGATGATCAGGTTGCGGAGCGTTTGCGACATGGCGGAATCAAAAAGGCGGAGGTTCGGCAGCTCAGAGCTGCAATTATAGCCGTAGCACAACAAATTGACTACAAGCATGGTTACTGAAAAATCTCATCTGTCGAACAGCCAAGTTTTCTTCTGAGTGCCTTTGCTTGTGCCCATTTATGCTCTATGGGGTTCAAATCAGG
>JAABPV010000032.1 GCA_011391865.1 Desulfobulbaceae bacterium | reverse complement strand
CTCTTGGCTTCAACACGCCAAAAAAGCTATTCTTGGGAACTTGCCAAAAAATTGCACTTGGAACTTGAATCCACGCACCAAAAAAAGGAGCGCAAACATGCCTTACGTGAGCATCCGGGTTGCCGGAACACTGACCAGAACGCAGAAGAAAAATATCGCCAGAGGTGTGACCGACGTGATCGTTCACGAAACCGGCAAGCCGGAAGATTCCGTGCTGATTTTCATCGACGAGAATCAGGCGGAAAACATCGCCAAAGGCGGTGAGCTGATTGATGGAAAAAGCTGATATGTCCATGCGGCTGGCGGCCTTGCAGGCGGAGTTGCAAGAACACGCGCACCGTTATTACGTGCTCGATGCGCCCATCATCAGTGATACGGAATACGACCGCCTCTTCCGCGAGCTGCTGGATCTGGAACAGCAGTTCCCGGAGCTGATCACGCCGGACTCACCCAGCCAGCGGGTAGGCGGCGAGCCGCTGTCCGCCTTCGCCGAGGCGGCACACGCACTGCCGATGCTCAGCCTAGACAACATCTTCGCTGCTGAGGAACTGACGGGTTTTGAGGAGAGAATTATTGACATAATCTGCAAGTTGGTTGTCGATAATTATGTTCGTCGAGTGTTGCAGAGAACAGAAAAAGAACTTCCATCCGTATTAAAACTAAAGAATATATTAAATGGTTATGATTTGACAGAAGTTAATCGTGAGATTAGCCGCGATCTTTTTTCGGTTAAACAGCTATCGGACGATAAAAAAGAGGAGAAGCTCAGGGATAAGCTTAATGAGATAAAAAAGAAACATAAAGAGAGGATAAGGCAGTATTTGTATGAAACAAAACTACTGACGTGGACAGCGGAGCCGAAGATGGACGGGCTGGCCGTGGAGCTGATCTACGAAAACGGCCTCTTTGTCGAGGGTTCGACGCGCGGCAATGGCTTTGTCGGCGAGAACATCACCGCCAACCTGCGCACGGTGCGCGACATTCCCCTGCGCCTGCATGGCGCGGAGCCGCCGGAGCGGCTGGCTGTCCGTGGCGAAGTTTTCTTGGCCAAAAAGGATTTTGCCGAATTAAACCGCCAGCGGGCCGAGCAAGGCGAGCCGCTCTTCGCCAATCCGCGCAACGCCGCCGCCGGTTCGCTGCGCCAGCTTGATCCGAAAATCACCGCCGCCAGACCGCTCAGTTTTTTCGTCTATGGCGTGGCTGATCCTGCCGCCCTGCCCTGCTTTGGACTGGAGGCACTGTTCCCGCAGCTGCGTTCGCTCGGCTTTCCGGTCAATCCGCTGATCAAATTCTGCCGCAGTCTGGCCGAGGCCGAGGAGCACTACCATCATCTTCATCAACTCCGCCATGAACTGGATTACGAGATCGACGGCATGGTGATCAAGGTTGCCAGCTTCGCCGCGCAGGAGGCGCTGGGCAGCACGGCCCGTGCCCCGCGCTGGGCTGTGGCGTGGAAGTTCCCGGCGGAAGAGGCCGAGGCGTTGATGAGCGCGGTGGAATTCCAGCTTGGGCGGACAGGCGCGGTCACGCCGGTGGCGGTGCTGGAGCCGGTGCGGATCGGCGGGGTTGTCGTGCGGCGGGCCGCCCTGCACAATCAGGATGAAATCCGGCGCAAGGGCCTGATGATCGGCGACACGGTGTTAGTGCGGCGGGCTGGCGATGTCATCCCGGAGGTGGTCAGTCCGCTGTCTGAGCGGCGCACAGGGCGGGAACAGGCAATTGTTTTCCCCAAGGAATGTCCTGCCTGCTCCCAGCCGTTATACCGACCCGACGGCGAGGCCGTGACCCGCTGCCGCAATCCGCGCTGTCCGGCACAGCGGCTTCAGCGCATCATCTGGTTCGCCGGGAAGTCAGGGTTGGACATCGAAGGCTTGGGGCCGAGGAACCTGGAGAGACTGGCCGAGGCCGGGCTGATTGAGGACATCCCGGACATCTTCCGCCTGAGCAAGGAGCGGCTGGCCGCGCTCGACGGCTGGGGCGGGAAGTCCGCCGAGAAGCTGCTGGCTGCGGTCGAGCGGGCCAAGCAGGCCACGCTGGCCAAGCTCCTTGCCGCGCTGGGAATTCGTCACGTCGGCGAGACCACGGCGGAGCTGCTGGCGGCGCGGTTTGGCGGAATTGAGCCTCTGATGCGGGCGGGAGAGGAGCAGCTTTTAGCTGTGGACGGCATCGGCGGGCAGATAGCGGCGGCACTGCGGGAATACTTTGCCGATCCTGACAGCCTCGACCTGCTCGCCCGCCTGCTGGAAGCTGGCCTGACGGTTCAGGCGGCTGAGAAAAAGGCGGACAGCGGACCGCTTGCAGGCACGGTCTTTCTCTTCACCGGTGCCCTTGCCAGCATGAGCCGCGCCGAGGCGGAAGAACAGGTGCGGCAGCTTGGCGGCGCGGCGGCCAGCAGCATCAGTAAAAAGGTGACGCATCTCGTTGCTGGAGAGAAGGCGGGCAGCAAGCTGAAGAAGGCGGCGGAGCTGGGGATTGCTGTTTTGGATGAGACAGCTTTTTTGCGGCTGATCGGCAAGAAGGACTGATTGCTATTGACCATTTTCCATCCGCGCAGTAAAGACGACAGAGCAGTTCAACAGCCTGTTCAGACGGGCAAATCAACCGGCAGGAGGCAGCATGGACATCACCAACATCGAGACCATTCCCGGCAAGACCATCATCGCCCATTACGGGCTGGTTTCCGGCAGCACTGTGCGGTCAAAGAACGCTTTCAGGGACATCGGCGCGTCCTTGAAGAACATCTTCGGAGGCGAGCTGAAAAGCTACACCAAGCTGCTGGACGAGACCCGGCAGGAAGCGGTCAGCAGGATGACCGAGCAGGCCAAGGTGCTCGGCGCGAACGCGGTGGTCAATGTCCGTTTCGCCACTTCGGACGTGGCTGCGGGCGCGGCGGAGATCTACGCCTACGGCACCGCAGTCCGGGTCGAGTGAGGGCCGGGGCATGGAAGACCTGATATTGTTCGCCCTGCTCTTCTGCGGCTCCTATCTAATCGGCAGGTATAAGGAAAAGAAGCATTTCGCCGACATCATCCGGCGGGAGAAGGAGCTGCTCCTCCTGCCAGCCCTGACCATGAAGCGGGCCGAGGATCGGCCTGTGGCCAAAGCCGAGATGGTCACGGGCAACGTGGTGATCGCCGGAGATTATTTCAAGCAGGTCATGGCTCAGTTGGCCAGTCTTTTCGGCATGAGAATCGCGGTGGCGGAAAGCATGATGGACAGGGCGCGGCGGGAGGCCCTGCTTCGCATGAAGGCCCAAGCTGCCGGAGCAGACGCGATCCTCAACGTCCGCTTTGAATCAATGAAAATCGGGGCGCGGGATAAAGTCGCCGGGGTGGAGGTGCTGGCCTTCGGCACAGCGGTGTATTACCGGCAATGAAGTTCGAGCCGCGTTACGCAGAGGAGAACTTTAACGTCCCGGAGCAGCACGAGCTGCGGGATTTCTTCCGCCTCAGCCTGTATCTGCTGGGAATAGTCTTCGGGCTGTACATCGTGCTGGGTTTTGCCGCCGAGAAAATCGCCGTGCGGCTGCCGCCCCGCTTTGAAACAGCCATTGCCGCGCATTTCACCGGCAAACTTGACGCTGCCGCCTTTCCGGCCAGCCGTGACTATCTCCAGCAGGTGCTTGACCGTCTTGTCAAGGCCGCTGATCTGCCTGATTTCCAGTACAAGATCACGGTGCAGGAGCAGGAGGAAATCAACGCCTTGGCCCTGCCTGCGGGCAGGATCGTCGTTTTCAGCGGCCTGTTAGACAAGCTGCGTTCTGAAAACGAGCTGGCGATGGTGCTGGCCCACGAGCTGGGGCATTACGCCCATCGCGACCACCTGCGCGGGCTGGGCCGGGGGCTGGTGCTGCTCTCCATCACCGCCGCGCTGGGCCTCTCCGATGGTCTGCCCGGCTTCATCGCTCCGTCCGTGCAGACCTTCAGCTTGAAATATTCCCGCGAGCAGGAAGCGGCGGCGGACCTCTACGCCCTTGACCTTGTGGTCCGAGCCTACGGCCACGCAGGCGGCACACTCGACCTCTTCGCCATGTTCGAGGAGCAGGAGCGGAAAAGGCCCGCGCTCTTCTCCACCCACCCGGACAGCCTCTGGCGGCGGCAGAATTTGGCCGACCGCATCAGCCAAGAAGGCTGGCCGCGCAAGGAGGTTAAGCCGCTTCCGTCCCGGTTGCCTTTTGCTGAGGAGCTTTCTCCCGCACCGCCTCAAACATGACCAAAGCTGCGGCCACCGAGGCGTTGAGCGAGTTGAACTCGCCCGGCATGGGGATGGTGACAAGGAAGTCGCAGTGTTTCCGCACCAGCGGGCGGATGCCTTTGTCTTCACCGCCAATGACGATGCCGATCTTGCCGCTGAAGTCGGTCTGATAGATCGATTGAGCCTCTTGCTCGGCCACGGCTCCGTAGATCCAATAGCCCTGGTCTTTGAGCTGGCGCAGGGCCTCGGCGAGGTTGACCACCCGGCTGATGCGGAGATGGGCGACCGCACCGGCCGAGGCGCGGGCCACGGTGCCGGTCAGGGGCGCGCTGCGCTCGCTGGTCAGGACAACAGAGCCGAAGCCTGCAGCCAGCGCGGAACGGAGAATGGAGCCAAGGTTGCGGGGGTCTTGGATGGAGTCGAGCAGCAGGATGCGCTCCGGCCCGGCGGCCAGCAGCGCGGCCAGCGGCAGCAGCTCGGCCTCGGTCTGGCGGGCGGCCACGCCCTGATGACGGCAGCCTCCTGGCAGGCCGACGCGCTCCAGCTCGACAAAGCGGATTCGCACCTCAGCCTCGCGGGCCGCGTCAATGATCTCTTGCAGCCGTGCGCCCGCCTTGCCCTTCTCGATCAGAATCTCGCTCAGACTGCGGGGATTGGCACTGAGTGCCTCAGCCACAGCGTTGATGCCCCAGAGCAGGCTGTCGTCATCCGGCGGCTCCGCCGGTGGTTGGGCATGGGGGGCATGGGCGGCGCGCTGCTTCTTTTCTGGAATGGAGACGGCTTTATGCGGCGGTTTCATGGCGGTTGGCTGGTTGAGCGGATGGATGCCGCGAGCATAGCAGGCAGGACTGAAGAAGTCAACGCCTTTGCCGTGCCCGCCTTGACCGGAAGCGGCTTGACAACATCAGCGGGCAGGACTGAGAAAAGAGTTGATAAAACGGAAGACAGTGTTAAGTTTTGCGCTGTTGCGCGGCAGCTGCGGAAAACGGCGAAAAGAGGTGCGCGGACTGAAGAAGCCAAGGCTTTTGCCGCTCCGCTCCTGCTTGGCGCAGAATTGACTTGCGCTGCGCCGGGAAATTTGTTCAGGTGCAGTCTCACCCCTGATCACGATTGCCGGAGAACCACCGCCATGCAACTCATCCCCTTCCTGCTGACCCTGCTGCTGGCTGCCGCCGCTGTGGCTGGTGAACCGCCCGCCGCCCCGCTGCTGCGCATAGAGACAGGCCGCCACACCGCCACGATCAAACGGATTGCGGCGGACAGCCAAGGCCGCTGGGTCGCCACAGCCTCAGATGACAAGACCCTGCGCCTCTGGGATGCCCAAGACGGCAGCCTGCTGCAAACCTTCCGCCTGCCCAGCGGCGCAGGCGATGAGGGCAAGCTCTTTGCCGCAGCCATGGACCCGGCAGGCGGCTGGCTGGCAGCGGGCGGGTGGACAGGCTATGACTGGGAAGGAACGAATTCCATCTACATCATTGACCGGGCCACTGGCCAGATGCGGCAGCGCATCGACGGGCTGGAGAATGTCATCAACCACCTCTGCGTGTCCCCGGATGGCCGCTATCTGGCTGCCACATTAGGAGATACCGGGCTGCGTGTCTATGATGCCCGCAACAGCTTTGCTTCTGCCTTGGCTGACCGCGACTACGGCAACGACAGCTACGGCTGCGCCTTCAGCCCGGACAGCCGCAGCCTGATCAGCACCTGCTATGACGGCCAGCTCCGCCTCTACCGTCTGGAGGGCGGCAGCTTCCGCAAAGAAAAACAGGCAGCAGCCCAAGGCGGCAAGCAGCCGTACAGCGTAGCCTTTCATCCTGCGGGCAGGCGTATTGCGGTCGGGTTTATTGACAGCACAGCAGTCACAGTCATAGATGCGGAGCGGCTGACCCAGCTCTCTGCTGCGGACACCAGCGGCATTGACAACGGCAGCCTTAGCAGCGTGGCTTGGTCTGCGGACGGCAGCTTCCTCTTTGCCGGGGGGCGACGTAATGACTTCAGTCCTCCTCCCCTCTTTCGCTGGGCAGACAAAGGCCAAGGCAAGCGGGAAAGCTGGCAGGCGGCGGGCGAGACGGTGATGAACCTCAAGCCCTTGCCTGATGGCAGCCTGCTGGTCGGTGCTGGCGATCCTGCCCTGCTGCGCTATGACAGCCAAGGCAGGAAGCAGTTTGACCTGCGGCCTAATCTCCCTGATATGCGCAACAAGCTGGGTGACAGCTTCCAACTCAGCGCGGACGGCAGGCAGGTCGCCTTTGGCTTGGGTTACGGCGGCGAGGAGCCGGTCTGCTTTGACCTGCACCAGCGGCAGCTGCGCAAGGGCCAATGCAAAGGCAGCCTGACCGCCCCGCGCACTGAGGCCAGCGGCCTGAAGATTGAGGGCTGGAAGAATGAATACAACCCGAAGCTCAACGGCGAGCCGCTGGCCTTGGCGCAGTACGAACGCTCCCGCAGCGTAGCCATTGCCCCGGACAACCAGCACGTCCTCCTTGGCACGGAATGGTGGCTGCGTCTGTTCGACCGCGAGGGCAAGGAAGTCTGGCAGCAGCCGGTGCCGGGCGCAGCTTGGGGCGTGAACATCAGCGGCGACGGCAGGGTGGCTGTGGCCGCTTTCGGGGACGGCACCATCCGCTGGTTCCGCCTCAGCGACGGCGAGCCGCTGCTTTCCCTCTTTGTCACCAAGGACGGCGGCCAGTGGGTGGCTTGGACACCGGGCGGCTGGTATGACAGCAGTCCGGGCGGGGACAGCCTGATCGGCTGGCAGGTCAACAACGGCAAAGACCAGCTGGCCGACTTCTTCCCGGCCAGCCAGTTCCGCGAACGCTACTACCGCCCGGACGTGACCGCCAAGGTGCTGGAGACGCTGGACGAGAGCAAGGCGGTTGCCCAAGCTGATGCGGCCTTGGGCGGCAGGCGTTCCGCTCCGGCCCAGCTTGCCCTGCCGCCCGCCATTGAGCTGCTCACCCCGGCAGACGGCAGCAGCTTCAGCAGCCCGACCCTGAGCCTGCGCTACCGGGTGCGCATCCATGACAACGGCCCGCCGGTCGTCGCCGTGCAGGTGCGGGTGGACGGAGGATTCCGCCAGCGTTCCGTGGTGACGCAGCGCAGCGACAAGGAATGGGAAGGCAGCGTGGACGTGACCCTGCCAGCCAGGGACATGACCCTCAGCCTGATTGCTGAGAATGCGGAGAGCGCCATGTCGCCGCCTGCGGCCATCACACTGCGCTGGCAGGGCGGCAAGGATGCGCTCAAGCCTGTCCTCTACCTGCTGGCCGTGGGCGTGGACGAGTATGACGCGCCGGAGATCAACCTGCATGAGGGCAAGAAATACCTCAAGTATGCCAGCGCGGATGCGCGGGCCTTTGCCGCGCTGATGATGGAGCAGGCCGGGCCGAAGAAGCTCTACCGCGAGGTCAAGCCCCGTGTGCTGGTCAATAAAGATGCAGACCGCACGGCGGTGCTGGAAGGGCTGGAGTGGATTGAGCAGCAGGCCACAGGCAACGACGTGGCCATGGTCTTTCTCGCCGGACACGGCAAGCTCGACGCAAAGGAAGACTACTATTTCCTGCCCAAGGACTTCAAGCCGTGGCGCTATCTCAGCAGCGGCGTGCCCTACGATGCCATCAACAGCACCGTGACGAGAGTGCGCGGCAAGGCCCTGTTCCTGATCGACACCTGCTATTCCGGCAAGGCGGCCGGGCAGCGCGGCGGCGGCGAAGTGGATATGACCAAGATCATCAATGACCTGAGCGCGGCTGAGAACGGAGTGATAGTCCTCTCCGCCACCACCGGCCACCAGACGGCGCAGGAGCGGGACGAGTGGGGACACGGAGCCTTCACCAAGGCTCTGCTGGAGGCTCTTCGCGGCGATGCGAACTATAATGCGGACAAGGCGCTGACTGTGTCCGAGATCAGAACCTATATCGCTGATCGGGTGAAGACGCTGACTGACAGCCAGCAGACCCCGGCCGTGGTCATTCCCAAGAACGTGTCCGACTTCCCGGTCTTTGCTCTGCCATGAACAGGTAGATTCCCCCGCTGCACTACAGTGCGGCAGATGGTTGCACCGTAGTGGAACGACCGCTTCCACTACAGTGCAATGGTTGGTTCCACTATGGTGGAAATCCCAGCTCCACTACAGTGGAAAGCTGCGTTGCACTACAGTGCAACGTTTGCCCGCAGGAGAATGCGCGGCCTGCGGAACGCCTACCGCGCCGCCTGCTCATACAGGTCCAGCCGGGCTTGGAAGTCTACCTTGCGCGCCGCATCAACCTTGTCCACGGCCAGCCGCTGCTCTGCCGCCGCCTTGTCCGCCTCGCCCCAGGCAAAGAGCAGCCGGGCCAGCAGGTCGTGGTAATCGGGATTGTCCGGCACCAGATTGACAGCAGTCTTGAGCTGCTCAATGGCTTCGGGCAGGTCGCGGACAATGCGGCTGTAGCTTGCCGCGCCTGCATCCTGCGGCACAGAGCTGCGCGGCGGATCACGCAGATAAACACCCCGCGCCGTCGCAACCGCCTGAGCAGTTCCCTTGCCTTGACTGTCAGCCTGCGGACTGCTCCGCTGCTCGTCGTATTTGACATCCGGCTGATTTCCCGCCAGCACGGCAATGACAATGACCGCGCCAAAGGCGGAGAAGAAGATGCCCGGCGCAGCACTCTTGATCGTCAGCTCACTGCTGCCGATCTTGCCGATCAGTTCGCCGCCTTGGTCGTCCGCGCCGTCCTTTCTCTGCCAGCGGACGAGAAAGAGGCGGTAGCCGCAGAAGATGCAGATCCCGCCCAGCGCCAGCACGGCCAAGCGAAAGACCAGCAGATAAACAATGCCGTAGGTGATGATCGTTTCCATGCCGCCATCATACCTGATTTCCGCCGCTGCGTAACCGTAAAACTCTCAGCCTGCCTCCTTCCTCGGCACAAATCGCCAGACCGGACTCATCACAGATGAGTAGACTTCCTTGGCAAAGTTGAGCATCCCCTCAAAGCCGGCCAGTGCCTCTTTGCGCTCGTGGTTGTGGTCGCAGAAGCCGATGCCTAGCTTGTAGGCAATGGGCCGCTCCTTGACCCCGCCGACAAAGATATCTACGCCTTTCTCCTTGAGAAAGGAGTTCAGCTCCAGCGGGTTGGCATCGTCGACAATGACCGTGCCAGGATCGGTGATCGCCTCCAGCTCGCGGTAGTCCTCCTCAGTGCCGGTCTGCGAGCCGACCATCACCACCTGCATGTCGATCAGGCGGAACGCCTTCACCAGCGAGAAGGCTTTGAATGAGCCGCCCACATAGATTGCCGCCTTCTTTCCAGCCAAAGCCTTGCGGTACGGCTCCAGCTTCGGCACCAAGTCGCGCACCTTTTCCTGCACCAAGGCTTTGGTGCGCTCCATGATCCGGTCCGCCTCCGGGTCGTCCGGGTATTGTTTCTTGAAGAAACGGGCGATGTCGTACAGCGCCTCGGACATGTCCTCAATGCCGAAATAAGAAACCCGCAAGGCAGGCATGCCGTACTTGTCCTCCATCATCTTGGCAAGCTGCATGGTCGAGCCGGAGCACTGCACCACGTTCAGCGCGGCCCCGTGCGCCCGGCAGATGTCGCCCACCCGGCCATCGCCGGTGATGTTGGCCACCACCTGAATCCCCATGCGCTCATAGTATTCGCGCACCATCCAGATCTCGCCTGCGAGATTGAAGTCGCCGAGGATGTTGAGCGAAAATCTGGAGATGCCTTCTGTGCCGCCGGTGCCGATCAGGCGGAACATGGCCTCGCAGGCGGCCTGATAGCCAGCCCGCTTGTTGCCCTTGAAGCCTTCTGACTGCACGGGAATCACCGGGATGCCGGTTTCAGCGGCCACGTCCTTGCAGACCGCTTCCAAGTCGTCGCCGATGATGCCGACAATGCAGGTTGAATAGACAAAGGCGGCTTTCGGGCTATGTCGGGCGATCAGCTCCAGCAGGGCGCGGCGCAGCTTTTTCTCGCCGCCGAAGATGACATCCATCTCCTGCAAATCCGTGGAGAACGAGAGCCTGTGCAGCTCCGGCCCGGATGAGAGAGCGCCCCGAATGTCCCACGTATAGACCGCGCAGCCGATAGGCCCATGCACCAGATGCAGCGCGTCGGCAATCGGGTACAGCACGACCCGCGAGCCACAGAAAACGCAGGCCCGCTGGCTCACCGCCCCGGCGAGGCTGTCCTTGTTGCAGACAAGGCTGAAGGGCTTCTCGCCCTTGACGTGAACTTGGTTCTCCCGTTCTTTCAGCAGCACCGCGCCCATAATGTTTTTCCTCTGCGAAAAATAGAAAAGATGTCTTCAGGCTCTTGTTTGCAAAATCTGTGCCGGAGGACGCACTTTTATGCTATTTATTATAAATTCCTTCTGTTGGCTGCTAAGCGGGTAATGGCTGCGGCCTACGGTTTTTGCTATTTTATTTACAAATTTGAAAGATAGCTACCTTTTTTTGTCGACCAGCGGACGCAAGACGGCGAAACAAGGTCGTCTCTTATTTTCAAAGGAACTGTTTTTTTGTTTGACGAGGTTGTTACCTTGTGGTACTTTTAGATGCGAACTAAGGTTACTTTGTGGTACACATGATAAAAGTTCCCGCCGCCTTAGATAGACGGCGGGAAAATAGTCTTCAAAAGTGCAAAACGACAGGAGATTGCAAAAGTGGAAGAGAGAAGAACGAATGAAATCGGACAGGAAGGCGTGTCGCGGCGGCAGATTCTGGCAGGCACCGGCGCACTGGCGGCGGGCGCGGCCCTCAGCCACATCGGCGGCCTGATCAGCCCGGCAATGGCCAAGGACGGCTCCACTGAAAAATGGCCTTGGCCCTACGAGAAACTCGACCCGGAGAAAACGGCTGCGCTTGCTTATGAAGAATGGTACAGAGTCTTCTGCGGCGCGGCGGTGATCAGCAGCATCTTCGGCCAGCTGCGCGAGAAAGTCGGCGAGCCGTACAAATCCTTCCCGATTGACGCCTACATCTATCTGGAGGGCGGCCAGGCTGGCTGGGGCACCATCTGCGGCGCGCCGGCAGGTGCCAACATGGTGTTCAGCCTGATCATCGGCCCGCGCAAGCCGTTGAGCGACAACACCATCGCCCATGAGATGTGCGTTGACATCATGGAATGGTACTCGCAGAGCCTGATGCCGGTTTATATGCCGAAAAATCCGAAAGTCACCACCGAGCTGACCAAAACGGTGAGCAACTCCCCGCTTTGCCATGTTTCCGTGGGCAAGTGGATGAAGGCCGCCAACAAGCCGCTGGTCAGCCCGGAGCGGAAAGACCGCTGCGCCCGCGTCGCCGCCAGTGTGGCCTATAAGGCCGTCGAGCTGCTGAATGATTGGAAAGACGGCAAATATGAATCCACCAGCGAGTTCAACTGCGGCAAGCTGCATGGCATCACCGGCCAGACGAACTGCAACGAGTGCCACGGCTCCAAGATTCCGCAGGCACCGCAGCCTCCGCCTGAGGAGCCTAAAAAAGAGGCGAAGAAGGCATAGGCAGGAAGTTTCAGGCCGGAACAGCGTTGCCCTGTTCCGGCCTGCCGCACTGGCGGAGGGAGGCAGTTTCCGCCGGTGTTTCGGGCGCAGAAATTTCTTCTTGACACCCGGCCCATTTTTTTATATTCTCATGCCATCTTTGCTGGGGGATGGTCTAACGGCAAGACAGCGGACTCTGACTCCGCTTATCGGGGTTCGAATCCCTGTCCCCCAGCCATTTTTTCCCGCCTCAGCAGTTCTTCCCGTTGCCGCAGTTTTCCCCGCTGAAAAAATTGCCTGTTGTTTTCCGCGCTGATTGAGTATATTTTTTCAGCAGAATGCAGCTATGATTTTTTTTAAGCACAGGAGCGCGCCATGTCGTTTCTTATTGAATACCGCCCATATATCTTGATCGCCGCGCTGGTCGCCATGATTTTTCTGCCGAGCGAATGGCGGAAAAGAAAACTTTTTCAGTTTGCGGCCTTCCTCCTTGCCTTCTCGGCAGGGTATGAGCTGATCATGCACGAGCCGGTGACGAGGATGCCGGGCACCATCAACCGCGCCTTGAACGAGAAAGCCCCGGATCACACTGAAAATCCGAAATATTACAAAAGCCCGGATGCCAATCTCTGAACCGTCCGCTGCTTGACGGGCGGCATCGCCGCAGAAAAACTGTTGACATTTGTTTGCCGACAGGTTAAGTTTTTAATTAAGAACTTAAACAATACGGCGGTGACGCTATGGCGGACAATCAAGACATCAACGAGCTGGCCCTGCTGCTCAAATCCATTTCCCACCCCATCCGGCTGCAAATTCTCTGCCTGCTTCAAGATGGGGAGCTGTCAGTGGGCGAGCTGCGGGAGGGCATGGCCACCAGCGGGGCCAACATCAGCCAGCATCTGAACATCATGCGCAATCAAGGGCTGATCGCTTCCCGCCGGGAGGCCAATTTCATTTACAACCGCATTGCGGATCAGCGGATCATTGAGCTGATGCAAACTATGAAGCAGCTTTTCTGCTCCATCGCCTGAACGGAACACAGGAGGAAAACCATGCAGTTGCTGGACAAGGCAGTCGGCTTCTCCATACGGAAGCCAAAGATCGTGACCGCCGTCATGGTCGCGCTGACGCTGATCATCGGCGCCTTCATCGTCAAGGTGCATGTGGACACAGACCCGGAAAACATGCTCTCGGAGCATGAGCATGTCCGCGTCTTCCATGACCAGACCAAGAAGGAGTTCGGCCTGCACGACGTGGTGGCTGTGGGCGTGGTCAACGAGCGGCACCCGGACGGCGTGTTCAACCCGGAGACCTTGCGCAAGGTTCATGCCCTGAGCAAGTTTGCGGCCACGCTCTCCGATCCGAAGGATCCTTCCCGGCACGTGGTGGGCCGCGACATCATCGCCCCGGACAATGTGGACAACATCCTTCAGGCCGGGCTGGGTCAGGTGCGTTTTGAATGGCTGATGCAGGAGCCGCCGACCACCCGCGAGGAGGCTCTGAAAATCCGCGACTACGCTTTGGCCAATCCGCTGCTGAAAGGGACGATGGTCTCTGAGGACGGCAAGGCCTTGGCTATTTATCTGCCGATCACCAAGAAAGATTTTGCGCACACCGTGGCCGAGCGGCTGCGGGGCGAGATCAAGAAGCTGGGGCCTGCGGCGGATGATGAATTCCACATCACCGGCCTGCCGGTGGCCGAGGACACCTTTGGCAAGGAGATGTTTGTCCAGATGGCCATCTCCGCGCCTATGGCCATGCTGATGATCTTCGCGCTGATGTACTTCTTCTTCCGCAACGTGCAGCTAATCGTCGCGCCGATGATCATTGCGGTCTGCACGGTGATCATCACCATGGGTCTGCTCATCGGCACCGGCCACACCCTGCACATCATGAGTTCAATGATCCCGATCTTCATCATGCCCATCGCGGTGGTGGATTCGGTGCATATTCTTTCAGAATTCTTTGACCTCTATCAGCGGAAGAAGAACCGGCGCGAGACGCTCGTTCATGTGATGAACGATCTTTTCAAGCCGATGTTCTTCACTTCAGTAACCTCCTCAGTCGGTTTCATCTCCTTGGCATGGACACCGATTCCGCCTGTGCAGGCCTTCGGCATCTTTGTCGGCATCGGCATCATGTTCGCCTGGGCAATGACGATGCTCTTTGTTCCGGCCTACATCATGCTCATCCCGGAGAGCAGGCTGGAAAATTTTGGTGCCTCGGCTGATCATGCCGACCACAGCAATTCCCTGCTCAACCGCCACCTGCGCTGGGTGGGCAAGACTTCCTCCGGCAAGCCGTGGCTGGTGATCGGGGTCAACATCGGCGTGATGCTGGTCGGCGTGATCGGCATGTTCATGATTCAGGTCAACGACAATCCGATCAAATGGTTCAAGAAAAGCCATGAGGTGCGCGTAGCTGATCGGGTGTTGAACAGCCATTTTGGCGGCACCTACGAAGCCTATTTAGTTCTCTCCGGCGAAACCAAAGATCTGACCGCCGCCGAAGCCGCCGGGCTGCTGAAAAAGGAACTGGAGCCGCTCTCCGGGCCGTTCCAAGAGACCGCGCTGAAGACAGTCGAGCAGCAGGCCCCGGCAGCGAAGAGCGGCGCGGATCTGTTAGACACTCTGGCTGAGGCGTGGAACGCCGAGCTGGATAATGTTGCGGCGGATGACGACGCAGGCTACGAGTTCTGGACAGCGGCGGTCAACACGATTGACAAGGTGCGGGCGCGCAAGGAGATCTTCAAGCGGCCTGAGCTGCTGCGCTGGGTCGCCGACTTCCAAGCGCATATCGCCAAGCAGGGCGGCGTGGGCAAGTCGAACAGCATCAGCGACGTGGTGAAAAAGGTGCATCAGGAGCTGTACGAGGGCGACCCGCAGCAGTTCATCATCCCGGACACGGTCAACGCCGTGGCCGAGACCCTGATTTCCTTCCAAGGCAGCCACAAGCCGGACGACCTCTGGCACCTTATCACCCCGGACTACACCAAGGCCAACCTCTGGATTCAGCTGAAAAGCGGCGACAACAAGGACACCGAGGTGGTGCTTCAGGATGTGGAGAAGTATTTTGCCAGCAATCCGCCGCCGGTGGCGCTGAAGCACGAATGGGCGGGCCTGACCTACATCAACGTGGTCTGGCAGGACAAGATGGTCTTCGGCATGATGGAGTCCTTCCTGTCCAGCTTTGTTGTGGTCTATGTGATGATGGCCTTCCTCTTCCGCTCGCCGGTCTGGGGCCTGCTGGCGATGGTGCCGCTGACTTTCACCATCGGCTTCATCTACGGCTTCATTGGCTTGATCGGCAAAGACTACGACATGCCGGTGGCGGTGCTTTCCTCGTTAGCGTTAGGCTTGGCGGTGGATTTTGCCATCCACTTCCTCCAGCGCGCTCGGGAGACCATGCGCAAAACCGGCGACTGGGCAGTGACGGTCAAGGAGATGTTTGACGAGCCTGCGCGGGCGATACTGCGCAACATCATCGTCATCGCGGTGGGCTTCACCCCGCTGCTGCTCGCGCCGCTGCTGCCGTATCAGACCGTGGGCATGTTCCTCGCCTCAATCATGTTCTATTCCGGCTTTGCGACGCTGTGGATACTGCCCGCCCTGCTGACGGTGATGAAGGGCTGGGTCTTCAAGAAGGAGCTGGAGGCGGTTGCAGAGAAGGGCTGAGGGAACATCTCGGCGGATGCGAAGGCAGCCATGTCGGCTGCCCTCGCATGAAGGGAGACGGCTTGCGGGAAAAACGCACAGCCCAATCAACGGACAGACCGCTGCTTTTTTGAAAAGCAGCTCTCCGTTCCTTGCCAAAAAGTTTCTGTCTAAAAAAAGGAGCGGCCTTTTCCTAAAAAGCAGGCGTGACTTTTAAAAAAGGCCCAGCCCTTTTTCTTGAGTGGAGCTGTCCTTTTCTGAAAAGGATACGGCCTTATTTAAATAAGGACAGGCCCTTTTTTCGAGGGGCATTGAGCGCGAAAAAAAACGCTACTTTTGCAATAAATTAGAAATAATAGCGGCGGCCAAAATGTCATACAGTGATTTCAAAACCCTCGATCAGGCGCATAAAGAGCTGGGCATCAGCATCAAAGATGCCGACGGGATTTATGCAAATATTGGTCCGGCAGAAGTCTCGCAGTGGTTTGTTGAAACCATGCGCATGGCCTATCCGAAGGCGATCCGCATCAACACGGAAAGCGCGCGGCAGACCTTGATTGTCAATCATGTGCTGATGGAGCTTGACCGGCAGGTTCCTGTCAGCTTCTTTCTGCAAAATACATTCAATGTTGACGCAGGGAAAGGCCTGACAGGAAACCCGGACGGACTTATCAGCAAAAGCGAGAATCAGCTCTACATCACCGCGCCTGTTGTCATGCTGGTGGAAGCGAAGAAATCAGACTTGGGCAGCGGTTTGGCGCAATGCGTCGCGGAAATGGAAGCGGCGCGGATATTCAATGAGCGGGAAGGAAATCCGGTTTCTCCAATTTACGGCGTGGTGACCGACGGAGTGCTCTGGCAGTTCCTTTCGCTTCATGCGAATATTGCCACGATTGACAGCTGTCTCTATCCTTTTGAGGATGGAAGAAGAATTGTCGGTATTTTAAAATCGTTTGTTTGTGATAACGTTCATTGAAACAGGAGGAAAACCATGAAGAAAAAAACTATGTTCTTCGGTCTGCTTGCCCTGCTGGTGTCGGCTCCGGCTTTCGCCGCTGATCCCAGTGTGGACGAGATCATCAAAAAAGCCAACGTGGCGGCCTATTATGGCGGCGATGACGGGCGGGCTGAAGTGAAAATGACGATCAAGGACAGCCAAGGCCGCGAGCGGGAGCGGGAATTTGTCATCCTCCGCAAAGACAAGGAGGACGGCGGAGCGCAGCTCTTCTACGTTTATTTCAAGAAGCCCAGCGATGTCAGCAAAATGGTCTTCATGGTGCATAAATCTACTGACAAGGACGATGACCGCTGGATGTATCTGCCCGCCTTGGATTTGGTTAAGCGCATCGCCGCGTCGGACAAGCGCACTTCTTTTGTTGGCAGCAATTTCATGTATGAGGATGTTTCCGGGCGCAATCTTGCTGAAGACAGCCACGAGCTGGCGCAAAGCACAGACACGCACTACGTGATCAAGAACACGCCGAAAAAGCCGGGCGAGGTCGAATTCTCCTCCTACACCGTACAGATCGACAAAAAGACCTTCCTGCCGGTGAAGGCGGTCTATCTCGACAAAAACGGCAAGGAATACCGCATCGTCGAGGCGGTGAAAACGGAAATGATTGACGGCATCCCGACAGTGACAGAGTCCAAAGTGACGGATATCGCCGCTGGCAGCTCGACGGTGTCCACGTTCAGCAATGTCAAATACAACATCGGCCTGAAGGAAGAGATCTTCACTGAGCGCTATCTGCGCCGCCCGCCTGCTGAGGTGCGGAAATAGGAGGGAGATTGATCATGAAAAAGAAAATTGCCGCCGCCCTGCTGCTCTGCTCCCTGCCGCCTTCAGTTTGGGCGGCGGATGAGAAACAGTCTTTGGCCGAGCGGCTCAATGACAAGTACGGCGTGGAAATGCTGGGTTTTGCCGAGACCCGCCTCGGTGCGCGGCTGGTTGATGACGAGCATGAGGACACGATGAGCATCGGCGAGGCGCGGACGCAGCTCCGCCTCAGCCGCGACTTTGAATCCTTCCTCGTTCAGTTCAAGGGCGACCTGCTCGCCGACGCAGTGACTGAGGAGCTGAACGCGGACATCCGCGAGCTAAATGTCTCTTTCCGCCCGACGGACTGGGCCGATGTCAAAATTGGCCGAATGGTCTCCACCTGGGGCACGGGCGACATGATCTTCATCAACGACATGTTCCCGAAAGACTGGCAGTCCTTCTTCATTGGCCGCGACGACGAGTACCTGAAGCAGGCTTCCAACGTCGTCAAAACCGGCTTCTTCTTCGGCGATTATTCCCTTGATCTGGTCTATGCGCCGCTCTTCCAAGGCTCAGAGTACATTGACGGCGAGCGGCTTTCGTACTACAGCCCCGCCGTCGGCAGCATCGTCGGTCAGAACATGGTGATGGAGGACCGGGAGCCGAACCGCTGGTTCCGCGAGGACGAGTTCTCGGCCCGCCTCGCCACCAGCTTTGATCAGATTGAAGCCGCCCTCTACGCCTACAGCGGCTTCTGGCAGGAGCCGGAGGGCATGGACATGGCTTCAGGCAAAGCCATTTATCCGCCGCTCAATGTCTATGGTGCCTCGGCCCGCTCGCCGCTCTTCGGCGGCATCGGCAATGTTGAAGTCGGCTATTACGACTCCAGCGACGACGAAGGCGGCAGCAATCCCTCAGTCCGGCCTTCCGAATATCGCTTTCTCACCGGTTTTGAGCGGGAAATCGGCCAGGAGCTGACCGGCAGCGTTCAGTATTACATCGAGGCCATTGACGGCTACAGCAGCTATGAGCAGGCCCTGCCTGCCGGAATGCAGGTGCGGGAGGAATATCGGCACTTGCTGACCCTGCGCCTGACCAAGTTGCTGATGAATCAGAATCTGACCCTCTCGCTCTTCGCCTATTATTCACCCACAGACAACGACGGCAGCCTGCGGCCCAAGGTCAAATACAAATTGACCGACCAGTGGCAGATCGACGGCGGCATGAACATCTTCTTCGGTGAGGACGAGCACACCTTCTGGGGACGCTTCCAAGACAACACCAACGCCTACATCGGCCTGCGCTACAACTTCTAACGGAGAAACGCCATGATCATCACGGACTGGATTCACAGCATCGCCGGATTCTTCATCATCCTCGGCCTGACATTAGGCTTTGACTGCAACGGGGGCAACCCGCTCTTTGCGCATCATTATTTTCTCTTCCTGCCGCTCTTTGTCGGCTTCAATCTTTTTCAGTTCGGCATCAGCAAATTCTGCCCGCTCGGCTTGATTCTGAAAAAGCTGGGCGTGCCGGAGACGCGGAAAAGCTGCAAGACAGGCTGCGGCTGCAAGTGAGGTGCTGAACATGAGCGGCGCGAACGCCAGTCAGTGGCTGAAAACAACCTTCCCCTGTCCTGAGGCCGCGCTGGAGGCGGTCACGGATCTCCTCGGCGTGCTCAGTGGCTCGGCGGTGGAGCAAAGTCCGGTCAAAGACGGCCTGAGCCAGGTCAGCGGCTTCTTTGAATTCACCGACGAGGTCGGACGCGAGGACGCGCTCCGCCTCCTTGAGCAGGAGCTGGGCGAACTGCTGGCGGCCTACGGTCTGCCCGCGCCGCTGGTCAGCTGCTCTGTGCTGGCTGACGAGGACTGGGCCACCTCATGGCAGCAGTATTTCACGCCCTTCGCCATTGTCCCCGGCCTGATCATCAAGCCGAGCTGGGAAAGCTACGCTCCCCAGCCCGGCGAGCAGGTGCTGGAGATGGATCCAGGCATGGCCTTCGGCACCGGCCAGCATGCCTCAACCAAGCTGGCCCTCAGCTTGGTGCAGAGCTGCTGCCAAGCCGCGTCGCCGCCGGAACGGATGCTGGACGTGGGCACCGGCACCGGCATTTTGGCTATGGCCGCTGTCCTCTTCGGGGCTAAAGAGGCGGTCGCCATTGACAACGACCCGGTGGCGGTGGCGGTGGCGGCGGAGAATATCGCCCGCAACAGCCTTGCTGAACGCATCGCGGTTTCGGCGGAGCCGCTGGAGCGAATCAGCGGCCAGTTCGATCTGATCTGTGCCAACATCTTGCACGACGTGCTGGTTGAATTGGCTCCGGCTCTTGTCCAGCGGCTGGCGGCGAATGGACAGCTCGTGCTTTCAGGCTTACTCTGTGGCAGTCAGGAGGAGAGCATCCTCCGCATTTACAGAGAGCTGGGCCTCCGCCTGCGGCAGGCAGCTCATGAGGAAGAATGGGTGTCCCTGCTGCTTGAAGCCTGAGCGATGCACGAAAATCATTGACTTTTTCTCCAAATAAGGTAGGTTGGCGGAATGTCGGCGGGCTGTTTTCGGCCCGAAACCTCAATGCTCAACCACAAAGGAGAAAGGAAATGATGCTGTCCAAAAAACTGCCGTCCCTCATGAGTTTAGCCACGCTGTGGCTCTGCGCCGCCCTTGGCACCGTTCCGGCTGCCGCCGAGGAATACACGATCGGTGTGCTGGCCAAGAGCGGCGACCTCAAGGCCATCAGCCAGTGGAGCGCACATGGCGAGCATCTCAGCAAGGCACTCGGAAAAACTGTTTCCGTGGTGCCGGTGACCTTCAACGCGATGGACAACACCGTCCGCGAAAAGAAGGTGGATTTCTTTCTCGCCAATCCGGCCATTTACGTTGACATGCACGATAAATACGGCGCAGAGGCCGTGGCCACGATGATCAACAGCATCAACGGCAAAAGCGTGCATCAGTTCGGCGGCGTGATCTTTGTGCGCAAGGACAGCCCGATTCAGACCTTGGTGGACATCAAAGGTAAAAAATTTGGCTTTGTCAAGCGCACCTCCTTCGGTGGCCTTCATGCGGGCCTCTACACGCTGATGACCAACGGCATCAACCCGGAGAAAGACTGCGCCGCCTTTGAAGAGCTGGGAACGCATGAGAAAGTGGTGCGGGCAGTGGAGGACGGCATAGTTGATGTCGGCACCGTCCGCACCGACACCTTGGAGCGGATGGCCGAGGACGGCAAGATCAAGATGGAGGAGTTCCGGGTCATTCATCCGGGCGAGGACAAAGATTTTCCTTTTGTCCATTCCTCCAAGCTCTATCCTGAATGGCCGCTGGCCGCGCTGGCTCATGTGAATGAGGGCGCGCGGAAGAAGGTCAAAGAGGCCCTGCTGGCGATGAAGCCGGATTCCGAGGCGGCGGTGAGCGGCAAAATCGTCGGCTGGAAAGATGTGGCGGATTACGCACCGGTGCGCGAGTGCCTGAAGACCATCGGCATGTCCGCTGGCGAGTAAGCGAAACGGAGCGGGCAGCGTCCGCCTCCCGGAGGCGGACGCAGTTCAGCTACAGGCATCCAGAAAGCCGGGCAGGACAGCGAGAATTTCCGGCAGCGCGTCTTCCAGCACATAATGCCCAGCATCCGGGAAATAGCAGCACTGCGCCGCTGGGAAACGCCGCCGCCATTCTTCATAAAATTCGTCATTGAAGCAGAAATCCCGCCCGCCCCAGCAGATCAGCATCGGCTTGTCGCGCAGCTTTTCCAGCCCTTCCTCGACTTGGACCAATGCAGGCCACGAAGGATGATCGGGGCGCAGCGGGATGTCCTGCACAAAGCGGCTCACCGCCACCCGGCTGGCCCAGCTGTCATAGGGGGCGAGAAAGCCCTCCTTCACTTCTGGCCGCATTTTTTTCCGCACGGCCATGAAGGTAGCTGGCCAGGCGAAGCCGTTGAGGCCGCGCACCAGCAGCTCGCTCAGCAGCGGCAGGCGGCAAAGGGCGATGCGCAGGGGCAGGCGACGCGAGCGGAAAGCGGCGGTGTTCAGCACGACCAGTCCGGCGACACGTTCAGGATGTCGGCCCGCCCAGCCCATACCAATGGCCCCGCCCCAGTCATGCACCACCAGCACGCAGCGTTCGACGTGCAGATGGTCAAGCAGTGCGCTGAGGTTGCCGATATGGCCGCTGAGGCGGTAAGGCCAGTTCTGCGGCTTGTCGGAAAAACCGCAGCCGAGATGATCTGGCACTATGCAGCGGCGGTCATGCCGGAGCGCGGCTGCCAGATTGCGGTACAGATACGACCAAGAGGGATTGCCGTGCACCATGACCACTGCCGGGCCGCCGCCTTCGTCTACATAGGAAAGGCGGTGGCCGTCGGCGGTGACAAAGCTCTGCGGCGCAAAAGGGTATTCGGCAAGAAGGGGCATTGGCAGCGTGTGGTTGAAGGCAAACAAAAGCCCCTTCCGAAGAAGGGGCTTGGCAGGAAGAATACAACAGCAGCGGCTGTCAGTCCAAGAAAAAACGCAGCTTTTCCCGACGGCTGGAATGACGCAGACGGTTGAGAGCCTTTTTCTCAATCTGGCGGATGCGCTCGCGGGAGACGTTGAATTTTTTGCCGATCTCCTCCAACGTGTATTCCGCCTTCTCGCCGATGCCGAAGCGCAGGCGGATGATCTTCTCCTCCCGCTCGGTCAGCGTGCCCAGCACCTCGGTGACGCGGTCGGCCAGCTCGCGGTTCTCCACCGTGTCGTAGGGCGATTCCGCCTCTTGGTTCTCCAGAAAATCGCCGAGAGTGGAGTCATCGTCGCCGACCGGAGTTTCAAGGGAGATCGGCTCGCGCGAGGCTTCCAAGATCGCCAAGATTTTATCCATCGGCAGATCGGTCAGCTCAGAGATTTCCGTCGGGGTCGGCTCCCGGCCCAGCTCTTTCAACAAGGAATAGAAGGCTTTGAAGAACTGGCTCCGCAGCTCCAAAAAATGCACAGGCAGGCGGATGGTGCGCGTTTTGTCGAGAATCGCGCGGGTGATGGCCTGCCGGATCCACCACGAGGCATAGGTGGAGAACTTGTTGCCCTTGGTGTAGTCGAAGCGGAAAACCGCCCGCATCAAGCCGAGATTGCCTTCCTGAATCAAGTCGGCCAGCGTCAGCCCTTGGTGCATGTAGCGTTTGGCGATGGAGACCACCAGCCGCAAGTTGGCCCGGATCATGCAGTCCTTGGCGTTCTCAATCGAACGGCCATAGGCTCCGATGCGGGTGTGCAGCTCAATTAGCTCGCGCAGGTCGGGGTATTTGCCCGCTGCCTTTTTCACCACCTGGCGCATGTAGTTGAGCTGCTGCTTCTTCGGCTTCAGGGTCGCGTCGCGCCGCTCCCACAGATCAATCCGCTCCTTCAGCACCCGGAGTTCCGGCACACCAGAGCCGTCCAGACGGATGCCTTCGATGATCGCGCCGAAGCCTTCACGGATGGCCTTGGAATAGCGGGCCTCCTCATCCGGGGTCAGCAGCTCGAACTGACCCATCTCCCGCAGGTAGGTGGTGGTGGTCTCCTCGGCCTCATGCTCTTCCTCGCCGAGCAGCAGGGAGCCTTCCTCTTCCGGCTCATCAACCGGCATGTCCTCCTTGCTGACCCACTCCTCGCCGGAGAGCGTCCTTTTTCGGCCTGAATCCTCAACTGTAACGATTTCAATATTATGCGCGTTGAGAAAATCAAACACTGCTTCAATCGCGCCGGGGTCCTTCACGTCTTCCGGCAGCAGCTTGTTGAGATGTTTGAATGTGATGCATCCCTCGCCCTGCCCAGCTTTCAGAAGATCTTCTTTAATACTTGCAAGCACTTGGCACATCCTCCCCGCGTGTTCGCAGATGAAATTTTTCAGCGCAAAAAAAAAGACGCGCTTCGCGTCCGCTTTTGAAATGAATAAGGTTATATTATATAGTACATTCTGAGAAAAAAAGCAAAGCAAGTTTTTTCGATGCCGTTTTGCATCATCAGCCGCCGGGCGGCATGTCCGGCCCCTTCTACCTTCTGCCAACAGACTGCAATGAAAGAACAAAATTCACGCGGCATCGGCGCGGCCAGAGCCTCCGGCGTGCTCATGCACATTTCCTCCCTGCCCAGCCCATTCGGCATCGGCGATCTCGGCCCGCAAAGCCATGCCTTTGTTGATTTTCTTGCCCGCAGCGGACAAAGCTGCTGGCAGGTGCTGCCTTTGGTGCCGGTCAGCCCGGCCTTCGGCAATTCGCCCTACATGAGCGGCTCGGCCTTTGCCGGCAATCCACTCCTGATCAGCCCGGAGCTGCTCGTCCGCGACGGCTGGCTTCGGCAGGAGGAGCTGCCGCCCTTGCTTGCTGACTTCTCAGAATATTTGGTCAATTTTGAGGCGGTCACGGCATGGAAAGAGCAGGTTTTGGAGCGGGCTTGGCAGAATTTTCTGCGCACTAAGAATGAAAAGCAGCAGGAGGCATTTTTTGCCGAGCTGAACACCACGCACTTTTGGCTGCGCAACTACAGCCTTTTCACCGCTCTGAAGCGGCATTACAACCAGCAGGGCTGGTTCGACTGGCCAGAAGAACTGCGCCTGCGCCAGCCGGAAGCTCTTGCGGCGGCAGAACAACAGTTTCAGGCGGACATCCGCCGCTGCCAGTTCGAGCAGCATCTTTTCTTTAGCCAGTGGGAGGAACTGCACGCCAAGGCAGCGGCTAACGGCGTGCGGATCATCGGCGATCTGCCCATTTACATCGCGTTGGATTCCGCCGATGTCTGGGCCGATCAGGACATTTTCATGCTCTCGCCGAAAACAGGCCGCCCGACTCATGTCGCTGGTGTGCCGCCGGATTATTTCAGTGAAACCGGGCAGCTCTGGGGAAATCCCCTCTACCGCTGGCACAGCCGCACGCCCGGTGTGAAGGAGCGGCTGCTGGACTGGTGGGAGCAGCGGCTGCGTGCCATTTTGTCGGTGGTGGATGTGATCCGCATTGACCATTTCCGGGGTTTTGAGGCCTACTGGACGGTTCCGGTCAAAGAAAAAACCGCCATGAACGGCGACTGGCAGAAAGGCCCCGGCCTGCGCTTTTTCAAGGAGATGGAAAAACGCCTCGGCAGCCTGCCGGTCATCGCCGAAGATTTGGGCGTGATCACCCCGGAAGTCGAGGAGCTGCGCGACGGCATGGGCTTCCCCGGCATGAAAATTTTGCTCTTCGCCTTTGACGGCAGCCCGGACAATACATATCTGCCGCACAACATGACGAGAAATTGCGTGGTTTACACCGGCACCCACGACAACGACACCGCCGTGGGCTGGTATCTGAGCGGCGAGGTTCCGGCGGCGGCCAAGCGGCAGGCCAAGCACTACGCCAACCGCAGCGACGACGACGCGGCCCGCTTCCACGAGGACATGCTTGCCTTGGCCATGTCCTCGCCAGCCGCGCTCTGCATTCTGCCCATGCAGGACGTGCTCGGCTTCGGCAACGACTGCCGGATGAACACGCCGGGAACAGCCTCCGGCAACTGGCGCTGGCGCTGCGCCCCGCGCTTCATCAGCGACGCGCTGGCCGAGCGGCTGCGCCAGAGCGCGGAGCTGTTCGGCAGGCTTCCGGCAGCGGCGGAAAAAGATGCAAAAGATGCTTGACAGAAACGGGCGCATGGTGTAAATATTGCCTCACCGATTAGGCCCCATCGTCTAGCGGTTAGGACAGCGGCCTCTCACGCCGTAAGCAGGGGTTCGATTCCCCTTGGGGTCACCAAGGAAATTCAGGGAGATAGAGCAAGGATTGCTTTATCTCCCTTTTTTGTTCCCCACCATATTCCCCACATTTTTTCCTGTTTTTGCCATTATGGGGAGTCTGCTGCCTTGCCACAAAAAATGATTTCTGCGGGCGGGGGAATCGCGGGTTGAAGAGAAAAACGAGCTGGCCCGGCAGCGCATCCGATCAGCCTTCGCCTGCCAGAGCAAGAATCCGCTGTCTCACTTCGGCGGAAATCCACATGCCCGCCTTGCTCAGTTTCCAGACAGAGGGTTCAACGGCATCAGTCAGCCCCTGCGCCTTGGCTTCCAGCAGAATCCGCAATGTTCCCCAGACCTGCAAACCGGCAGCTTGAGCGGTGCGGCGGGCGAGCATGTCATCAAGCAGAACAATCCGGGCGGGATGCTCAAGAGCCAGAGCCATTGCCGCCAGCTCGCCTGCGCCCAAATCCAAGGCCAGCCATTCAGAGGGCATGGCTTGAGGATTGACCAAATCCAGCCAAGGATATGCGGCAATGTCGGGCGCATCGTATCCTTTGGCGCGTCCCTCCAGCAGCTCGCCTCTGACCGCATCAGGTGCCCATATTTCCTTGAACAGGCACGGCAGCCAGTCTGCGGCCCCGATTCGGTGCAGGTAGAGCAGCGGCGAAGTGTTGCTGACAGCTTCAGGCATGTTTCGCCTCCAGCTCATCCAGTTCCGACGACAGAGGAAAGACTTTGAAGCGGTTCAGGTTGAGCAGGAATTCCACTCTGGACATGTCTGCAAGCTCGGCAGCCCTCCCGGATGACAGCCTGCCGATTTCAAACAGCTTGACCGCCGCCAGCAGGAGGATTTCACGTCCAAAGGACTCGGCATCTGTTTTTTCCGCCAGCAGCACCTTGTCAGGAATGCCGATTGTGATTTGCTGAAGAGCCATTCATACACCTCTTTTTTGCTGCTTTTTGTGGCTTGCAACGATTGCTTCACGCCGCCTTATCGTACAAATACCCCTGAAACTCAATAAACGAGCTGCGGATTGCGCTGATGCTGCCCAGCCTCACAACCGCATCGGCCACCGCCCGATATTTCAGCTCCAGCAGGGCGGTCAGCTTGTCCATGTCCAATTCGGCAACACCGTCCTGAACATATCTCGACAGGACAAATTCAATGAATTCCTGCTGTCTGGCATCCAGCATGGGCATGACCTTCCGCCGGGCATGGTCGGCCCGCGCCGCCCTTGAGACCGGCTGCGCAGCGTATGCAACATACTCCAGCACATCGAATAAATCGCTGTCTTCAGCTCTGATCAGCCGCTGAAGGACGGCAAGCTGCTCCGGGCCGCAGCCTGTGCGTTCCTCCAATTTATTGAGTAATTCCTTCCGGGTCATCGGTTGCGACCATATCCGGCGCAGCTCATCCTCATTCTGAAAAAGCTGCGGCAGCTCGCCAAAGAGCTTTTGCAGATACTCTGCCGCTGGAATCACCCTGCCTTCACGATCAATCAACAGCGTTTGAGAACTATGCTCAATTTCGCGCTCTTTGCCGTCTGCAAGGCGAATTTTTATCATCTGCGGCGCGGTGGTGGCTGGTTCAGGCTTCGGCGGCTCTACGGGTGGTTCAGGAGGAGGGAGAACGGGGGGCGGCTCCGGCTCAATCGGCTCGCCGTCCCATTCAGGATCAGCGAAGAGGCGGCAGGCATTGACGAAATCATAAATTGAAAACCATGCCTTGCCGTCAAACAGCCGAGTGCCGCGCCCGATTATCTGCTTGAATTCAATCATGGAGTTGATGGGCCGCAGCAGGACGATATTGCGCACGTTACGGGCATCAACGCCGGTTGAGAGCTTCTGCGAAGTGGTCAACACCGCAGGAATGCTTTTTTCATTGTCCTGAAAATCCTCAAGATATTGATCACCTAACGCCCCATCGTCGGCTGTGACCCGGACGCACCAGTTTGGATGACTGCTGCGTTTTCGTTCATTAAACAGGTCTCTGATTAAAGCGGCATGGGCTTGATTAGCGCAAAAAACAAGCGTCTTTTCATCCTGCTTGGCTTCTGCAAGGAACAGCTCGACACGATACGCCTCACGCTCCCGGATTTCAATTTTCCGGTTGAACTCAGATTCAGTATATTTTTTATTTTCGTCAACACTGCCTTCTACAATGTCATCATCTGGATCATAGCTGTATTCATCCAAGCTGGTACTGAACTGGCGGACGCGGAACGGCGTGAGAAAGCCGTCTTCAATACCTTCTTTCAGGGAATAGATATAGACCGGCTCGCCAAAATAGCGGTACGTGTCTGCATTGTCGGCCCGTTTTGGCGTAGCTGTCAAGCCGAGCTGCACGGCTGGCGCAAAATATTCCAAAATTCCCCGCCAGCTTCCCTCATCATTGGCCCCGCCCCGGTGACATTCGTCAATGATGATGAAATCAAAGAAATCGGGTGGATATTCACTGAAACACCCTTCGGCAAGCTCAGGGCGCGAAATGGTCTCTGAGCCTGCCGAAGAGGTCATGAAGGTTTGGAAGATGGTGAAAAACACGCTGCCGCTGGTTGGCACCTTGCCTTTTTTGCTGATCTCATACGGCCTGATGCGCACCAGCTCATCTTCTTTGAAAGCGGAAAAGTCATTGAAGGCTTGATTTGCGAGAATATTGCGGTCGGCAAGGAAGAGGATGCGCGGCCTGCGGGAGCCGTCACGCCGCAGATTCCAGCGGCTCTGATGCAGTTTCCACGCGATTTGAAAGGCGATGAAGGTTTTGCCGGTGCCGGTGGCCAATGTCAGCAGAATGCGCTCTCTGCCGTCGGCTATCGCGTCAAGCACCCGGCGCACCGCAATATCTTGATAAAACCTTGCCTGCTTTCTACCGCCGCAGGACTCGAACGGCACTGCAAGAAATTTCAGTTTCCAGTCATTGGCAGCGGAAAAGGTCATCTGCCAGAGCGCATCTGGCGAGGGAAAGGCGGCAATGCTTTTCTCTTCGCCGGTCTTCATGCAGATTTGGCGGATTTCCCTGCCATTGGCGGCAAAGGTGTAATCCAAGCCCAGCTTCTCCGCATACAGCTTGGCCTGCGCCACGCCTTCGCCGACAACCCGCGCAGCACGTTTCGCCTCCACCGTTGCGAGCTTGATTCCCTTATACAGCAGCAGATAATCAGCTTTGAGCTGCTTGCCCCGCCTGTTTTCGCCCTGAATCCGGCCATCTGTAACAGCATATTCCCGCAGGATTTTGGAGCCGTCGGCAATGCCCCAGCCGCTGGCCTGCAATTGCGGGTCAATCAGCTCCGCTCTGGTGTCGGCTTCGTTCATGTTACAAAGCTCCGCTGAAGGCTTGCTGGAGAAGAGATTTTTTCAGTTCTTCGATATTAGACAGCTTTTGCTGGTAGATGGATTCGAGGACGCTGGTTTCTGCTGAAAGACTGTCAAGCTGTGAAACGATTTGGCGTTGTTCTGACAAAGGAGGCATAAGAAACGGATACTCTTTCAACTTGCTGCCGCTGATATTGGCTTGATTGACACTTGAGGTCATGACAGAATAGCCATATTCTCTGATTTTTCTGCTGTTAAGATAAATTGCAAGAAATTCAGGGTCAACAATGCTTCTTTTTACGTTGATTCTAATCAAATACCCTGCGAATATAGCTTCTCGTTCACCTCTGAATATTGCTGTTTTTCCAACATGCTCTGCGCTGTTCGTCCTGTTATAGCCGTAGCACAATAAATTGACTATAAGCATGGTTGCTGAAAAATCTCATCTGTCGAACAGCCAAGTTTTCT
>JAABPV010000031.1:18977-28870 GCA_011391865.1 Desulfobulbaceae bacterium | reverse complement strand
TTGAGCCATCAATGTTACCATAACTCACTCTTTTCTCAACTCAGCAAAAGTTGCACTTACAACTTGAATCCACGGATAAAAACATCCGGTTTTTCACCGCTGAACAATTCACTATGCCGCGCTGAAATTCAGCTTGACAATGAAAACGCCGACGAGGAATACGTGACGCTTGGTGCGCAAGACCGCCAAGGCCCTCAGCGTGGAGGTGAGATTGACAGTCGACGAGGGCCTGAAGCGCACCGGCGCGTGGTGCCGGCAGGAGGGCTACATCTGAGCGGCTGCGTCACGCTCCTTGCGGTACGCCCTGATCCATGCGAGCAGCAGCCGGAGCAGGGCGCGGGGATGCTCGATCAGCCTGACCCGCCAGTAGGGCAGGCCGTCTGTGCAGCCGTAGCAGAGCTGCGTCCACCATTGCGGCGGCAGCAGGGTGTCCAAAGCCAGCTGCGGCTCCCGCAGCAGCCGCAGCGGCAGGGCCAGCAAATCCTTTCTTGTGATGTCCCCGGTCCAGCCTGCATAGCCCTGCCCTGCCCCTTTCGGCTCCGCGCTGACATCCAGCTTCAGTCGGCTGATGACCTCCGGCGGCAGCGGGGCAAGAAAATGGAGGCGCGACAAAGCGTTAAGCAGGACAGGCGTTTTTTTGCGGATTTTCTCCCAGTCCAATTCAGCGAGATGCCGTTCTGTCAGCGTCACTAAATCCGCCGCATGGATGAGGCGGAACGGCTCGTAGTTGAGCGGAGCTTGGAAATTGTGCTGATACCCGTAAAGTAAAGCCTGCTCCGGCGGAAGAATGTGGGCCTGCCGCCCGCCGATCTCGATGGCCCGGGCTGCCGCCCATGACCGCTCCAGCGACCATGGCTGGTGCCGGGGCGAAGCGGGCAGCAGGTCATGGTGCAGCTCGGCGGAGACCTGAAGCCCGTCGATGGTTTTTATCATCGGCTGAAGGTGGTGATGCTCCTCCGGCATGTGCTCATGCGCCGGGCTGGGATGGAAGCCCAGTTCAAGGAGCAAAGCCTGCGCCCGGTCCAGATCAGTCTTTCGCGCCAGCAAGTCAATGTCCCGCATTGGGCGCAGGCCCGGTTCGCTGTAGGCGGAATGCGCCAAGGCGATGCCCTTGATCAAAAGCAGATCAATTCCGGCGGCGGCGCAGGCAGCGGCGATTTCTCCGGCAGCCACGCTGCGGATACTGTTCGCGTGCCGACTCCGCAGGCGCAGGCTTTGGAGCAGCCGCCGGAACTGCTCCGGCACGCCGCTCCAGCCAAGTGCGCCAAGATGCTTATGCAGCAGCGGTGCCATGCCCTGCGCCTCCGCCTCATGCAGGAGCAGGTTCCACGCTGCCGCATCGGCCTGCTGGCGGCATTCGGCCAGCACCTGCTCCAGCTTGGCGAGCATCGCCTCATGGGCGGCATCGCGGGCGCAGAGGGCGAGCAGCCGCCGGAACGGCTTTGGCAGCTTGGAATTCATGCCGAAACCTCCTTCTTTCGCGCTGCCGCCCGCAGCAGGCCCGTCGCCCATTCCGGCGCGCCCGGAGCCAGCACGTGGGTGTAAAGGGCCAGCACATTGTTTTTCAGCAGGCCGTCCCGCTTGCCTTGAAACCCAGTGCCGCGTTCCATGCGCAGAGCTAAATCTTCCGGTCTGCCGTCCCAGCTGTTGACGATGGAATAGCGGAACTCATGCCCTTTGATCTGCGTGCCGATGGGATAAAAGGGATTCTCCCGCTCGACCGTGAAGACGGTGTAGCCGTGCGCCTGCGGCTTGTCCGACATGGAGAACGTGACCGGAAAGACCCCGGCCAGCGGGTATTCTGTCCCGTCCACGATAATTGAGCGGCCAAGGAAGATCAGGCCGCCGCATTCGGCGTAGATTGACAGGCCGCGTTCCGCCGCGTGACGCACCGACTCGCGGAACGAAGCATTTTCAGCTAATTGCTGTGCGCTGGTTTCCGGGAAACCGCCGCCGATGTAGAGCGCGTTCAAGCCATCGGGCAGCCGCGCCGCTGTCAGGGCGTTGATCGTGACTAAATCTGCGCCGCCCTCGCGCAGGGCATCAAGATTTTCCTGATAATAAAACTGAAAGGCCGCGTCGCGGAGGATGCCGATGCGCAGTTTCCCGCCGCCGGGCTGCTGTTCAGGCAGCCGCGCAAACTGTCGCTGTTCGGCAAGGCAGCGTATCTGCTCCAGATCAAAATGCTTTTCGGCCAAATCGGCCAAACGGCTCACCGCCGCTTCGGCGTTCGCGTCGCCGTATTCCTGCTGCGGCACCACGCCAAGATGGCGCATGGGAAAAATGTCGTCCTTCAGGCGCGGCACGATGCCGACGACCGGAATGCCGGTGTCCTGCGCCACCGCCTGCCGGACAACCTGCTCGTGGCGCAGTGAGGCGATCTGATTGAGCATGACCCCGGCGATGCGCACCCGCTTGTCTAATTCGCGGCAACCCAGCACCATCGCCGCGACCGTGCGGGTGGCCTTGCTGCAATTGACCACCAGCAGCACCGGCAGATTGAGCAGCACGGCCAGCTCGGCGGTGGAGAACTCGCCTTCGGCGGTCACGCCGTCATAAAGGCCACGGTTGCCCTCAATTAGGGCGAAATCTGCGCCCGCCGCGTGCTGCCGGAAGGAATCGCTGATGGCTGCCGCGCTCATCAAGAAGGGGTCGAGGTTCCAGCAAGGCTGCCCAGCGGCTGTTGCCAGCCAGCCTGCGTCAATGTAATCCGGCCCTTTTTTGAACGGCGCAATTTGCTGGCCGCGCCGCCGCAGGGCCGCCGCCAGCGCGACACAAGCCACGGATTTGCCGGAGCCGCCGCTCAGTCCGGCGATGACAAGGCAGGAGGTTTCAGGGACGCTCATTGTTCTGACAGAGACGGGAGCTGACCAGCCGATTGATGCTCACACCAGATTCTGCGGCCTGAATCGCCAAGCTGAGATGCGCTTCAGGCGGAATCCTAACCATGAATTTGCCGCTGTATTTTTTCCCGGCTATTGCCGCCGGGATTTCCTCTCCATTTTCTTGCATGTCTTGGATGACCTCAGCGACAATTTTTCTGATTCCTTTCAACGCCGCTTCTGGAGATTTCGCCAACCAGCTCAGGCTTGAAAATTCTGCGCATAACCCAACATATTCATCATCTTCTGCGGACCATGTGACTCGGTACGTGTAGCGGTCATTCTTCAGAGGCATCTTTACTCTCCAATTTTTCTATGGCTTTTAGCACCTGCCTGACCTGATACGCCTTCGCCTTTCCTCTGCTGTTTTGAATATTGACTCGCGGATCACCTGTCCAAGGCGTTTTGTAAATACGATGACTGCTGCCGCTCTGACGTGCTTGACCAAAATAATGATCGCACACTTTGCACAGCTCGGAAAAACGCACATCAGCCGGGTTCGCATTGAGCTGCTTCAGGATATCTTCCAGTGCCATATCACGCTCTTTTTATAGTATCATTATTGATACTGAAGTCAATGCCCATCCCGGCCAAACTCCCGCCAAAGCCGCCGGTACATGCTGTTCAACGCGGCTTCAAGCTGCTGTCGGCACTGCTCCACTGTCTCGGCAGTTTGTTCCGGTTCAATCCAGATCAGCTCGCCGTATTCCAAAATCATCGGGCTGAAGGGCATGGGAATGATGGTGCGGTCCCAAGAATAGAACGCCTTGTAGCGTTTCGCCGCCCAAGCAATAGGCATGATCGGTGCGCCGGATTTGGCGGCCACGAGAATCGCTCCGGGCTGCGCCTTCAGTGGTGGCCCCTGCGAGCCGTCCGCGACAATGCCCGCGTTTTTCCCCAATCTGACTTGATCCACCATGCCTTTCAGGGCGCGCACGCCGAAACGGTTGGACGAGCCGCGCACGGTCTCGAAGTTGAGCAGATGAGCCACGCGGGCGATGTATTCGCCGTCCTTGCTCGCGCTGACCATCGCCACGCCAGAGTATTTGCGCAGATGATAGAGCATGTAAAAGACAGAATAATGCCAGAACGGTGCCACGCCGGAGCCGTGCGCCAGCATTTTGTCGAAGTTCTCTTGTCCGCGCACTTCAAGGCGGCAAGTGCCGAACCAAAGCGAGGACAGGACGACATACAGCCGAGGCGCAACGGCGATGGAGGCTTTGTAGAGCAGATCAGGCAAGTTCTTTATTCTCAGCAGTATTTCGCTGCAAACAGCTTAGTGATTGTTCCAAGCCGCGCATCCAAGATGGAATAGACCTTTTCCTCAATCCAAGAGGGAACTCCGCCGTAAAAGCTCTCGGCAATGCCGCCGGTGATGCAGGCGATGGTGTCGGAATCGCCTCCCAGAGAAATGGCATTGCGGAGCGCGTCCTCAAAATTCGTTGCGTCAAGAAAGGCGCAGACAGCTTGCGGCACTGTGCCTTGCGAGGAAACGTCATAGGTGTAGCTTGGCCGGATTTCATCCACATGGCGGCTCAGGTCATAGTCGAACTGTGTTTCGATATAGCGGCGGATTTCCTCTTTTGTTCTGCCGGTGCGGGCGAGGAAGATTGCGGCAGCAGTTGCCTGTCCTCCTTTGATGCCTTCGGGATGATTATGCGTGACCGCTGTGAATTCCTCTGCCTTGCTCAGTACGGTGTCCAAATCATCAAACGCCCAGCCTGCTGGGCTGATCCGCATTGCCGCGCCGTTGCCCCAGCTATTGTACGGCTCAGAATTCGCGCTCTGCGCCCATTTATGGAAACTGCCGCCGTATCCGGCAGAGGGATAGAGTTGATAGAAATTTTTGAGATTCTCAGCATACGGCGTGCCGCTGAGGATGGTGTCCGCCAAGGCGACGGTCAACACCGAATCATCAGTGAAGAAGCATTTCTCTGTGAAAAGAGGAATGTCTTTCGATTTGACATTATGCCATTCGTAGATGGAACCGGCGATATCGCCTGCAATTGCGCCAAGCATTTTATTCCTTTGGTTTATTGCTGATAGTACGATTTTCATCGTTTTAAGGAGTCATCTATCGAATTTTTAACAATTCATATTCAAATTCATTTATTTTCTTTCTTGCCTCGGATAATTGCTGAATAGAGAGCCATAGTCTGTTATCTTTGCTCCATACATTGCGATTGAGAGATTCTTCATCGTAATATATGCTAATATTATCAAGTAATGAGATAAAACTTTGAAATTTACTGCTAACATCTTGACATTCAAAAGGAGTAGAAGATGGAAGATTGGTGCCTTCACGATACAGCTCGCGAACACGTTTTAACGCAGCCATGCTCTCTGAAATAAATATCTCTTCTCCAACTTGATTGTTTTTATATAAAAATAAATTACTCTCTATTATCTTGAACAATTCCTTTAACTCGTCGACCATCGGAAGAATAACAGATAAATATTGCTCCTTAGAGTACACCTTTTCCGATAAAAATTTAGAAAGCTCATCGTAGTAAGAACTCCATTCTAAGACAATATTGTCTCCTATGTTTTCTCCTTTGAATCCAATAGGCCTGAACTGTTCCTCCAAATTTTCACTAATCCAAAGACTACGGCATATCCAAATGGTGCGGCTGTAATCTTCGGCTGTTGGGAAAATGAATGTCCAAACAACGTGGGCATCAGAATCACCCCATCGCCCTTCAGCCAAATGGTTTCTATAATACCTTCGTTTTGCGCCATCATTTGTTACTTGACGAACAATTGCAGCCACTTCTGCCTTCGTGGCAGTGCCGTTAATGACAACTGCAAAAGAATATCTCTTTGCAGTGCCGTGGCTAACATCCTCTGTTTTAAAGATGGTGTAGCGAGTTGCGGGCACAACTGGTGTCAGTAGTCTTCGTAATGGCTCAATAGATGATGAATCAACCAGTTGCGTCGGCGGAATGATAATTTTATAACCTTTTCCAGTGGAAGTGGCTGTTTCATTATTCACAATCTGCCAATAAACTTTTCGTGCTTCCACATCACAAAGGCAAACTAGTACTGGCAATGCGTGCTTCAACCAATAATCAACATGATCTTGGTCAGGGCGGAATACAAAACTATCTGACCTGTCTCTTTCAGAAAGATAGCTCACTCCTGATTTTATTTGAAGAGCTAATAGCTGGCCTGTTGCCTGCTCAGACTTGATCAGTTCAGCGTGAGCATCGATTCCATAATCATTCACCGGCTGCTCCCGGAAGGCAAATCCTAACGCCTCAAACAATTCTCCAGTGATACATATTCCACGTCTTTCTGTCCTATTTGTCTCTTGAGCTTTCAAGATAACTCCTGTATTAGAATGCTTATTCTTGAAAATCTACTGCCATTTTTCCAGCCGCCTATTAAGCCTAAGCCTCTCTAAAATTTTCTTCGTTTTCTCATCCAGCAGCTCAGGATTGCTTCCCCATACCTTACGGATTTCCTCCATCGTCCTGTCCGGCATGACCGCGTCTAACATCTTCAGGCTCTGCCGCATCCCAAAGCGGTTTGCCGAGAAATGCGGCCATCTCGGCGGCATCCTCACGGATTTTCTCCTTGCTGCCGTGGTCAACCACATTGACGCGGGAAGCATCTTTCAGGACAAGATTCAGTTCATAGCTGAAATACGAAGAGCTGTCGCCTTTGAGCTGTTCAGCGACAATCTGAAGAGCGTGAATCTCCCCCAGCCGGACACAGTCTTTGCAGCTGCCGAGGTCGGCCACGTCATCAGGCGACTTCCGGCCTTTCCAGAAGAAGCCTTTGCGCTTGTCGAAAACCACGGGCTTGGAGCTGAAATAGAGCATTCCGCCGCCGATGAGCAGAAAGATGAGACCGAACAGCCCCAGTCCCCAGAGCGGCTCGGTAGAGAGAAAAGCTCCTACCGCCGAGCCGACACCGACCAGAAGAAAGATGGAGGCGAAGAGCAGCATTCCTGCGGTGATGCGGAATTCCATCCGGTCGGGCTGCGTGCTGACCAATTTGTGGGTGCGAAAATTCGTGCCGCCGCTCTTCAGAGGATTCCAGCGCGTCCGTTCCGCCAGCGGATCGCCGAAGCAGGACGGCTCGACGCAGCTTTCCAGCTGATTGAGCGCATGTTGCAGCATTTTCGCGGCTGCCTGCTCCATCATTTTTTTCAGCATGGCTTCACATCAGTCCTCCGCATCTGGCAGCGGGAAGAGGCTCTTGTTAATCGCCTTCTCCCGCGCCGCTTCGACGGTGATTTTGCCGTCGTCGATCATCCTTTGCAGGCACTGATCCATGGTCTGCATCCCCTGCGTGGTGCCGGTCTGGATCATGGACTCAATCTGGTTGATCTTGCCTTCGCGGATGATGCTGGCCAGCGCGTTGGAGCCGATAAGAATTTCCAGCGCGGCGCAGCGGCCCTTGCCGTCCTTGGTCTTGAGCAGCTGCTGGGCGATGACCGCCTTGAGCGAGTCTGCCAGCATGGTGCGGGTCTGCGGCTGCTCTTCTGCCGGGAAGGCGTTGATGATCCGGTCGATGGTTTTGGCCGCGCTGTTGGTGTGCAGCGTGCCGAAGACAAGGATGCCCAGCTCGGCGCAGGTCAGGGCGGCGGAGATGGTTTCGAGGTCGCGCATCTCGCCGACGAGAATCACGTCCGGGTTCTCGCGGTTGGCCACGGCCAAGGCCTTGGCGAAGCTCTTGGCGTGGCTGCCGATCTCCCGCTGCGAGAAGATGCACTGCTTGTTCGGGTGGACAAACTCCAGCGGATCCTCAATGGTGATGATGTGCTTCGGGTGCTTGTCGTTGATCAAGTCGATGATCGCGGCCATAGTCGTTGATTTGCCGCTGCCGGTCGGGCCGGTGACCAAAACCATGCCGCGCACGTACTCGGCGATGCTCCGCACCGACTCCGGCAGGCCGAGCTGGTCCACAGTGAGGATTTTCGTCGGGATGATGCGGAAGACCGCGCCGATGCCCCGGTGCTGATAGAGGAAGTTGCAGCGGAAGCGGCCCACGCCCTCCAGCGCGTAGGCCTTGTCAAAGTCGCGGTTCTTCTTGATGATCGCCTGCTGATCCGGGTCAAGTATCTCAAAGAGGATACGCTCGTTGCTCTCCGATGTCAGCACCGGCTCGTCTAACGGCACCAGCTCGCCGCGCAGGCGCAGCAGGGGCGGAAAGCCGACCACCATGTGCAGGTCGCTGGCCCCGCGCTCTTTCATCTGCTTGAAATAGGAATCTATCTGTGCCATGAGGTGTCACCGGGGGAGGGGTTCAGGCGGTGAGCCTGTCGTATTCAGCGTGGCTGCCGATCCAAATCCACTGAATGCCTTCGGGAGAATCTATGCCAAGAGCGCGGTGCTGCCGCCCGACCCGCACTGACCACAATTCTTCAATGCGTTTCAGGTACAGGGACGGATGACGTGGATTTCTTTTCAGCAGATCAAAGTTTTTGTCCGCCAGCTCTTGAACGGCTGCGGGCAGCTTCTGATATGCTTCCCAGAAATCAGAGGACGTGCAGTGCTTCACAGTTCGCGGGCCTTGCCTTGAGCAAATTCCGCCCGCGCCTTTTCAATCAGCCTACTGAGCTTGCCCGCTTTGAAGTCCGCCGCGATCTGCCGGTCCCAGCAGGTGTTCTCAAACTCGTAGAACCACGTCCGCAGGGTGCTGAAATCGTTTTGGGGAAGGCTGCGGATGCGGGCTGCGATGGCTTCCACTTCGCTCATGATCGCTCCTCGCTGTTTTTTCTTGCTGAGAAATCTTGCCTGTTGTTTTTTACCATTTTCTCCCCAAGAAATAAAACGAAATTCCGGGGCGGCGGCGTTGCGTTTCTCCCGGCTGACCAGTTAAGATGCGGCATCAGCGAAGCAATTCACCGCCGCACGGCAGGAGGCCGACCCATGAACAACATGAACGAGTGGATAACCCATTTACAGCACCCGTTAGTCTTGGCGGGCTTCGGGCTGTTTGTTTTCGCCCTGATCATCAGGCCGCTGTTTCTGAACAGCAAGAAGCTCTCCGGCCCGCTGATCGCGCCGCTGCTGCGCTGGGGGATGATTTTGCTTTTCATTCTCGCTGCAATGGCGATGATCGGCGGATTCGCCCTGAGCTGGAAGGCCACGCCAGCGGCGGGCAGCGGCATCAGCCTGAGCAAGGAGGAATACCGGCAGATGCTTCAGGAAGAGCTGCGGACAGCGGCCAAGGAAATGCAGGCTCCCGGCCTTGCCGCCGAAGAACGCCACCTGCTGGAGCAGAAGGCGAAAGTCTTGGAGGAACAGCTGGCCGATTTCCAGAAGAGCTACGAGGAGAAGCTGGCCCGGCTCAAGGCTGCGGAGAAGGCTTTGGACGAGCTGAAGGGGCAGCTGCCTGATGCGCGGATTGCCGAGGCCAAGCTGCGGCTGGCGAAAGGCGACACCAAGGCGGCGGAGCAAATTTTTGACGAGGTGGCGGATAAGGAGGGGAAGGCCGCCGCCCTTGCCAACTACCAAGGCGGGCAGCTGGCCGAGGGCCGCATTGATTACGCCAAGGCCATGCGCCAGTACAAAAAGGCGGTGACGCTGGAGGAGGACAACCCTGACTACTTGCAGGCCGCTGGGAACATGGCCCGCACGCTGGGAGATTATGCGCAGGCACAGGAATGGCTGGTGCGGCTGGTGAAGATGGAAGAAGGGAAAAAGAATGAGGACAAATGCCACTCCTGTGCCTTCAGTACCTTGGCCATCGTTTATTCTGATATGGGCCGTTACGCCGAAGCCGAATCTTTATTGAAAGATGACTTGGTGATCAAGGAGCAAGCTCTTGGGAAGGAGCATCAAAAGGTGGCAACAGTCTTGAACAATCTGGCCAGTCTGTACAAAGACCAAGGCAAATACGCCGAAGCCGAGCCGCTGTACAAGCGTTCGCTGGAGATTTGGGAAAAAGCTCTCGGAAAGGAACACCCGCACGTGGCGGCTGCCCTGAACAATCTGGCCGCGCTGTATTACGCGCAGGGCCGTTACGAGGAAGCCGAGCCGCTGTACAAGCGTTCGCTGG
>JAABPV010000031.1:18424-18879 GCA_011391865.1 Desulfobulbaceae bacterium | reverse complement strand
ACCCTGAACAATCTGGCCGCGCTGTATTACGCGCAGGGCCGTTACGAGGAAGCCGAGCCGCTGTACAAGCGTTCGCTGGAGACCAGAGAACAGAAGCTCGGCAAGGATCATCCTGACGTGGCGACAACTCTGAACACTCTGGCGTGGCTGTATAAAGCGCAGGGCCGGTACGAGGAAGCCGAGCCGCTGTATCTGCGCAGCCTGTCCATCTTCAAGGCCAAGCTCCCTGCCGATCATCCTCACATCAAGACGGTTCAGGAAAACTACGACGCGCTGAAGAAGAAGATGGCGGGGATGTAAGGGCGTTTCGCGAAACGCCCCTGCGAGGAGCCTGGCAACGAGCTGCGCCTTGTCAGGCTTGTCCAGCACCTGCCGCCGCTCGTGCGCAGGCAGCGTTCACATGTTCGCAAGTAGGATTCACTCCTTTGCCGGGAGCTTCAGCACGTCCACAAGCT
>JAABPV010000031.1:0-18324 GCA_011391865.1 Desulfobulbaceae bacterium | reverse complement strand
CCAAACACTCCTTTGCCGGGAGCTTCAGCACGTCCGCAAGCTCCAAACACTCCTTTGCCGGGAGCTTCAGCACGTCCGCAAGCTCCAAACACTCCTTTGCCGGGAGCTTCAGCACGTCCGCAAGCTCCAAACACTCCTTTGCCTGGAGCTTCAGCACGTCCGCAAGCTCCAAACACTCCTTTGCCGGGAGCTTCAGCACGTCCACAAGCTCCAAACACTCCTTTGCCGGGAGCTTTGCAACGAGTGTTTGGAGCATTCACTCCTTCGCAGGCTCCTGCGCAAAGAGGCCGACGCGCCCGGCGGAGAGCTGTCCGCAGTTGCCAAACTCGGCGGGCAGCGTGTATAGTGGGGCAATTCATCCGCCCACTTTTTCTCGCAAAGATCCCATGTCCTCACCCCGCAACACGTTCTCCATTATCACCGCCGCGCTCTTTGTCCTCGCCCTGATCAGCTATTTGGTCTGGCAGGAGCAGCAGACCGAGCGGCCTGAGCAGATTGAAGTCACCACCGCAGGCTTTCTCGAAATGTGCCTCTCTTGCCACAAGGACGAGCAGCCCGATCCCGCCCACGCGGCGCAGATGATCGGCTGCTCGCCCTGCCATCTCGGCGACGCAGCGGCGATTGACAAGGAGAAAGCGCACAAGGGCATGGTGCTGAATCCCGGCGATCTGCGCGTGGTCGAGAAGAGCTGCGGCAAGGAGGGCTGTCATCCAGCGGACGTACACAAGGTGAAGAACTCGCTCATGGCCACCAACCGGGGCATCCTCTCCACGCTGCTCTATTACTGGGGCGAACGGGACACGCAGGACGCAGAAATCACCGTGGAACAACTACTGGAGAGCGGTGAGAACTCCTTAGCCTTGGATTACTTCCGCAAGCTCTGCGCCACCTGCCATCTCTGGAAGCAGAAGAACGATATGCCCGGTGCGCCGAAGTTCTTCAACGAGAAAGGCGGCGGCTGCTCGGCCTGCCACTACATTCCCGCCAAGGGTGATCAGCGCACCACAGTGACTTCCTTCGAGGAGAAGCAGCCGCAGGGCAAGAAGCCGCATCCGCAGATCAGCAAGAAGGTGCCGGACGAGAACTGCGTCCGCTGCCACAACCGCTCTGGTCGGATCGGCATCTCCTACGCTGGGATGTTCGAGGGTGAGGGCTACGGCACGCCCTTCGAGAAGGGCAAGCCGTCCTCCAAGCAGCTGCCGGGCGGACGCTTTTATCTCGAAATAGCCGATGACGTGCATCATCGCAAGGGCATGTCCTGCATTGACTGCCACACCCGCGAGGAGATCATGGGCGACGGCACCCAGTACGCCCACTACGAGGAGCAGCTGGAGATCAGCTGCGAGGGCTGCCACAGCGCCGAGCCGGGTTTAACCCGCAAGGGCCGCGTCGTCACCAACATCAGCAAGGGCAAAGAGGGCTTTGTCCTCACTGGCCGCAATGACGGCGAGGTGCGCCCGCTGCGGCAGCCCAAGCAGGAGGCCTGCGCCTATCCGGGACACAAGCGGCTGTCCTGCGTCGCCTGTCACGCCACTTGGGTGCCGCAGTGCTACGGCTGCCACGTCAAGCGTGACATGAGCGACACCCATCTGGACAAGCTCACGCTGCAAGAAACGCCGGGCGCGTGGGAGGAAGGCCGCTCCTACATCCGCTACGAGCAGCCGATGCTCGCTGTGTGGAAGGACAAGGTGGTGATTGTCACGCCGGGCTGTCAGGATGTGGTGACGCTGATCGACAAGGACGGCAAGGTGGAAGGCGGCTTCAACCGCTTTACTATGGCGGCCATCAATCCGCACACCACGCAGGCCAAAGGCAGGCCCTGCGCCGATTGCCACGTTTCCACCAAGACGGTCGGGCTGGGTGAAGGCACGGTGACGAAGAAGGACGGCAAGTGGGAGTTCCATCCTGTCGGGCAGGGCGTGGAGACGCTGCAAGGCCGCACTGTGCCGCTGGATGCGTTCGTCACCATTGACGGCAAGCAGCTCCAGCACGGCTCCCGGCCTGACCTGCGGCCCTTCAACGCCGAGGAGCTGCGCCGCATCCTGCGGGTCGGGCTGTGCCTGCCTTGTCATGAACGGTATGACGACCCGGCCTACAAGGACTACGATGCAAAGCGGACCTGTCCCAAGTATCAGGAGCCGTGAGGTGTGTCCATGACCAACCACTTCGACAGCAAGAGCGGAGAGCAGAACATCGCTCAAGGCGACGGTGCCACAGGCAAGACGATCAATGTCACGCACACGGTGAATGGCGACGGGAACATCTCCTCCGGCACTGGCAATGTGACGGTGAACCAAGGCATTCCCCATGAGGTCTTTGCTCAGTATGTGAAGGAGCTGGGCGCGACCGAGCAGGTCGTCGAGGGCTTCTTCGGCACGCTGCTGAAAGAGAAGGTGCCGCGTGACCAATGGGACAGCAAGCTGCGCGAGATAGCCGCCACGTACAAGGAGCTGCTGGCCCGCGTGGGTGACGACCAAGCGGCCAAGCAGGCCATTGAGGCGGGCGACTACGCCAAGGCCGAGGCCCTGCTGGAGGACGTAGCCAACCAGCACAGCCTTGCTGCTGCCAAGGCCCATGCCGACAACGCCCGCCTCCAGCGCATCCAGTTGCGCTACGCCAAGGCTGCCGCGTACTGGCAGAAGGCGGCGGCCCTGCTGCCGGAGGATAAGAAGAAGGATCGGTCGCTCTATTTGAACAACGCAGGCTATGACTTGTACCGCATTACTCATTGCGCCGAGGCACTGCCCCTGTTTGAGCATAGCTTGGTCATTCGCCAAGAGATCGGCGACAAGGCAGGTGAAGGCAGGATACTGAACAACATCAGCCAGGTTTACTCTGCGCGGGGTGACTATGACACGACCCTGAAGTATCTGGAGCAGAGTCTGCGTATCAGCCAGGAGCTTGTGGACAAGACTGGGGAAGGCGCAATACTGGGCAACATTGGTGTAATTCACCATGCCAAGGGCGAATATGCAGTCGCCCTGAAGTATCTGGAGCAAAGTTTGCGTATAAGTCAGGAGACTGGCGACAGGGCAGGAGAAGGCGTAACGTTGAACAACATCAGTCAGATTTACAAGGCGAGGAGCGAATACTTCACCTCCCTGAAGTATCTGGAACAGAGCCTGCGCATCAGCCAGGAGCTTGGCGACAAAAAGCAGGAAGGCGTGACGCTGAACAACATTGCCACGACTGCCTATACCAATGGCGACTATCCTGCCGTCCTGAAGTATCTGGAGCAGAGCTTAGTCATCAGCCAAGAGATCGGCAACAGGGCAGGCGAAGCGGTGACGAGCTGGAATATCGGGCACGCTTACGCAATGCAGGGCGACCTTGCCAAGGCGGAGCAATACATGAGCCGGGCTGTGCAGCTTGCCGAGGAGATTGGTCATCCCAAGCTAAAGGAATGGCGCAAGGCATTGAAAGCCGTCCGCGCCAAGATCAAGGCACAGTAGAAAATCCACCTGAAGCACTTCATGCTGATCGCCTGAACCTCTTCAGGCCGTTTGCCTGAACCACTTCAGGCGGATGACATGAACCTCTTCATACGGACGGCCTGAACCTCTTCAGGTGAAACCTTCCATCTTCACGAAGAAGAGCCATGATGCCGCCGAGGGCATTTTGCAACATCAGCATAGGCGCATGACAGGCAAGCGTCAGAGGAACGAAGAATGAGCAAGATATTAGTCACTGGCGGCGGCGGCTTCATTGGTCTGGCCTTGGTGCAGGCACTGTGTCGGCAGGGGCGGGAAGTGCGTGTTTTCGGCAGACACCGCTATCCTGCGGCGGAGGCCGTCGGCGCGGTCTGCCTGCAAGGTGATCTGCGGGATGCGGAAGCCGTCAGCCGGGCTGCGGCGGGCTGCGGCACGGTCTTTCATGTCGCGGCCAAAGCGGGCATTTGGGGCAGCTATGACGAATACCACGGCATCAACATCATCGGCACGCGCAACGTGCTGGCCGCCTGCCGAGAGCACAAGATTCAGGCACTGGTGCAAACCTCCACGCCGTCCGTGGTCTTTGACGGGCATGATATTGAGGGCGGCGGCGAGACGCTGCCCTATGCCTCCCGGCCACTCTGTCACTACGCAGCCACCAAGATTATCGCCGAGCAGGAAGTCTTGCAGGCCAATGACGGGCGGCTGCGCACAGCGGCCATCCGCCCGCATTTAGTCTGGGGGCCGGGCGACACCAACCTGATCCCCCGCCTGATGGCCCGTGGCCGCGAGGGCAGCCTGCGCAGAGTCGGCGACGGCCAGAACCGGGTGGACATCGCCTATATAGATAATGTGGCGCACGCGCATCTGCTGGCTGAGGAGAACCTGCGCAGCAGCGGCACAGCGGCAGGCAAAGCCTTCTTCATCGGCCAGCAGGAGCCGGTGCGGCTCTGGCCGTGGATCAACGAGCTGTTCGAGCGGATGAACGTGCCGCCGGTGCGGAAGCAAATCAGCCTGAAGAAGGCCAAAGCGGCAGGCTGGCTGCTGGAGAAGGTCTATGCCGCCCTGAAGATCGAGCGCGAGCCGAAGATGACCCGCTTCCTTGCCGAACAGCTGGCTATGTCGCACTGGTTCAGCAAGAAGCAGGCGCAAACGCTGCTCGGTTATCAGGAGCAGGTTGCCACCGCTGAGGGCTTGGAGCGGCTGACCACGTGGCTACGGCAGGAGAAGCTGTGAGCACTATCTGACCCTGTGCATATTCACCGCGACCTTCCGGCTGAAGCCTCTTGTTGCGGCTGCGAAGAGTATTCCCGCCTGACTGCTAATTGCTTGTGCGGCATATCATCAGATGGATGTGCTTTTGACGTGGAATTGCACCCACATTGCCAATCCGGCGCAGCTGCCGGTGATGCGCGGCTTATGTGCGGCCAAAGGATACAAGCTGCCTGAGTTGGTGACACCTTTTGAACTGATGGAGGCTTTGCCATGAATACTGCTGCAATGCAACACGATCCTGTCGTTGCTGAAATCCATGCCGCCCGTGAACAGCTTGCCGAGCAATACCACGGCGACCTGCTTGCGTATTCCCAAGCGGCTGAAGCGCATTGCCATGCTTTAGGCTTTCGCTTTGTGGAAAGTCCACGCCGTCAAGCTGTTCAGGATGTTGAACCTATAGTTTCGTAGGTCTGATTGAGTGCAGCGAAATCAGACAACTTGAGAGATGAGCTGTCCGCTTTCGTGTTACTCAAGTAGACCTACTTGGCTTCGCTCTCCCCAACCTACGCTACTGAATGAAGCGCGGGCTATCTTCCGGCTGAAGCCTCTTGTTGCGGCTGCGAAGAGTGTTCCTGTCTGAATAGGTTAGGGATTGCTTCGCTCTCTCCCTCTGTTAACCTGTTCCTTGTCCCCGCCTGATAATTTCTGAACATTCCTAGTTTCTAATGTCGGCCTGACAGATGCCTGCGTTACGCGAATGCAACGCGGAAAAATATCAGGGAGAAAGCATGAAGAAACAAAAGAACAAACTAAATTGCTGGGAGTTCAAAGAATGCGGCAGGGAGCCGGGAGGTAGAAATGCAGCTTTGTTCGGAATTTGTCCCGCTGTTATTGTGCATCAGGCGGACGGCATACATGACGGCAAAAACGGCGGACGCTGCTGCTGGTTTATGACTGCTTCTCTTGCTACAGAGAAGCAGGAAGAGCACTATGTAAAAAAATCTGGCAACTGCCGCAGTTGTGATTTCTACAACCTTGTCAGAAAGCAAGAACATACCAGTTTCATCCTCCGATATATCAGTCCAAGCCAGATACGGCCTGTTCAGTCGTAGTCGTAGTCGTAGGGTGGGCAAGCGTCTTTTTGCTTGCCCACCACCCATAGCCCCTTCCCGCCCAAGCACATAGACGAGCCAGCCATAAGCACGTATGCCGGTCCCGTCTAAGTGCTTATCCGAACCTCGCCTAAGCGCTTATGTCTGATTCTCCCATGCGCTATAACCGTTCCGGTTTATAGCCTATAAAGTTTTTCCCAATAGCCTATAACTTTTCCGGCCCATAGCCTGTCGGAGAAGAAAAACACCGCAGCCTTCCGCTCTGCTTCTTTTTTTATTGACAGAAAGCCCGCAGCGGCATAATCTACCAGATTAGGTTGTTTTGATGTCATGACAAACAGTTAATCCACAAGGAGAGCAGTTATGGCAACCGTGCAATGGAGACCAGAAGTCAACGCCCTGACCACACCCCAATCCTGGCGGCCCCGCTATGTGGCGCGCAACACCAACGGCAGCGACGTTCTGGCTGCCCGGATTGCCCTGAAACACCCCTCTCTGGACGAAGAATTTGTCAAAACAACCATTACCGCCTTGATTGAGGAGATACGCATTGACCTGATCAACGGCGACCAATCGTCTTTGGACAACGCCATCACCGTCCGCCTTTCCCTGACCGGACGGCTGGATTCCCCGGATGCGCCCTTGCCGCCAGCCGAGGAATCGGTGGCGGCGCGGGCCATATTCTCCCGTGCCTTGACCGAGGATGTGCAGCGCAACGTCCGCTTTGAGCGGCTGCCGTTCGAGGAAAAACTGCCGGTCATCGCCACTGCTGAAGACACGATTTTTGGCCTGAGCGATGTCCTCAATCCGAGCGGTGCGCTGCGTCTCAGCGGCAGCGATCTTTCCTTTACGCAGGGTGCGGCGGACGAAGGCTGCGTGATCGAAGGCACCCGCAGCGGACGGACGGCGCAGCGCCGCTTTGTCTCCGTCTCGGACACCGCAATCACCCTGCTGCCTGACATCCCTGCCCAGAACGAGCCGTGGCATAACGAGTACACGCTCTCCATCAGCACGCGCTACACCGAGAACGGCACCCTGCGCACGGGCATCTACCGTAGGCGGCTGCGCAGCCCGCTACTGCTGACGAACTTCGGCAACCCCACTCCGCCGAATGTCGGCATCCTGACGGACAAGGCCGCGTCTCCGTATGTCACTGTCACCGGCGGCAGCTTGAGCGCGGACGAGATGGTACGCATTCAGGTCATCCTTGACCTACACGCGAACACCTTGGCTTTCAATTTGTTAGACATGACCGAAGGCGGTAAAGCGGGTGCGGCAGTGCAGGTTATCGCCAACGGCGCATACGTGCTGCCGGGCTTCAGCGGCTCTGCTCTCAGCAGCCTGAATATCACAGTGAACAACTTCGCTGCTCTGGTGAAGATGATACGGAGCGGGTACAGTGGACGGCTGGTGGATGTGCTGGTGGTGAAGACCAATTAGACCTTCTGCGCCAGCGGCAACCTGCGCAGGGGTGAAATGTCTCGCCCCTGCGTGCATCGCAGCGAGCAGACACAGCTCACTGCGCAGTCCTTACTGCTCGTATGCAAGAGATTCAATACAACAGGAGACCAGCGATGAACCAGGCAGCACGCAAGGAGCTTTCCTTCCTCGACCGCTATCTGACCCTGTGGATCTTCACCGCGATGGGCCTCGGAGTCGGCCTCGGCTTCCTCTTCCCCAAGGCGGTGGCCTCCCTGAACCAGGCGGTCTCAGTCGGCACCACCAATATCCCGATTGCGATTGGCCTGATCCTGATGATGTACCCGCCCTTGGCCAAGGTGCGCTACGAGGAGTTGGGCGACGTGTTCCGCGACTGGAAGGTGCTCGGCCTGTCGCTCATCCAGAACTGGCTCATCGGCCCGGTGCTGATGTTCCTCTTGGCTGTCATCTTCCTGCGCGATTATCCCGACTACATGACCGGGCTTATCCTCATCGGCTTGGCCCGCTGCATAGCCATGGTCATAGTCTGGAATGAGCTGGCCGAGGGCGACAACGAGTACGCCGCCGGGCTGGTGGCCTTCAACAGCGTGTTCCAAGTCTTCTTCTACAGCGCCTACGCCTGGGTCTTCATCACCGTGCTGCCGCCGTGGTTCGGCCTGAGCGGCAGCATTGTGGCGGTCAGCATCGGCGAGATCGCCAAAAGCGTGTTCATCTACTTGGGCATCCCCTTCCTCGCAGGCTTCCTCACCCGCTTCTTCTTGGTCAAGGCCAAGGGCAAAGACTGGTATCACAGCGTCTTTGTGCCGCGCATCAGTCCGCTCACCCTGATCTCGCTGCTCTTCACCATCGTGGTGATGTTCTCCCTCAAGGGCGATGCCATCGTCTCGCTGCCCTTGGATGTGCTGCGCATCGCCGTGCCGCTGCTGATCTACTTCCTGATCATGTTCTTCGTCTCCTTCTTCATGGGACGCATGGCCGGGGCAGACTACGGCAAGACGGTCACGCTCGCCTTCACTGCGGCCAGCAACAACTTTGAACTGGCCATCGCCGTGGCCGTGGCCGTGTTCGGTATCGGCTCCGACGCAGCCTTCGCGGCGGTCATCGGGCCGCTGATCGAGGTGCCGGTGATGATCGCGCTGGTCAATGCGGCCTTCTGGCTGAGGAAGCGGATGTTTGAGGGTAACTGAGGGACTGGGTATGGTCTCGGCGGCGCTGTTTTTTGCTGATACTCGCCCATCACAGAAAACTCATGCAACGCTCATCAAACCCTGCTGTTTCCTTTTTAGATTGAGGGCCGCTGCAATCAGGCAGCCTTCAATCTTCACGGAGAGGAACGAGCGATGCAAAAGAGCTACAGCAGACTGGGGATGTTCATCCTCGCAGGTGTCGGCGCATGTCTTGCCGCTGACCCGGCAGCAGCCTACAACGTTTATTACGGCCACCTGCACAATCACTCCAACGTTTCGGACGGCACAGGTACGCCTGCTCAGGCTTATGCCTATGCGCGGGACACTGCCGGGCTGGACTTCTTCGCCCTTGCTGATCACGCAGAGCAGATCAGCTCCACGGAATGGACGACTATCAAGAACACGGCAGACACCTACAACAGCGACGGCAGCTTTGTCGCCCTCTCTGGCTTTGAGTGGTCGCACAGCACCTACGGCCATGTGACCGTGATCGGCACCAGCGACTACTGCACATCGCTTGATTCAGCGACCAACACCTTTTCAGAGCTGGTGACGTGGCTCAACGCCCGCAGCGGCAGCATGGCCTTCTTCAACCATCCGGGCCGACAAGACAGCACTGGTGTGGAGTTCAACCATTTTGCCACCACGCCTTCAGACAAGTTCGTGGGCATGGAGCTGTTCAACAAGGCCGACGACTTCGACACCTACTATTACAACGACGGCTACTACACCAACGACGGCAGCAAGAGCTTCTTTGACGAGGCCATTTCTCGTGGTTGGGACATCGGCGCGGCTGGCGGCGACGACAACCACAGCGGCACGTGGGGCACGGCCACGGATTACCGCTTGGCCGTGCTGGCCACAGCCAAGACCCGCGCTGCGATCACAGAGGCCATGCAGGCCCGCCGGATGTTCTCCACGCTCGACAAGAACCTGACGCTCTCCTTCACCCTGAGCAGCGCGGAGATGGGTTCAGTGCTTGATCCCGGCACCCACGCCCTGCGCATCGAGGCCAATGACGGCAACAACGAGGTCTTCTCCACCGTCCAGCTGATCAAGAACGGCGCGGTGGCGCAGACCTGGAATCCCAATCAGGCGCATCCGATCATCACCGGCAGCGTGACTGCCGCCGCAGGCGACTACTATTATGTGAAGGTGACGCAGCAGGACGGCGGCGAGGCTATCTCCTCGCCGATCTCCATGACCGGCGAGGCAGGCGGCGGCAGCACCACAGTTTCCGCACGGGTGGCAGCAGGCAGCGACGATGCCGAGCAGCGGCAGACCGGCGGCACGGTGTACACCAACAGTTCTGACTTGGAGCTGGTCTATGACTCCTCCACCACCGGCAACCAGCACGTGGGGATGCGCTTCGCCAACCTCGGCATTCCGCAGGGCGCGACCATCACCAACGCCTATATTCAGTTCACCGTGGATGAGACCAACTCCGGCACGACCAGCCTGACCATCAAAGGCCAAGCTGCCGACAATGCGGCCACCTTCACCACGGCATCCTACAACGTCAGCAGCCGTCCGACCACAACAGCTTCCGTGTCGTGGACACCGGCAGCGTGGAGCACCGTCGGCCAGGCAGGCGCAGGTCAGCAGACCCCTGACCTGAAGAACATCGTGCAGGAGATCGTCAACCGCAGCGGCTGGTCAGCCAACAACGGCATGGCGATCATCATCACCGGCACCGGCGAGCGCACTGCTGAGGCGTATGAAGGCTCGGCCAGCCAGGCGGCGCAGTTAGTTGTGACCTACGAGTAAGCGCAGTAGCTTCTGAAGTGTTGCAGTTTTGGCAGCCTGACAGGGTGGGGGCATCCTCCCCCCTGTCAGGCTGCGCCTGCTTTCCCTCCTCTGGAGGGGCGGAGCGGTCAGCTTTGCATTACAATCAACTGAGTTGACCTGCCGCCGCCGTTTCTTTTTCCTGCCCAGCATGGTATATATGCGGATGCTCTGCTTTCAGACAAGAACATCATCCGCAAAGACGACACCATGACCACCCCGAACGCGGCGGCGAAGAACTGGCGCGAGACCATGCGCGCTTGGCTGCACCCCAGAGTGCTGACCATGCTCCTCTTCGGCTTTTCCGCCGGGCTGCCCATCCTGCTGATCTTCTCCAGCCTCTCGCTCTGGCTGCGCGAGGCGGGCGTTGACCGCTCCACAGTCACTTATTTCAGCTGGGCCGCCTTGGCCTATTCCTTTAAGTTCGTCTGGGCACCTTTGGTTGACACCCTGCCCTTGCCGCTGCTGACCAGAAGGCTGGGGCGGCGGCGGGCCTGGCTGTTGACCGCGCAGCTGGCAGTGATTGCCGCCATCTGCCTGATGGCCATGATCAACCCAGCGGCGGGCGGGCAAACGCTGACCATGATGGCTGTTGCGGCGGTGCTGCTCGGCTTGTCCTCGGCCACGCAGGACATTGTCATTGATGCCTACCGGATTGAATGCGCGGAGCAGGAGCTGCAAGCTCTGCTCTCTTCGGCCTATATTGCGGGCTACCGCTTGGGAATGCTGGCTGCCGGGGCAGGTGCGCTGTATCTCGCCGCCTGGTTCGGCACGAGCATGGAGGCGTACAACTACGCCGCTTGGCAGGGCAGCTATCTGATTATGGCAGCGGTCATGCTGGCCGGAGTCGTCACCACCCTGCTCATCCCAGAACCGACGGCGAACCGGAAGAAGGTCTATTACCCGGCCAGCTATTACCTGCGCTTCCTGCTGCTCTTCCTCTGCGCCGCCGCAGTCTTCGCCTGCGTTTTCTTCCTCAGTGGCGGCGTGGTGCTGGCGTTGGACGGAATGTTCAAGGGTCTGTTCAGCTCCGCCTTGGGCAACGAGCTGGCTCCCTTCTCCTCCCTGCTGGCCGAGACAGGCCGCTTGCTCTTTGCCGCCTGCGCCGCCTTGGCCGCCGCTGTCCTGCTCATCCGCGCCAATCTCGCCGACAGCGGCATGGTCAGCGAGACCTACATCAGCCCAGTGCTGGACTTCTTCCGCCGCTACGGCCTCCAGACCTCGCTGCTCCTCCTCGCCCTGATCGGCGTGTACCGCATCTCCGACATCCTCTTGGGCGTGGTCTCCAACCTGTTTTATCAGGACATCGGCTTCTCCAAAGAAGTCATCGCCAGCGTGACCAAGACCTTCGGCCTCTTCATGACCCTGCTCGGCGGCTTTGTCGGCGGCACCCTGACCGTGCGCTACGGCGTGATGCGGATGCTCTTCCTCGGTGCATTGCTCTCCAGCCTGACCAATCTGCTCTTCCTCCTGCTGGCGCAGGCCGGGGCTAATGTGCCGCTGCTCTCGCTGGTCATCGCGGCGGACAACCTCAGCGCAGGCCTCGCTTCCGCCGCCTTTGTCGCCTTCCTCGCCGGGCTGACCAACATCTCCTTCACCGCCATGCAGTACGCGCTCTTCAGCTCACTGATGACCCTGCTGCCCAAGCTCCTCGGCGGCTACTCCGGCACAATGGCCATAGCCTGGGGCTATGAGCGGTTCTTCTTGGCCACGGCCCTGCTGGGGTTGCCGGTGCTGGGGCTGATCTGGCTGGCAGGGAGAAAAATTCAATAAAATTGAAAAAAATCATTGGTTAATATCAATACAAGAATAAGAAATATTATCAATAAGAAGTAGTTGATTTTTTTCTTTACTTCTTTAAAAAAGAGGATTAAATATAACGGTCGGTCGTGCATATGGTTTGATGTGCGCCTGAAACTCACATAATCCTCAGGAGGATTAAAAAATGAAAGGAAAGATTTGTTCACTGTCTGTTGCATCATTTTTGCTGCTCGCAGCTGCTGGCTCTGTTTATGCGCAGCAGTGTACACCACTTTTGCTTAACCGCAGCGGAGTGCCGAATAAGCCTTTTCGGTACACAGTCAACTATGCTGTAAGCAATCCGACGCCAGTTGATCCAGAACTTGGAATGGATGGAACCGAAACAGCTATCCATATAATCAATCGCTACCCCTATTCCCAATACAACGGGAGATTAGGTTGTATCTATGTCCTATTTAAGGATAAAAATGGTATTATTCAAGGGATAGCGCAAGGTATGATTCCATCACATGGTTCTAGAGTATTTGCTACATCGTACATTGCGAATAAGGGCAACCCACCTCCTTTTATGGTGGATTACCCGGCATTAGCAGCCGACACGTCCAACCCAGCGCAGGTTGTGCCAGAGAGCGAGTACAGCGATATGCCTCCGATGCAAGTTCCATTTGAGGGCAGGGCCGAAATTTATGCCATCAATCCGATGCTGCAAGTTGCACCTTTTGCAATAGGCAGTAATGGTACTATGACAGATATTCCTATGCAACGTAGTACGTCTCCTACTACAGGAACTCATTGATTAGCATGATGAGTTAGGCATCTGCGCAGCCGCAGGGTGGACAGAGGGAGACTGCTTTTTTAGCAGCCTCCCTTTTCATTTTTGTTTGTTATTACATGGCCATGACTTCTTCTGCATCCTTTTTTCGCCTTCGTTTTGAATATATTATTCTCGCAGCAATTCCTTTTTTGCTGCTTTTTTTATATTCTCCAGCCCTCAATGGGCCTTTTCTATTTGATGACATAACTAATATAGAGAAAAACAGCAGCATACATATAAAAGCTCTTTCTCTTGAGTCGCTGAAGACAGCGGCAGGCGGATACCGGCCTGTGGCGGAAGTAAGTTTCGCCTTGAATTATTATGTGAATGGCCTATCTCCTTATTGGTTTAGGACAGTGAATATCGCGATTCACATTACAACGGCTTGGCTTTTGTATTTTTTTATCTGCAAAACTTTTTCTCTTGCAGGAGAAAATTATGGCAGCAATAGATTGTTTGCGGCTGCGGTCTGCGCATTGATTTGGGCTGTTCACCCGCTCCAGATACAGTCTGTCACATACATCGTGCAGAGGATGAACAGCTTGGCCGGTTTTTTTTTCCTTCTGGCAATGCTGCTATATATTCAGTTCAGGCAGTCTAATGCAAAGATAAAAAAAATATTTTTGTTCTTGGCATTCTGTCTCTCTGTACTCTTAGCTGTTAAATCAAAACCGAATGCGGTCACTATTTTTCCTTCTCTGCTGTTGTATGAATTTATTTTTTTAAGAAGCGTAAAATGTGCGGCATTTAAAAATGCAAAAAATATTTTTGCTGTTATTTCATTATTTTCAGCTTTCGTGCTGCTGATATATTTCGCATCCCGCCACGCTGCCAGCCCTGTTCCTTTTGCAAATTTATCAGCTTGGTATTATGGCAAAGGATTCACGCTCACTCAGTATCTTATGACAGAATTCAGGGTGATTGTTTTTTATATTTCTCTGATATTTTGCCCGCATCCTTCTCGTCTCAATATCGACCATGATATCTCCCTTTCAAAATCTCTTTTTCAGCCAGAAACAACCTTTTTAAGTTTGTTTTTTTTATTGGCAGCAATCATGCTGGCTTTTTTTTACATAAAAAAGTATAGAATGTTAACTTTTGGGATCTTGTGGTTTTTTATAAACCATTTGGTTGAGTCGACAATAATCCCTCTTGATTTTATCTTTGAACATAGAAATTATATTCCATCTATGATGTTTATTGCTGGTTTTTTGTCTTTCTTGGCAAGAATCGATAAAAGCGTATTTGGTCTTGCGGCAATATTTATTGCCGCAACATTGTCTGTTTGGACGTTCCAGAGAAATTCAATCTGGAAAAGCGGTCTTTCTTTATGGGAGGACAGTGCTCTTAAATCTGTAAAAAAATCGAGGCCGCACGAAAATTTTGCATATTACTTGGAACAGGAAGGGCGTGTTAAAGAAGCTGTTGCGTCCTATAAAAAGGCTATCGAACTGTATCCAAACAATCCCCGACATGCGGCCTTGGAAAGCCATGTCGGGGATTTACTTGCAAAACAAGGGGACATGCAAGGTGCTCTTGAGCATTACAGCGCCGCTTTTGCTGTGGATCCAAAATCAAAAGAGCTGCTCAATAGCTTAGGAAATTTTTTTTACCGAATCGGTGCTTTCAACAAAGCAGCTTCATTTTACAAAGAAGCATTGAAAACAGAAAAAAAATCTGCTATTTTAAATATAAATCTTGGAAATGTGATGGCTGCAATTGGCGAAACTGATGCCGCTTTGCAATATTACAATTCAGCTGTATCTCTTGAAAAGACAAGTGTTGAGGCTAATTACAACCTCGCTCTCCTGCTGATGCGAAAAGGAGAGCTGACTGAAGCGGCTGATATTTTGAAATATGTTTTAACGTTGAATCCGCGCCTCAAAGAGGCGTACAGCACACTCGGAATAATTTATGAACAGCTCAATCAAAGGGATGAGGCGATAAAAAATTACAATTATGCATTAGGTATAGATAGAAACTTCAAACATGCCAGAGAAAACTTGGAACGGGTCATAAAAATGAGGTCCGGACAGCATTCACAATAATCTTTCTTCCTTAAACCAATGATCGAAATTTTTCTATCGCCACACATTGACGCGACCGTCCACGTTCCCGGCTCCAAGAGCCTCACCCAGCGCGCCCTGATTGCCGCCGCCTTGGCTGAGGGCGAATCCGTCCTGCTTGGCCCGCTGGCCAGCGAGGATACGCGCTACACCATGACCGCCCTGCGCCAGATGGGCATTGTCATCGACGACAGCGATCCGGCGGCGTGGCAGGTGCGCGGCTGCGGCGGCAAGATTCAGACCCCGGCAGAGGACATCTTCCTCGGCAACAACGGCACCGCCACCCGCTTCCTCACCTCAGTGGCCGCGCTGGGACATGGCCGCTTCCGCATCAGCGGCGGCGAGCGCATGGCGCAGCGGCCCATCGCCCCGCTCATGCAGGCCTTGCAGGGCTGGCAGGTGCGGCTTGAAAGCGAGGCCGGAACTGGCTGCCCGCCCCTGCGCATCGACGCGGACGGACTTGCGGGCGGCCCGACCGTGCTGCCGGAAGGCAAGTCCAGCCAGTATCTCTCCTCGCTGCTGCTGGTCGCGCCATATGCCAAACAGCCAGCTGCGTTGACCGTGCAGGGCGAGGTGCTGTCCAAGCCGTATGTGGAGATGACCTTGGCGGTGATGCGGGACTTCGGCATTCAGGTGGAAGCCGCGCCGTCGGTGGCGCAGTTCCGCATTCCGCAGGGCTGCTACCAAGGAACGCGCTATGCGGTGGAGGGCGACGCTTCCGGCGCGTCCTATTTCTGGGCCGCCGCAGCGGTAACGGGCGGCAGGGTGACAGTGGCCAACGTGCCTTCGCCTTCTTTGCAGGGAGATGCGAATTTAGTGTGGCTGCTGGAGAAGATGGGCTGCGCAGTCAGCGCGGCGCAGGGCGGGATCACCGTGCAGGGGCCGCAGATGCTGCGCGGCATTGAGACGGACATGGGCGACATGCCGGATGTCGCGCCGACGCTGGCGGTGGCCGCCGCCTTTGCTCACGGCACCACGGTGATCAGAAATATTGCCCATCTGCGGATCAAGGAATGCGACCGGCTGGCGGTGATGGTGAGCGAGCTGCGCAAGCTGGGCGTAGAAGCTGAAGAAGAGCACGACCGGATGATCATCCACGGCAAAGGCGGCGCGGGCCTGCACGGCGCGGAGATCGCCACGTATGAGGACCACCGCATTGCGATGTGCTTTGCCGTGGCCGGACTGCGTGTTCCGGGCGTACGGATTCACGGCGAAGATTGTGTGGCCAAATCTTTCCCAGACTTCTGGGAGCGGTGGCAGGAGATGGGTGCGCGGTTGTTAGCCCGCAGCTGAGACAGCTTGGCGGCACTCTGCAACAAGAATGCCGCCTGCGGAGGCTTTCAGAAACTGCCCAAGCCGAGCACGTCAAACATGGTGTACAGACCCTTGGGCTTGTCCGTAACCCAAGCCGCAGCCAAGGCCGCGCCGCGCGCGAAGTTGTCGCGGCTGTGGGCGCGGTGCGTGATTTCGATACGCTCGCCTGCGCCCGCGAAATAGACGGTGTGCTCGCCGACGATGTCGCCAGCCCGCACGGTTTGGATGCCGATTTCTTTGTCCGTGCGCTCGCCGATTATGCCGTAGCGCTCATACACGCCAACTTCAGCCAGATTACGGCCCAAGCCAGCGGCGGCCATTTCGCCCAGCCGGAGCGCGGTGCCGGAGGGCGCGTCCTTCTTCATCCGGTGGTGCGCCTCAACAATTTCCACATCGTAAGCATCGCCCAGCACGGCGGCGGTTTTCTCCACCAATTTGAAGAGCACGTTCACGCCCACGGCCATGTTCGGCGACTGCACGCAGGGAAAATGCCCGGCGGCGGTCTCGCGCAGCACAACGAGGTTGTCGGCGGTCAGGCCGGTGGTGCCGATCACCATTGCCCGGCCATAGTGAGCCGCAAGTTTGATGAATTCCATCGTGGACTTATGGAAGGTGAAGTCGATGATCACCTCTCCCTGCTCAATCACCGCTTCCAAATCCGCCGCGATTTTCACGCCGTTTGCGCCGAAGCCTGCCACTTCCCCGGCATCCTTGCCCACAAAAGGGCTGTCCGCCTGCTCAAACGCCGCGCTCAAGGTCAGGCCAGGATGCTGCCGCACCATGTCGCAGATGCGGCGGCCCATGCGTCCGGCGGCTCCAGCTACAATCACGTTGGTCATAATTGATTCAAAAATATGTTGTTTCTCAGGGCCAGCCCTTGTGGCAGCCCTCTGTTGTAAACGGCGGCGATCTTACTTCAAATCCTTATTGGACTCCATGTCAAACCACATGGCGAACAAGATGAAGATGCTGGAACTCATGAAAGAGAACATTGTCGCCAGCGTGTTGATAGGCGGCAGATTGCCGTCTATGCCAAGATAGATCAAAGCCCGCGCAGCAAGAATCAGAGTGAAAAAAAAGAAAATTATCCCTAATGAATAGAAAAACACAAGCGGATGAAAGTCACGGATTATGTATTTCTGCACCATCCTTCGCGTAAAGCCTTTGACCAATATCCACGGGATGGTGAAAATCACCTTTTTCAGCCTGATTCCCGAAACCTCGCCGACATTATAAACTGGACGGATGGAAATATCTCGCACGCGAAAATTGGCGATGTTCAGACTGATCAGCAGATCATTTGGCATTCCGTAGCGAGGATAGATCGCGTCCAGATCAATGGCCCGCAGGGCTGCGAGGGAAATCGCGGTGTAGCCGCTTTGCGAATCCGCCACATGCCAGTAGCCGGAGGCTATTTTTGTAAAAAGCGAAAGGAACGAATTGCCGATATACCGATGTTTGGGAATCATTCCCCATGACTCGCCCCGAAAGAGCCGGTTGCCCTTGGTGTAGTCGCACTCGCCTGCGCAGACCGGCCCGACAATGCGCGGCAGGTCTGCGGGATCCATCTGGAAGTCGGCGGCCATGACTGCGGTCGCGTCAATCTGATGATCCCGCGCCCATTTGTAGCCGGTGGCGATAGCCGCGCCAACGCCCCGGTTCCGCTCATGCTGAAGCAAAACAATCTTCCGGTTTGACGCGGTCAGCAGCCGCACCGCAGCGGCTGTGCCGTCGCTGCTCTGATCATCCACCACCACGATATGATCGACAAAATCGGGCATCGTGCTGATCACTTTGCCGATCAGCTTTTCCTCATTATGAGCGGGGATGACCACCGCAATTTTTTTATCAAGAAACATGGACGCAGTCAGGGCGACAGTTGAGAGCAAGAGGCTGTCTTTTTTATAGCATCCCGCCGCCTGCGCCGCAAGTGCTGTTTTGCCTTCTTACGTGAGAATGCCGCAGATTGCCGCTGCGAAAAACTTAGGCTCGCTGCTGAAAAAATAGACTTCCGCTGTTTTCATGCTACACTTATCGCGTCCAAGATGAGAACGGCGTTCTGCTGTTTTTGAAATTCACGGCCAGCCCGCATCCGCAAGAACCGTCAGATTTTCGGTAGTGTCAAAACAGCAAGTGATGAGTTAGTATAGGGTGATGATACAAGAAATCATCACTCACCGATGCCGCTGCTGTGACAGC
>JAABPV010000030.1:27318-30652 GCA_011391865.1 Desulfobulbaceae bacterium | reverse complement strand
TTGAGTATCTTCCGCCATATTCTCCTGATTTGAACCCCATAGAGCATAAATGGGCACAAGCAAAGGCCCTCAGAAGAGGGCTTGGCTGTTCGACAGATGAGATTTTTCAGCAACCATGCTTATAGTCAATTTATTGTGCTACGGCTATATCTTGTTTAGATTCAGGATGTTGTTTTGCGGTTTACTTCTGCCGGACGGCGTGGTAAGCAATCAAGGGAGCGCGCTGTCAGCGCGGATTGCCGCAACGGTTTTTGATTGAGGAGAACAAGCATGGAATATCTTATTGTCGGCGGTTCCGCCGCTGCGGCTTCAGGGTTGGCTGCCATCCGCCGGAACAGGCCGCAGGCGCGAATCGGCATCGTTGCGGACGAACCTGCGCCGTTTTATTACCGCCCGCTCATCCCTTTTCTGATCGACGGCAGCCGCACAGCGGATGAGATATTTTTTGATCAGCCTCCTCCCGCCGCGTGGGGCGCAGAGCTGATTCATGATCAATGCGTGGGGATTGAGCCGAAGCGTCATGCGGTCCGGCTGCGGTCAGGGCGGGAGCTGCGCTACGGCAAGCTGCTGCTGGCCGCAGGCGGCGCGCCGGTGTCGCTGCTGCCGCATCTGGCCGGAGCGGAGAGCGAAGGAGTCTTCACGCTGCGCAGCTTGGAAGACGCGCTGCAAATCAGGCAGCATCTGCCCGGCTGCCGCGCCGCTGTGGTAGTCGGCGGCGGATTAGTCGGCATCAAAGCTGCTGAGGCCCTGCTGCGGGCCGGGCTTGCGGTCACGGTTGTTGAGCAGCAGGCGCAGATTCTGCCGCTGCGGGCTGATGCCTTTGCCGCCGAGGCGGTCGCCAAGCGGCTGCGGGCCAAGGGCATGAAAATTCTGACCGGCGAAAGTCCGGTGGAAATTACGACCGCAGCGGGCCGGGCGAACGGACTGCGCCTCGCAGGCAGGACAATCGCCGCCGACCTGATCGTGCTCGCGGCAGGCGCGCGGCCCAACACGAATTTCCTCCAAGACGCAGGGCTGGAGATTGAGCGCGGCGTGGTGGTGGACAAGCAGATGCGCACCTCAGCGCCGGACATCTGCGCGGCAGGAGATTTGATTCAGTTCATTGATCAGGCCGACGGCGCGACGGCAGTGAGCGGGCTGTGGAGCAACGCCGTCCACAGCGGCAGGGTGGCCGGAGACTGCCTGAGCGGAGGCCGGGCCGAACTGCCGCCGCTGCTCTCGGTCATGAACAGCACGGAGATCGCCGGGCTGCCTTTGCTCTCCGCCGGTGTGCTCGATGACGGCGGCGGACGCTTCACGGCCTTTGCCGAATCCTGCGGCGAAAACTACCGCAAGCTGCTGTTCGAGCAAGACCGGCTGGCTGGAATGATTTTCCTTGGCAGCACAGAAGGTGCCGGAGTGTGCGCCAATCTGATCCGCAGCCGGACAGCACTTGGCCCACGCCGAGATGCTGTGCTGCGCGAAGCCATGAAAAGTCTGCGTCAGTTTTGAGTATCATGCCGCCATTTGAATTGAGCCTGATGACCATCGGCGCGGGCCTGCTGATTTTCTGCGCCCGGATCGTCGATGTCTCGCTCGGCACCCTGCGCACGATCAGCATCGTGCAAGGCCGGAAATGGATGGCCTTCTGGCTCGGCTTCTTCGAGGTGATCCTCTGGCTGATCGTCATCTCCACAGTCATTAACAGGATTCAGGAAAGTCCAGTGCTGGGCATTTTCTACGCCTTAGGCTTCGCCACTGGCAATATGGTCGGCATTGAGCTGGAGCACTGGCTGGCCATGGGGCACATCATCCTCAGAGTCATCAGCAGGGAGCACTGCAAAGAGCTGACCAACTGCATCCGGGTGAACGGCTTCTCCGTCACGGTCTTCCACGGCGAGGGCAAGGACGGCCCAGTGGCCGAGCTGTACATCGTCTGCCGCCGCCGGGATATGAAATCGCTGCTCCGGCTGGTGCATGACATCGATCCGGGCGCGTTCTACGTGACCGAGCAGGCCGGAGCGGTGAGCAAGATGTACCGGCCCACGATGCAGCAGGCCACAGGCTGGCGGGCGATTTTCAAGAAAAAGTGATTTGTGACAGACATGGATGCCGCTTACTTGACTGAACTCTTCTTCAGCGGCCTGACGCGGGGCGCGATCTACGCTTTGATCGCCTTGGGCTACACGATGGTTTACGGCATCATCGGCTTGATCAACTTCGCTCATGGCGAGATATACATGATCGGTGCCTTCACCGCCTACATCGCGGCCAGCGTGCTGGCCATTCTTGGCTTTCCGGCCACGGCGGTTTTTGTACTCGCCGTGCTGGCGGCGGCGGTCTGGGCTGGTGCCTACGGCTTCACTGTGGAACGGCTGGCCTACAAACCGCTGCGAAGCGCGCCCCGGCTCTCGCCGCTGATCTCGGCCATCGGCCTGTCCATCTTTTTGCAGAATTACGTCCTGCTGGCCCAGACATCCGACTTCCTGCCCTTCCCGGAGCTGATCCCGCATTTTGAACTACCGGAGAGACTCGCCGCAGTCACCGGCCCGACCGATCTGGTCATTTTGGCCATCACCGCCGCAGCAATGGCCGCGCTGACCTGGCTGATTAAATTCACGCGCTTGGGCAAGGCGATGCGGGCCACGGCCCAAGACCAGACCATGGCCCTGCTGCTCGGCATCAACATCAACCGGGTCATCTCGGCCACCTTTGTCATCGGCTCCGCGCTTGCCGCGCTGGGCGGGCTGCTCATCGCCTCACATGTCGGCCAGATCAACGTCTCCATTGGCTTTCTCGCGGGCATCAAGGCTTTCACCGCCGCCGTGCTCGGCGGCATCGGCTCCATTCCCGGTGCGGTGCTGGGCAGCTTCATCCTCGGCCTGACCGAAGCCTTCGCCGCTGGCTATGTCTCCAGCGACTACGAGGATGTCTTCGCCTTCTCTCTGCTCGTGCTGATCCTCATTTTCCGGCCTGCGGGCATCCTCGGCAAGAGTGCGCCGGAGAAGGTGTAAAAACGAAGGCAGCGGCTGCGCGACCGCTTTCAGGCGCAGGGCATTGACGCGCTGACCGACACCGAAGTGATTGAGCTGCTGCTGACCTTCGGTACGCCGCGCTGCGACTGCCGCCCGGCAGCGGAAGAGGCCATGCTGCGCTTTAAAAGCCTGCCGGAAGTGCTCGACGCGCCGGCAGCGGCTTTGGCAAAGGTGCGGGGCATGGGGCCGAAGAACATCTTCGCCCTTCAGTTCATCCAAGGCGTGGCCCGCCGCTATCTGCGTCAGCGGATTCAGAAAAAGAACTACATCACCTCGTCGAAAGAGGTGGCCGACTACCTCATCCACTCGCTGCGCGGCCT
>JAABPV010000030.1:11064-27219 GCA_011391865.1 Desulfobulbaceae bacterium | reverse complement strand
CCAGCGGATTCAGAAAAAGAACTACATCACCTCGTCGAAAGAGGTGGCCGACTACCTCATCCACTCGCTGCGCGGCCTGCGCCGCGAGGTCTTTGTCGCCGTGTATTTGGACGCGGCCCATGCGGTGATTGACAGCGAAATCCTTTCCGAAGGCACGGTCAACGTCAACACCGTCTATCCCCGCGAGCTGCTCAAGGCCGCGCTGGCGCAGGGCCGCCATGATGCCGAGCGTGACAGTGGTCTTGCCGCAGCCGGAATGCGTCCCGGCGATCAGGAGTGAGGGCATGGGCATCCTGTCTCTCACGTCCCGACGCTCACATCTACTATATCCACCAGCCTGTTGCCATACGGGTTTCTCACTAATGCCAGTAGGGCCGCGTAGTTATTCACAGTCACTTCGAGGTTAGTCACGTCGCAGCCTGGCCAGCCAAGCAGGGTATAGGCACCGTTAGCAGTGGCCCGCACCTCATCACCCGCCTTGCCGCCCTCTTCCATATCCAGAAGGCGAAAGCGTAGCTCGCCGTCCAGCGCGTTGTAGAGCACCTGAATACGCAGCTGCGCTCCTTCAGCAGTCAGCACTCCATCCGTCACTGTGACCAAAGGTACGGTTCCGCTCCGGCTGAGTATACCTGCATTGTCACCGATGCGCACTATCAGCGGCGTTCGCAGCATCTGCTTGTAGATGCCAGTGCGCGGTGTGCCGTTCTCGGTGTAGCAGGTGGTGACGGAGAGGCGATATTCATTGTGCCACGGCTGCGCTTGGCTGGGCACATCGGGCATCATGGTGATTTCTGCATTGGTGATTGTGCCGAGGCGAGTCTGCACAGCACGACCATTGTGCGTACCCTCAATCAGGCATTGACAGCTACTGTCCTTGCGGTCGAAGAAGAGATCACTACCAGTAATGCGGAGCAGCCCGTCCGACCGCAGCACATCCTTCAAACCAAGCACCTGATCTTCAGCAGAAGTGATAACTGGCAGCTTGTCGGTCGTGGTTACGCGATTGGCACGTGCTTCTTGGCGGATGCGATTGGCAAAAGGCGGCGAGACGCGAACATTGATCTGAAGGCATTCGTCCAAGGGAGGAATTGGATCGTCCGGGTTTTCCAATCTGCCAGAGAAGGACGGGAACCAGCTGCAGAAGCCCTCTTTTGTCACCTGCTCGCCATTGAGAAGCCGCAGGGCGATGACCTCATCCTCGGAGTGGAGAAGGCTCAGGATGTCATTCTTGCTGAAGTTGGGATGCCGTAGTGCAATATCAGCGGCGATATCCTCTCGGCTAGCTGAGTTGCGAGCAACAAAGCGGATGCGGTAGGAATGGGGCGTGGTTAGCCGGTTGACCTCAATTGTGTATTGTATTGACATGGCGGTTCTCCGTGAAGGTTAAGCACGAGATACAAACATGCAAACGCAGCAGGCTTTCATCCTAAAAAGGCGCGGGGATTTTGTCAAGACAATGCTGCGCCGCTTTGTCAGCTTCACCACGATTTTTTTCCCGGCAGACCGCCGCGCCAAGTTGCATGGTAATGGAAAGCGTGTACTGCATACTGGTGGAGACTCGTTCTGCATGATTGCTGAGAGGTGGGCTGCATACTGATGGAAAGAAGTGTTGCATACCGGTGGAGATAGACGCTGCATAGTGGTGCAAAATGGATATTGCACCACTATGCAACTGAGAGCCGCCTTACGCAGGACAGCCGTGGATGGAACAAATGTGGAGTGAGGTCTCGGTAGGACCGACTGAGAAGCGCAAGGGAAAGGCATGAAGGGGCGGGGCCGCACGGCTCCGCCCTTGTACATTCATTCGCCCTGACGAAGCATCATGCGGCTGAGGAAGAACGCCAGCACGGCCTCTATCTGCCCGAACAGATTGTGCTCGGTGGTTTTCAGGGCCACAATCAGCCGCCCGTCCGGGGTGAGACGCACTGGCTCCGGTTCCGGCTTCTTCCCCTTTGGCAAAGGCTTGGTCGGCTGCTTGGGTCGGAAGCGTTCGACAAAGGCGAGCAGGCTTTCCGGCGCGACGGTGGTCTGCTCGCTGAAGCTGAAAACCAGCCCGACCGGGGCCAGCTCCACCTTGCTGATGCCGAGCTGGCGCAGCTGCTGCTTCAGACCGAGCAGGGCGAAGAGGTTCTCTGCTTCCGGCGGCAGCGGGCCGAAGCGGTCAATCAGCTCCTCCTTCAGCTCGGCAAGCTGCTCAGGCTGCCCGCTGCCTGCGGCGGAGAGCCGCCGATAGAAGCGGTAGCGCAGGCTTGTGTCGCGGATGTAGGCATCCGGCAGGAACGAGGCCACCGGCAGCTTGATCTCCGGCTCCGGCAGCGGCTTGACTCGCCCGCTGCCCTGCGCGGCCTGCTGCTTCAGTTCCGCCACAGTCTCTTGCAGTAGCTCCAAGTAGAGATCATAGCCGACTGCGGCGATGTGGCCGGACTGGGACTCGCCCAGCAGATTGCCGCCGCCGCGCAGCTGGAGGTCGTTCATGGCCAGCTTGAAGCCACTGCCCAGCTCCGAGCAGTCCATCAGGGCGCGAAGCCGCTGCTCGGCCTCGCTGGTTAGCTGCTCCACATCAGGCACGAGCAGGTAGGCGTAGGACTGCCGCGTTGCCCGGCCCACCCGCCCGCGCAGCTGGTAGATGTCTGCCAGACCGATGCGGTCGGCCCGGTTGATGAGGATGGTGTTGGCGTTGGCAATGTCGAGGCCCGACTCGACGATGGTCGTGCAGACCAGCACATCAATCTCATGGCTGATGAAGCTGACCATGATCTCCTCCAGCTCTGGGCCGGGCATCTGGCCATGCGCCACGGCGATGCGGGCGGTGGGGACAAGCTGATGCAGATGCTCGGCCAGTGTGTGGATGGACTGAATGCGGTTGTGGATGAAGAAGACCTGGCCGCCCCGCGCCAGCTCCTGCTGCACTGCCTCGCGGATGACCAAGTCGTCCTTGCGGGCAAGGAAGGTCTTCACGGCCCGGCGGTGGCGCGGTGGGCTGGAGATCACGGACAAGTCGCGTATCCCAAGCAGGGACATCTGCAAGGTGCGAGGGATTGGGGTCGCGGTCAGCGTCAGCACATCTATGTTGGCACGGAGCTTCTTCAGCCGCTCCTTGTGCGAGACCCCGAAGCGATGCTCCTCATCCACAATCAGCAGGCCGAGATTGCTGAAAGCAAGGCTGTCCGAAAGCAGCCGGTGCGTGCCAACTATCAGGCTGATCTGGCCAGACTTGAGACCCTCGGCAATCTGCTTCTGCTCCTTCGTGCTGCGGAAGCGGCTGGTGCAGGCCACCTGAATGTTGCAGCCGGAGAACCGCTCGCGGAAGGTGGCCGCGTGCTGCTCGGCCAGAACTGTGGTCGGCACCAAGACCGCGACCTGAAAGCCGTCCTCAATCGCCTTGCAGGCCGCCCGCACCGCCACTTCTGTCTTGCCGTAGCCCACATCGCCGCAGACCAGCCGGTCCATCGGTTTCGCCGCTTGCAGATCGCGCAGCACATCGTCAATCGCTGCCGCCTGCCCCTCTGTCTCGTCATAGGGAAAGGACTCAGCCAGCTCCTTATATAAGACACCGGGCGGCTGAAAGCTGTGGCCCTGCCGCAGCTCGCGTTGGGCGTAGATGCCAAGCAGCTCCTGCGCCTTCTCCCAGACCGCCTCAGTCACCTTCTTCTTCGCCGTCTGCCAGCGCGAAGAGCCGAGCTTGTCTAATTTGGGCTGCTCGTCGCTGAGGCCCTGATAGCGGCTGATCAGGTGGAGCTGATCCACCGGCACATAGAGGCGGTCGTTGCCGAGGAACTCCAGCAGGAGGAAGTCACCGCGCTGCCCGGCAAAGTCCATGTTGACTAAGCCTAAGAAGCTGGCAAGGCCGTGATCGCGGTGGACAGCAACGTCGCCCACTGCGATATCCTCTAAGGCGAGCGCGTCCTTCTGCCCGCTGCGGCGCTTCCTGCGGCTGCTCTGCGGGCCAAGCCGCTTCTCGCCAAACAACTCGGCAGCGGAGAGGATGTGCAGCTTCTCATCTGGCAGATCAAAGCCCTGCGAGAGCGGGTGTTCAACCAAAAGCAGTGCGCCTTTGGGGCAATCGCGCAGCACCAGCGGCGAGGCCGCCCGGCTGGAGCGCAGGCCGCAGCCTGCCAGCATTTCCTCCAGATGCGTGGCTTGCAGGCTGGAGCGGCAGGCGAGCACCGCTGTTTCCCCGGCCCGCAGCCACGCGTTCAGGCGTTCGGCGAGCGGGGCGATCACTCCCCGCTGCTTGCGCTCCAGCTCGATCTCCTCTCTGATCTGCGCGTGGCCGCCCGCCGCCGCTTCAGTCTGAAGGCGGAGGTCAACGCGAGACTGTTCGGACAGCCGCCGCTCCAGTTCCGCCGGGCTAAGAAACAGGCTTTTCGGCGGCAGAGCAAAGCCTTCGCCCGCCGCTTCGATGTAATTCTGCTCGATCCGCTCCCAGAGCAAGCTGACCTTCTCGCTCACCGCAGCCGGGTCTTGCACCACGCAGACCGCGCCCGGCGGCAGGCAGTCGAACAAGGTCTGCGGCTCGGCGCAAACTAAGGGCAGAAGAAACTCGCTGCCGGGAAAGCGGTGCTGCTCCTTGAACTGCTGTAAGGCTTTGCTGTCGGTGAAGCCCAAGGCCGCAGCCCGGCTGTCCAATTCCGCCTGCCATTGGGCCAACGCGGCAGGCTTGCGGGGAAAGAGGATGTCCGCCGCAGGCAGGATGATGGCCTCGTCCAGCTCCTCCTCAGACCGCTGCGTGAGCGGGTCAGCCACCCGGATGGACGTGACCGTGCCGCCGCTGAAGGCGAGACGAAGGAACTTACCTTCCAGTGCGGGCCGGAACGGCGGCGGGAAGAGGTCAACAAGTCCTTCGCGGACAGCGAGATCACCGGGCTGCTGCACCAGTTCGCACCGGCAGTAGCCGCTGCCAAGCAAGGCTGTGATCAGCTCTTCCCGATCGGTCTCCTCCCCTGCCATGACCAATTCGCAATGCTCGTTGAGCAGCTGTCCGGGCGGCACCCGCCGCAGCGCAGCCTCCGCCGAGGCAAGCACGATGCCGGGCTGGCTGCGCTCATGGAGAAAATGCAGCGCGGCGATGCGAGCCGCCACTGTGGCTGGATCAGGGGCCAAGCGGGCGTAAGGCGGAATCTCAAAGGCCGGATACAGCAGCACCGGCGCAGCCGTGAACAGGCTGATGTCCCGCGCCAATGGCTCCAGCAGCTCGTCCGCAGGAACGATGCAGCAGACCGTCTGCTGGCGCTGCTCCTGCAAACGGGCGATGCGCAAGGCCGCGCTGCCGTTATTCAGGCCGGAAAGCTGGGCTTGCTGCTGGTCGGACAGATATTTGAGCAAAGGAAGCATGATGGGTGATGCTTACCATGCAGGTGCGGAGAAGTAAACCGGAAAAGAATCCAGCCGTTTTGTTCTTAGCACTTCCGGCGGCACAATATGTTTTCAGTATAGCTGAAGCAGGATAAAATGAGACAACGCTTCAGCAATCCTCGTCAGGCGGCGGCGTATGCGGGGCTTGACCCGCGTCAGCATGAGTCCGGCAGCAGCGTCCGCAGAAAGCCGAGAATATCCAAAATGGGCCATGCTTTCCTCAGAAAAAACCTCTATATGCCCGCGATGGTCGCGGTCAGCAGAACAGAATGGGGCAAGGCGTTCAAAGCCCGCCTCGCAGCGAAAGGAAAACCGCCGATGGTCATCATCTGCGCCATGATGCGCAAGCTCGTTCATGTCGCTGTCGGTGTTCTCAAATCAGGAAAAATGTTCGATATCCGGCCCTGCATGGAGCTTGACGAGGATAACAGTATCTACACGCATCTCCTGTCTGGCAGACAATTGTCAGCTTGTCCTGCTTTGGCTCTATGCGGTTTTCCGCTGATCTGGTATTATCCCCGATGCCGCGAGAAGACGGCAAGCTGCCTGGAACATCAACAAAAAAAGAACTGCTGAAGGACACATCATGCGCTATTCGCAACTGCTTATCACCACCACGAAAGAGATGCCTGCTGAAGCTGAGGTGATCAGCCACCAGCTCCTGCTGCGGGCGGGCTTCATCCGCAAGTTGACCTCTGGTCTCTACACGTATCTGCCGCTGGGCCTGGCCGCGCTGCGCAAGGTTGAAAAGATAGTCCGCGAGGAGATGAATCGGGCTGGGGCGCAGGAGATCCTCATGCCGATGGTTCAGCCTGCGGATCTCTGGGAAGAGTCAGGCCGCTGGCAGCAGTACGGCCCTGAGCTGCTGCGTTTCAAAGACCGCCATCAGCGCGACTGCTGCTTAGGGCCGACGCACGAGGAAGTGGTCACGGACGTGGCGCGGCGCGAAATCCATTCCTACCGTCAGCTGCCGGTCAATCTGTACCAGATTCAGACCAAGTTCCGCGACGAGATCAGACCGCGTTTCGGCCTGATGCGTGGGCGCGAGTTCGTGATGAAGGATGCCTATTCCTTTGATGTCAATGAGGAAGGCGCGGAGGCGAGCTACCGCAAGATGCGCGATGCCTACAACCGCATCTTCAGGCGTTGCGGGCTGGAGTTCCGAGCTGTGGAGGCAGATTCAGGCAGCATCGGCGGCTCGTTCTCGCACGAGTTCATGGTGCTGGCCAAGACCGGCGAGGATACGCTGGTCATCTGCCAGAGCTGCGACTATGCCGCCAACTTGGAAAAGGCTAAGGCCGCGCCACCCGTGAAGCCGGAGAGCAGCGCAGCGATGCAGGACTGTGTGAAGGTGGCCACGCCGGGCCTGAAGAAGGTGGAAAAGGTAGCGGAGTTCCTTGGCTTGGACACCCAGCAGGTGATCAAGACCATGATCTATCTGGCCGACGGCGAGCTGGTGGCAGTGTTAGTGCGCGGCGACCGCGAGGTGCAGCCGGTCAAGCTGAAGAATCTCTTGAATGCCGCTGACGTGGAGCTGGCTGACGACGACACGGTCTGGCAGAAGACCAAGCTGCCGGTGGGCTACATCGGGCCGGTGGGCCTGCCGATCAAGTTCGTGGCGGATCAGGAGGTGATGCTGATGGGCAACGCCGCTGCGGGGGCGAATGAAAAGGGCTTTCACCTGACAGGAGTTAATCCGGGTCGGGATTTCACGCCTGCTTTAACCGGTGATCTGCGCCAGGTGACTGCCGAAGACCGCTGCCCGCTCTGCGGCGGTGCGCTGCGGCTGACCGAGGGTATCGAGGTCGGCCACATCTTCAAGCTCGGCACCAAGTATTCCGCAGCTATGAACGCTGTGTTCCAAGACACGGACGGCCAGGAAAAGGTGATGATCATGGGCTGCTACGGCATCGGCGTGAGCCGGGTGGTGGCTGCGGCCATTGAGCAGAACCACGACGCGAACGGCATCATCTTCCCGCTGCCGCTCGCGCCGTTCCAAGTGATTGTCCTCAACCTTGACCTGAAGAACGCGGCCATCACTGCCGCTGCCGAACAGCTGCACAACGAGCTGGAGGCCGCAGGCGTTGAGGTGCTGTATGACGACCGCGACGAGCGACCCGGCTCCAAGTTCAAGGACGCGGACTTGCTCGGCATCCCGTACCGGGTGACGGTGGGCAAGGGCGTGGAGAAGGACGGCACAGTGGAGTTGCGCGCCCGCCGTAGCGGCGAGACGGTCATGCTGCCTCTGGCGCAGGCGGCGGCTGAGATCGCCGCCCGGATCAAGGCGGAGCTGGCTGCGGCGGGCTGACAGCTACTTCTTGCCCTGCTGGCTGAGAAAGTACGTCAGAGCCGCGATCACGAGGGCGACAGCCCCGCCGTAGCCGAGCAGGTCGCGCTGTCCGTCCCAAGTCACGACCTGCCCCAGGAACAGCACGGCCATGACAAGGATAACCACTCCGGTGAGCTTGTTCTTCAGATCATCCAGATTCTGTATGGAGAGCCAAGCGGGCAGCGGCACGCGGTCGTCAATAAAGAGTTCGTACAGCCCAAGAGCAATGATGTAGAAGACCGTTCCCAAGAGGAAGAGGTCAACGATTTCAATCAAGGCCAAGGCTAATGCCTTCGCGCCCTTGCTGCTGACCCCGACGGCCACGGTTTCACCGAGAAGATGCGCGATCTCCACCGCTCCGTAGAGCAGCAGAGCGGCGGCGGCCACGAAGGAGCCAAGAGCGGGAATGATAATGAGGTAACGGCTGACTGAGATGAAACGCTGCATCATGGCTGCCTCCGTCAGCAGGACGCGGCAGCGCGCCCTGCTTGCGCTTTGTTGGTCTGAAAAAAACGGGACAGGCCCATTGACCTGTCCCTGCATCCGTCACATCCCCAACGCCTTGGCCACGCCTGCCCCATAGGCGGCATCAGCCTTGGCGCAATTCTCAATGTGCCGCCGCTTAATGGCTTCCGGCGCGTCGCCCATTGCCCGTGCGGTGTTGTCGAAAAGGGCCTGCTGCTGCGCCGGGGTCATCATGCGGAAGAGGTTCCCCGGCTGCGTGTAGTGGTCGCCGTCATCTTCGCGGTGGCTCCAGTGATCCGCCGCGCCGCTGAGGGCCAAAGCAGGCTCGCGGGCCTCTCGCTGCTCCTGCCACTCGCCGTAGCTGTTCGGCTCATAGCCCAGCGTGCTGCCGAAGTTGCCGTCCACCCGCATCGCCCCATCGCGGTGATAGCAATGCACGGGGCAGCGGGCGCGGTTGACCGGAATCAGGTGGTGGTTCACGCCCAAGCGGTAGCGCTGCGCGTCGCCGTAGGAGAAGAGCCGCCCTTGCAGCATCTTGTCCGGCGAGAAGCCGATGCCCGGCACGATGTTCGCGGGATTGAACGCCGCCTGCTCAACCTCGGCGAAGTAGTTGTCCGGGTTGCGGTTCAGCTCCAGCACGCCCACGTCGAGCAGCGGGTAATCCTTGTGCGGCCAGACCTTGGTTAGGTCAAAGGGATTGAACGGGCAGCTCTTGGCCTGCTCGTCGCTCATCACTTGAATCTTCATCTCCCATCTGGGGAAATCGCCCCGCTCAATGCTTTCATACAAATCACGCTGATGGCTTTCGCGGCATTTGCCGATGATTGCTTCCGCCTCCGCGTCCGTGAGGTTCTTGATCCCCTGCTGGGTCTTGAAGTGGAACTTCACCCAAATGCGTTCGCCCGCCGCGTTGATCAGGCTGTAGGTGTGGCTGCCATACGCGTTCATGGTGCGGTAGGACGCGGGAATGCCGCGCTCGCTCATGGTGATGGTGACTTGGTGCAACGCCTCTGGCAGGTTCGTCCAGAAGTCCCAGTTGTTGCGAGCGCTGCGCAGGTTGGTGCGCGGGTCGCGTTTCACTGCATGGTTGAGGTCAGGGAACTTGAGCGGGTCTTTGAGAAAGAAAACCGGGGTGTTGTTGCCCACCAGATCCCAGTTGCCCTCCTCGGTGTAGAACTTCATCGCCACACCCCGGATGTCGCGCTCCGCATCCGCCGCGCCGCGCTCGCCCGCAACCGTGGAGAAGCGGACAAAGACTTCGGTCTGCTTGCCAACCTGCGCGAAGATATTGGCCTTGCTGTATTGGCTGATGTCATGCGTCACCGTGAACGTCCCATGCGCGCCGGAACCCTTGGCGTGCATCCGCCGCTCCGGGATCACTTCGCGGTCGAAATGAGCGAGCTTCTCCAAGAACCACACGTCTTGCAGGAGCATCGGCCCGCGCGGCCCGGCAGTCATCACATTCTGATTGTCCGCCACGGGTGCGCCCACGTTGTTGGTCAGCTTTGCCATATTGCAGTTCTCCGTTGTTCAGGTTGATGTCATTCAAGACAAGGGCGAGGAATCTTCCGCCCCTGCATGATTGCGTTCCGCGCTAGCGCCTACATGTACTGGTCGCGCAGATGATTGAAGTTGAGGGCCTGACTGCCCTTGGCCAGCGCAGCGTGATACAGGTTGAAGTCGGCTGTCAGCAACGTCGCCTTCTCCGCCGCAGTTGCCTCAAGCAGGGCGGCATCAGCTAATCCCAGCCGGATGAACTCGCTGCGCCGGGCCGCCGCGCTGCTGGGCACATACCGTTCCTGCGAGCCTGTGCTCACTCTACGCAGAACATCCATTACCTTGCTCCGCGCAGGCTCGCCGATGTATGCCGCCAAGTTGGAAGTCTCGGTCAATGTGTTCGGGGTGACAAGCACCTCCGAAGCCCTTGCGATGAGCTTGACCAGCAGGTCATAGTCTTCCACCGTGAACTCGGTCAGCTTCTTGTGCTTGGCAATATACTCCTTGGCCGCCGTGCCGACAACAAACAGCACCAGCAGGTTGGTGTCTATGAGCAGAACTCCCTTCAAGAAGGTACCTCGCGGTGCTTGACACTCTTTACCTGCCCTGCTTTATCGTCAATATGTACAATCTTATAAGAGCGATGAAGAGAAACTGGCCCCATCGACAATGCCGTAAAAGCGTTGTGCTTTTCATCCCACGGACGGGAGAAGCCAAGCGTGATAAGCCATTCGCCCGCATAAAACTCTACCTCTTCCAATCCAAGATCGTTGATTTTTTCCTCAGCAAAAAGATCAAGGACATACTGCTTCGCCAACTTAACCGCTTCCTTAACATCCATAGCAATTCTCCTTTCTGTGTGTTACGCAACCTTCACCACCAGCACATCCACCACCCGTCCACTATATCCGCTCCTGATCATCTTCACCAGATCGGCGAATCTGCTGACCGTGATGTTCAGGCTGCTCAAGGCGGAACCAGCGAAGCCCGGCAGCAGGTATGCGCCGTTGGCGGCAACACGGACCGACGCGCCTGTCCTGCTGCCTTCGCGCATGTCGAGCAGGCTGACAGAGAGGCTGCCGTCGTGCTCAAGAACAGCTTGGATGCGCACGGTCTCGTCGGCGCTCAAACTGCCGCCTGTGATTTTGACATAGGGCGAAGCGGCCTTGTCGGTGAGGATGCCGGTCTCCGGCGGAGTCGGGCTGCCGAGCTGCGCCGCAGTGAGCGGTGCGCGCAGCCTGCGGCGGTAGATGCCGGTGCGCAGGGTGCCATTTTCGGTGTAGCGCGTGCTGACCGAAAGGATGTACTCGTTGTTCCACGGCTCGTTCTGCGCCGGGAACTCAGGCAGCAGCGTGACTTCCGCATTGGAAATGCCGGCGAAGCGCGTCTGCGCGGCCCGCCCGGAGCGCGTTCCTTCAAGCACGCAGCCCTCGTCCGACCTCTGCGGATCAAAGAGCAGATTGCTGCCGGTCAGCCGCAATGCGCCGCCGCTGTGCAGCACGTCGTCAAGGCCGAGCACCGTGTCTTCCGCCGCGTTGATCAGCGGGGCCTTCTCGATCATGGGCAGCCGCTCCAGCTGGGCCTGCCGCCGGATTTCCTTGAGGAACGGAGCCAGCACATGGACATCCACGCGCAGAATGTCCTCAATCGGCGGCAGCGGGTCATCCGGGCTGTCCAATCTGCCGCTGCAGGAGAGGCCGAAGGTGAGTGCGCCGTCAACCGTGCTCTGCACACCGCTGATCAGGTTGCGCTGGATGACGCGCACAAGGTTCGCCAGCATGGTCTTGTTGTCCTCCACGCTGTAGTTCGGATTCTCCGCTGTCATCGCTGCGGCCAGATCCTCCGTGCCGAAGGAGTCGCGGTGGATGCAGCGGATTTTGTAGGACTGCGGAACAGTGAGGGCGTTGACTTCGGGCCGCCATTGGATGGATGCCATGATATGTCTCCTATGGTTGAGGAATCATGCACAAATTAGGAAGGAAACCGCTTTCCGGCAGCATAATGCGCTGCGGCAGAATTGTCAAGGGCTTTGCGGGGAGGATGGGACAGGTTTGCAGCTTTACACGGCGTTCACAACCACTGATTCCTTATATGGTTGAAATTGACAATCTCCACGCCCAAATTTGCAGCGTAATGATACAGCGGCAAATCAGCCGTGAATACCGTGCAGTTTTCTGTCTTGGCGAGCATGGCGAGACCTGCGTCAGTGATGCCTAATTTGCAATAGATCGGGCTTCTGACGATCTCCGCAGCCGCAACATGCACTTCTTTGGCATTATGGACATACGCCGCCAGCAACCTGCTTGCCGCACTCTTTCTCTTGTCGTCCAGCCAGTCCAGCAGATTCGACACCTCGGCAACCACATGCGGTGTGGTGCATATCCAGCCAAAGCTCTCTGCAATCTTATGGAGTTCAGCAGCATCCTTGGTGGTGAACTGGCGTGTCCTCTTGAACCGCTCGATCTCTCCTTTGCCAAGGGAACCGACAAGCAGGGCGGTCAGCAGATTCGTGTCAAGAAGCATCCCTTTGCTCTTGGAACGCGCAGGCAGCTTATCATACATCCCGCATCTTCATGGAAATCAGCCGCCCGTCAGATGCGTCGATCTGAAACATTTTGTATATTCGTGGCCGTTTCTCCTCGATGGTCTCGCCGCCGAAGCTCTGAAACGGCTCTGAGCCAAAAGGTGCCGCCGTTTCTTCAGGCACTTTGGTGATCTTGACCACGTGATGCGAGTCATACCCCAGCGTCACCAGCCAAGCCTGTTTCGCCTCATCAAAGTCCACTTCTTCGAGCATGAGATGAGCCGTGTCTTGCCCTTCAAATAATTGCTGTGCCTGCGTTTTGGCAATTTTCACAGCGTCGTGCATTGCTATGGCCATTCGACTTCCCCGGAAACAGGATGATGTTGTTCTTTGTCAAGGATTGCCTGTCGGCAGCGTAATTCGGGGCGGCGCGGTTGTCAAGGGCTTTGCGGAGGAGACGGGTTTCCCGTTGCGAAGCGTTCGGGATTAGTATCCCGCAATGCATTCATCGCCCGATGAATTCGCTTCGGGATACTAATCCCGCGAGGCATTCATCGCCCGATGCATTGCCAATGGGATGAGCATCCCGGCGCGCTTGGCTCCGCCGTGCCTCAGCATCCGCCGCCGCCAATCCTGCCGACCCTTGCTGAATAAAATTCCACGGTTCTCCTAAGTATGTTATATTGAGGCTGACGAAGCGCGAAACAGCGGCGGACAGGCGGCTGCGGACGCTGAGGCCGCAGGGTTTTGACAACCATCGGAGGGAGAACATGAAATTTTCTGCTTGCACGTGGCCGCTGCTGCTGGTTCTGGCCGCCGCCCCGGCATCAGCCTCAGGCAGCAGAACCGCTGCCGAGGCTGATGCCTCAGACGAGCCGCTGCTGGTGTACACCGCGCCGCTGCGGCAGGTGACACTGAGCAGCGACTTCCGCCTTGCTGACGCAGAGGATCTTGCGGAGTACGACAATCCGGCGGCGGCAGAGCCGTCCAAGACCGTGCGGACGGAAAAGACAGCCCGTGCCTCCGAGGAGGAGACGGCGGAGCTGCTGCGCTTCATCAAAGAGAGCGGCTTCCATGCCTTGCAGGAGGAGTACGGGGCCAAAGCGCAGGAGCGGCATTACGCCTACATCATTGCCGTGCGCGACGGAGACCGGGAAAAGCGGGTGACGTACCGCAGCAGCCCTGATGCCGCGCCGCGCCCTGAAGCCTTTGCCCGTGCCGAGACCCGCATTCTTGAATTCACCCAAAAGGCGTTCGCGTCCAACAAAGGAGAATGACATGCAACAAGCAAAACTGATGATCGCCGCACTGGCCCTGCTGCTGCTGTTTGGTGCGGCGGCGCAGGACGCGCTGGCCCAGCGCAGCGGCAGAGATGCAAGGCAGGAAGTGGAAGCTGGTGGCTGGCAGGCCGCCTACAGTGCCGAGCTGACAGAGCAGGAGGCGCGGCGTGGTTTTGTCGAGCCGGGCCTGTCCATTTTCGCCCAGCGCGGCACCAGGGACATGATGGCCCTGCATGACTGGGCCGACGAGCTGGTGCGGCAGGCTGCGGCAGGGCTGCGTCCTGCTGCCGACCGCAATTTCAGCAAGGAGGAGCGGCTTCAGGCACGACGGTTCACGGTGCGCACCGTGCGCGAGCTGCTGCGCGGCCAGCAGGCTGGCTCAAAACAGCAGGACCTGTTGACGGCAGAGGTCAAAGCCGGGCTGCTGGAATACAAGGACCGCAGCAGGGGCTGGATCTCAATCTTCGTGCCGTATGTCGCCCTGCGGGAGAAAGGCTTCCGCGACAGCAGGCAGGACAGTCGCTGGCAGCAGCAGGAGCCGCCGCTGCCGCCGCCGGTCATGCAGTTCCTCCCTGACGGGCCGGAGCAAAGTCGCCAAGCCCTGCCGCCCAGCTCCTCCGACGCGCTGAACGCGCTCTCGCTGACCAACACCGCCCGCCCGCTGAATAGCAGGCAGTGGGAGTGGACAGCGCGCATTGACGGGCCTGCGTCGTATCTGCGCCGCATCCGCTCGGTCACGTATCACCTGCATCACACCTTCAGCCCCAGCGTGCGGCAGGGAGATGCGTTCCGGCCCGGCCATCCGCTCACAGCCACCGGCTGGGGTGTGTTCGAGCTGAGGGCTGAGGTTGTCCTTAACGACGGCGCACGACGTAGCTACCGGCACATGTTGCGTTTCTGATGAGCGGAGGACAGGCTGCATGAGCGCCCGCATCGGCATGGTCCAATACATCAACACCGCGCCGATTTACGAGATATGGAAGGAGCGGGCGCAGCGGCCCGGCTGGGATGTGATTGAGGCTCCGCCTGCGGAGCTGAACCGCCTGCTGGCCGCAGGCGCGATTGACATCGGCTGCGTCTCTTCCTATGAGTACGCCGCCCGGCCAAGCCAGTACCAGATCATGGCCGATCTCTCCATCTCGGCCACCGGGCCGGTGGGCAGCGTCTTCCTCTTTTCAGCCCTACCGCCTGAGCAGCTCGGCGGCCAGCTGGTCCTGCTGACCGGACAGTCCGACACCTCAGCCTGTCTGCTGCGGATCATTCTGGAGGAGTTCCTGCATGTGCGGCCTCAGTACGCGCGGGGAGAGATATTCGCGCCGCGCCCGCTTGATGCCGCCGCGCCTGCCGCTGTGCTGGCTATCGGCGACGAGGCGTTGCGTCTGAACGATGACCCGGCCCGGCCTTGGCCGCTGCGCTTTGACCTCGGTGAATGCTGGCATCAGCAGACTGGCCTGCCCTTTGTCTTCGCCGTTTTCGCTGTGCGCGAAGACTTTTTGCGTGATCATGTGGAAGAGGCGCGGGCGGTCCGCGCAACCCTGCTGGACTGCCGCCGCCAAGGGCTGGCCCGGCTGCCGGAAATCTGCCATCGGGCCGCGCCGCGCATCCCGATGAGCGAGGCAGCCTGCCGCCGTTATTTCCAGTCCATTGAATACGACCTTGGCCCGGCCAAACAGCAGGCGCTGGAGCGGTTCATCTCTCTGCTGGCCAAGCGCGGTGAGGCCGATCAGGCCGCGCTGCCGCTGAAGATCTTCGCCTGAACAGATGTCTGAATCAGCCGCCGCGCCTGCGGAGGAGAAAAAGGACGACGTGCGGGCGTTGTTCTGCACGGTCAGCCAGCGTTACGACCTGCTCAACTCGCTGCTCTCGCTGCTGCTTGATCGCTGCTGGCGCTGGCGCACCGTGCGCCTACTGCGGGATTTCCCAGCAGGGCCGGTGCTGGATCTCTGCGCAGGCACCATGCCGCTGTCCTTGGAGCTGACCCGCCAAGCTGAAAAGCGCACCGTGCTGGCCGTGGACTTCTGCGAGGCCATGCTGCGGACAGGCGTGAGCAGGCTGCCTGATGACGGGCGGCGGCAGCGCATCTTCCCGGTCTGCGGCGACAGCGAGGACATCCCTGCGCCAGACAACACATTCTGCGCCTGCACAGTCGGCTTCGGCGTGCGCAATCTGACCCGCACCGGCCAAGGGCTGGCCGAGATGCGCCGTGTGCTGCGGCCCGGCGGCAGGCTGCTGATCCTGGAGCTGTCACGGCCCCGCAACCGCTTGGTCAGGCCGCTGTATCACTGCTACCTGCATCACCTGCTGCCGCGCATCGCTGGTCTCTGCTCAGGCCACAGGGAGGCTTACGAATACTTGGCCCGCTCAGTCGCCGCCTTTTACGAGCCGGAGGAGCTGCTGGCCATGCTCCGGGAAAGCGGCTTCCGCCATGTGGAGCGCAGAAAGCTCTCCCTTGGCATAGTCTCCATCTACATCGGCGAGAAATAAGGGTGCCGCAGCCCGTCCGCCGCGCATTTTTTTATGCTCTGCTAATACTTTTCTAACATCAGCCGGGCATATTCATCTGCGAATCTGTTCAGGCACATCAACAGCCAACCGCATACGAGGAAATCATTATGAAGCTGAACGCAGTTCGTTGGATGGCGGCAGCCGCAGCTGTCGTCATGGCAGCCCTCAACATCGCCCCGGCAGCAGCCCAGACCGTGAGC
>JAABPV010000030.1:2662-10964 GCA_011391865.1 Desulfobulbaceae bacterium | reverse complement strand
TCAACGGCGCAGGCGCGTCCTTTCCCTTCCCGGTCTATGGCCAGTGGGCGCATCAGTACAATGAGCTGACCAAGGTGCAGCTGAACTACCAGTCCATCGGCTCCGGTGGCGGCATCGCCCAGATCAAGGCCAAGACAGTGGACTTCGGCGCGTCTGACGATCCGCTGAAGACTGAGGAGCTGAATCAGGTCGGCCTGCTCCAGTTTCCGATGATCATGGGCGGCGTGGTGCCGATCATCAACGTCGAAGGCATTGAGCCGGGCAAAATGCTGTTGACGAACGCCTTGGTAGCTGATATTTTCCTTGGAAAAGTCAGCAAGTGGAACGATCCGGCCATTGCCGGACTGAACCCCGGCCTCAAGCTGCCGGAGCAGAAGATCACTGTGGTGCGCCGCGCTGACGGCTCCGGCACCACCAGCATCTTCACCAACTACTTGGCCAAGGTTTCGCCGGAGTGGAAGGAGAAGGTCGGCGCGGGCAAGACTGTGGAATGGCCGGTTGGCGTGGGCGGCAAGGGCAACGAAGGCGTGTCCGCCTATGTGCGCAAGGTCAAAGGCTCCATCGGCTATGTGGAGTACGCTTACGCCTTGCAGAACAAGCTCTCCCATGTCAAGCTGCGCAACCGCGACGGCGGCGAAGTAGAGCCGACCAGCGCCACCTTCCAGGCCGCTGCGGCCAATGCCGAGTGGAAAGCCGAGGAAGGCTTCGGCCTCTTCCTCACCGATCAGCCGGGCAAGGAAAGCTGGCCGATCACCGGCGTGTCCTACATCCTTGTGTACAAGCAGCAGGACAAGGCGGACATCGCTCAGGCCATGCTCAAGTTCTTTGACTGGGCCTACAAGCACGGCAAGGAGACCGCCGAGAAGCTGCATTACGTCGCCATGCCGGAGAACGTGATCCAGATGGTGCAGGAGACCTGGGCCAAGGAAATCACCGCTGGCGGCAAGCCGGTTTGGCCTGCGAACTGATTGAACGAAGATTTGGGGCGAACACAGGGGTTCGCCCCTGCGGTAGGGGCAGGCCCTCGTGCCTGCCCAATGCAACAAGCAAGGAGCAGCAGCAAAATGACGAAAAGCAAGAAAGTTCATACCGAGGCCGAGCTGACTGAGGCGGAGCACAAGGGCACAGCGCCCGTCATCAACGTGCAGTTCATCGCTGAAATCGGCGACAAGCTGGCCAAGCGCGAGAAGTACGAGCAGGTGTCCGGCCTTGAGGCTGTGCATTACTACCTGATGCAGAAGCATCATTGGCTGCCGAAACGGGTGCGCTCAATGAAGCTGGACGAGCTTTGGTTCTGTCTGAAGGAAGAAAAGCTGTGAGCCGCTCGGATCATAACGCTTAGGTCGCTCCGACCTAAGTGCTTATGTCCCACCGATGTAAGCGTTATAGTCCGTCGGACATAAGCACTATGGTCGCCAAGAGCATAACGTTATGCTCCCTCCGAGCATAGTGCTATGCTCTCTCGGACCTAAACGTTATGCTCCGTCGGACATAAGCGCTATGGTCCGGCAGACCTGAACCGCAGCGCGGCACACGGGCAGGAAGGCGGTCTTCCTGCCCGCAATCTGTTTTCTGAGAACGACGAGCATGGAGCACCACAGCCAAACCGAACGGCATCAAGGTTGGAAGACCAGCAAAAGCACGGACATGATCTTCCGGGGCATCACCGCCGCCTGCGCCGCGCTGGTGCTGATTGTCATGGCGGGCATCTTCGCCTCCCTGCTCTGGAATTCATTGCCCTCCATCCGGCATTCCGGCATCAGCTTTCTCTTCTCCAAGGCCTGGGATCCGGTCAGCAACGAATTCGGCGCACTGAGCAGCATCTACGGCACGCTGATGTCCACGGCCATTGCCATGCTGCTGGCTGTGCCTCTGAGCATGGTCATCGCCCTTTTCCTTGTTGAATTAGCACCGCCCAAAGTCAGCTACGTGGTCGGCAGCGCGATTGAGCTGCTGGCGGCTGTGCCGAGCATCATCTACGGCATGTGGGGCCTTTTCGTCTTCGCGCCTTTCATGGCCGATCATATCCAGCCACTGCTGTCGAAATATCTTGGCTGGCTGCCGCTTTTTCAAGGGCCAGAGATGGGCATTGGCATGATGACCGCCGGCATCATCCTTGCTTTGATGATCCTGCCTTTCATCAGCACGGTGATGCGCGATGTCTTTGCCATGGTGCCGGACGTGATGAAGGAGGCGGGCTACGGCATGGGCGCGACCACTTGGGAAGTGACCAAGGACGTGACCATCCGCTACGGCATTCAGGGCATGATTGGGGCCTGCCTGCTCGGCTTGGGCCGGGCCATTGGCGAGACCATGGCCGTGACCTTTGTCATCGGCAATAGCAGCGACATCTTCATCTCCCTCTTTGAGGCGGGCAACAGCATCGCCTCGCGCTTGGCCAATGAATTCGCTGAAGCTTCTGATCCGATGTACATGAGTGCCTTGATGGAACTGGGCTTGGTGCTTTTCCTGATGACCTTTGGCCTGCAAGTGGTGACGCAGCTCTGGCTCAAGCGGGTGAAACGCAAAATGGGAGGCGACCTGCTGTGACTCCTCGTTCGGACAAGAGCCGCAAGCTGCTCGATTTCACAGTCAAAGCGGTGTCGATGGGCGCGGCCCTGCTCGGCATCTTCTTTCTCGGTTGGATACTCTTTGTCGTCATCCAACGCGGCGTTGCGGCAATCAGCTGGGACTTCTTCACCAAGCTGCCCACCCCGCCGGGCATGGAAGGCGGCGGCGTGATGAACGCCATCATCGGCACCGTGCTGATGACCGGCATCGCCACTCTGCTCGGCGTGCCGACCGGCGTGCTGGCCGGGGTCTATTTGGCCGAGTTCGGCAAGCACACCCGCCTTGGCGCGTGGGTGCGCTTCACGGTCAACGTGCTGATGGGCATCCCCTCGATCATCATCGGTCTCTTTGTCTATTCGATCTTGGTCTTTCCCTTTGGCCACTTCTCCGGCCTCGCGGGCGGGGTGTCCTTAGCCATTCTGATGTTCCCGGTCGTAGCCCGCACCACTGAGGACATGTTGAGCATGGTGCCCAACGCCCTGCGCGAGGCCGCGCTTGCCATTGGCAACCCGCGCTGGATGGCGACTCTGAGCATCCTCTTCCGGGCGGCCAAGTCCGGGCTGATCACCGGCGTGTTGCTTTCTGTGGCCAGAGTGAGCGGCGAGACCGCGCCGCTGCTCTTCACCGCCCTGAACAGCCCGTATATGATGAAGTCGCTCAACGAGCCGGTCGCCAATCTCACTGTCACCATCTACCAATACGCCATGTCCCCCTATGACGACTGGAACCAAGTGGCGTGGGGCGCGTCGCTGGTGATCATGATCACCGTGCTGCTGCTGAATTTGACGGCGCGGTTGATTGTGGGTGGGAAGAAGAGGTAGAGCTTTTGCATAGCAGGGGCGAAAGATTTTTCGCCCTTACAGCGTATATCAAGGATGAACAGGAGAAGCGTATGGAACTTTCAGCAGTGCTGACCGCTGCCCCTGAAGGCGGCTATGTGGCATTCAATCCTGAGACAGGCACGACAACGCAGGGTGAAACAGTTGAAGAGGCTTTGGCAAATCTGCGCGAGGCTGCCGAGCTGTATCTTGAAGAATTCCCTGCAATCATAACAACCCGTCCTTTCCTGACCACGTTTGAGGTCGCGCCTCATGCCTCCTAAGCTGCCGGTGGTGTCAGGCGCGGAGGCAGTCCGGGCCTTTGAGCGGCTGGGCTTTTCAGTCGTGCGGCAGCGCGGCAGCCATATCATCCTGCGGCGCGGAGCTTTCGGCTGTGTTGTCCCGAACCATCGGGAACTGAAGACCGGCACCTTGGCGGGCATCCTCAAGCAGGCAGGCGTTTCAGCAGATGAGTTCATCGCCACCCTGCATTGCTGACTTTGGAACAGGCGGCAGATCAACAGCGTTACGGGAGGGAGGGGATCTGCCATGAATCCTGCTGCACTGAGGCTTGCCGAGGAATACCATAATGACCTGCTTGCGTACTCCGAAGCGGCTGAGGCGCATTGCCATGCTTTGGGGTTCCGCTTTGTGGAAAGCCCGCGCCGTCAGGCCATGCAGGATGCGCCTCTGCAAGCTGAAATTAGAGGCTGACTTAATTTCCGGCATTACGCCATTACCGTGCTGCTGCTCAATCTGACGGCGCGTTTTATTATTGTGGAGGAAAAAAAGAAATGACTGCTGCCACCGATGCCGCCGAGCGGCTACTGCGCCGCCGCGCCGCCGAAGTGGAGGAAGAGGACGATGACGACAATGTGCGGATTGACGCATTCCTTCATCATTTCCGGGAGGAAGACAAGGAGGACGAGGCGGCTCCGGCCAAACTCTCCGCCCGCAATCTCAACTTCTATTACGGTGGCCAGCAGGCCCTGTTCGAGAACAACTTGGACATCGCCGAGGGCAAGATCACCGCGATCATAGGGCCGTCAGGTTGCGGCAAATCCACGCACATCCGCATCTATAACCGAATCTTCGAGCTGTACGGCAACCAGCGGGCCGAAGGCGAGGTGCTGCTGGACGGCAAGAACCTGCTTGATCCCGGCACCGATCTGATCGAGCTGCGCCGCCGCGTGGGTATGATCTTCCAGAAGCCAACGCCGTTTCCCCTCAGCGTCTTTGAGAACGTCGCCTACGGCCTCCGCCTCCATTTCAAGATGCCCAAGAGCGAGCTGAATGGTCGGGTGGAGTCCGCCCTGAAAAAGGCCGCGCTCTTCGAGGAAGTGAAGGACAAGCTCGACAAGCCGGGTGTCGCGCTGTCCGGCGGCCAGCAGCAGCGGCTCTGCATCGCCCGCACCATCGCCTTGGAGCCGGAAATCCTGCTCATGGATGAGCCGACTTCGGCCATTGATCCGGTCGCCACCCGCAAGGTGGAGGAGCTGGCCGAATCGCTCAAGGGCAATTTCACCATCGCCATTGTCACCCACAGTATGCAGCAGGCGGCCCGCATCTCCGATTTCACCGCCTTCTTCTACAAAGGCCACATCGTCGAATACGGCCTGACCAGAGAGCTGTTCACCAATCCGAAGCAGAAGCAGACGGAAGATTACATCACAGGCCGTTTCGGCTGATGGAGACATGTCATGGCAGAAAGAAAAGCAGTCCTCTTTGTTTGCATTCACAACTCTGCCCGCAGCCAGATGGCCGAAGCCTTTCTCAAGCAGGCAGGCGGCGGACGCTTTGAGGCGGCCAGCGCGGGCATCGAGGCCGGGCGGCTTAATCCGCTCGCGGTCGAGACCATGCAGGAGATCGGCATTGACATCAGCGGCAATGCCGTGACCAATGTTTTTGACCTGCTCCGGCAGGGGAAAACGTTTGACTATGTGATCACGGTCTGCGATGATTCCTCTGGCGAACGCTGCCCGCTCTTTCCGGGCCAGGCCGAACGGCTGCACTGGCCCTGCGACGACCCGGCCAAGCTGACCGGCAGCCGTGAGGAACAGCTGGAGCGCATCCGGCAAATCCGGGAGCAGCTCAGGCAGCGGGTCGCGTGGTTTGTGGAAGAACGAAAACTATAACATGCCTGCCACGAGCAAGGGAGAGCACACGGCATGATCCTGCATAGGAAGATTCAGAAGATCAAGAAGCGCCTCTTGGCTATCGGCGCAATCGTCGAGGAGCAGGTCGACTTGGCGGTGAAGAGCGTCATCAACCGGGACAGCGAGCTGGCTCAGAAGGTCATTGACGGCGACGTAGCCATTGACCTGATGGAGGTTGACTTGGAGGAGGAGTGCCTGAAGGTGCTGGCTCTGCATCAGCCCATGGCTGTTGACTTGCGCATGATCATCGCCGTGCTCAAGATCAACAACGATCTGGAGCGGATCGGCGATCTGGCCGTTGACGCGACCGAACGGGCCATCGACTTAGTCGATCAGGCACCGATAGACTTCCCCTTCGACATCCCCGCCATGTCCAAAGCAGTACAGAAGATGCTCAAGCAGTGCTTAGACGCGCTGATCAACCTCGACTTGGAGCTGGCCACAGAGGTCTGCGCCTCGGACAACGCGGTGGACTCAATGCACGCTGAGGTCTACCGCAAGGTTGAGGAGGCCATCCTTCAGCACCCTGAGAACATCAGGCAGCAGCTGACCTGCCTCAGCGTCTCACGCTACTTGGAGCGGATAGCCGACCACACCACCAACATCGCCGAAGAGGTAATCTACCTCATCAAGGGCAACATTGTCCGCCATCAGGACAATATCTACTGAGTTCCATCAGCTGCGGGCAGCTCGCAAGCCGCCCGCAGCCCCGCCTACGCCACCTTCACATCCAGCACATCCACCAGTCTGCCGCTGTAGCTGTTCCTGACCAGCGCCTTCAATGCGGCGTAGTCATTCACGATGATTGTCAGGATACCCACAGCGGAGCCGCTGAAGCCTTGCAGGGTGAATGCCCCGTTCGTAGCCAAAGGCACCTCTGCGCCTGCCGCGCCGCCTTCCTTCATATCCAGCAGACTGAGCAGCAGCCGGTCTGTCTGCACGTCCAGAATCGCTTGGATGCGCAGTCGCTCGTCTGCCGAGACCGTCCCGCCCGTGACGCTAACCAAGGCACTGGCTCCGCTGCTGAGAATGCCGGTCTGCGGCGGGCTGGGCTGCCACAAGCCTGGGACAGTGAGCGGGCTGCGCAGTCTGCGGCGGTAGGTGCCGGTGCGCGGCGTGCCGTGCTCGGTATACTGGGTGGTAAGGCTCACGGTGTATTCGTTGTTCCACGGGTGCGCCTGCGCGGGCAGGTCCGGCGCGAGCAGGATTTCCGCGTTGGAGATGGTGCCGAAGGTGCTCTGTCTGATCTCGCCGCTCTGGGTGCCAGCAATGACGCAGCCGCAGTCCGGGTCGTCCTCATCAAAGAAGAGGTTGCTGCCAGTCAGACGCAGCAGGCCGTTCGGATTGAGCACGTCGGCCAGCTTGAGCTTGGTGTCTTCTGCCGAGGTGAGCAGGGGCAGCTTCTCGGTCATCGGCAGCCGCTCCAGCTGGGCTTCTTGGCGGATGCCTTGGACAAAGGTGCGCGAGGGAAAGACCCGGACATTGAGCATGTCCTCGTCGTTAGGCAGCGGGTCGTTTGGCCCAGCCAGCTTGCCGCTGCATGTGAGGGCGAAGCGGAAGGCCTCCTCCAAGTTCACCGCGCGGCCATTGAGCAGCTCGTCCTGAATCCAGGCCATGATCAGCGGCGCAAGCGAGCGAACCAGCTCGGCGTTATAGTTGGGATGGGCAGTCGAGATGTCAGCAGCCATCTTGTCATAGCCCCCTGTGCTGCGCGGCACAATCTGAATGCTGTACGACAGGGGCTTGGTCAGGGCGTTGACTTGGGGCTGCCATTGAATGGTTGCGGTGGGCATGATGTTCTCCTCTGCACAGGAAAGGATAAAAAGGCTGTATGCTGCGGTCTTTTGCCAGAGTAAAACGGTGCGGCGGTTTTGTCAACAGGATTTTGCTGCTACCCAGCAAGCATGGGCGCTCAGATTGAGCAAGCATGTGTGCTCAGGTCGAGTAAGCACGTGCGCTGGGCATGAGCACGCCTGCGCGCTCAATAGCAGCGCCCATGCTTGCTCGATGGCAGCACGCAGGTGTGCTCAGGTGGAGAGAGCACGTCTACTGCGATGCACGTAAGGGCAATTCATGAATTGCCCTTACGCTTTCCCCGCATTGCTTAATGGATGGCGTATGTAAGAGGTTTAAAGCGGCACTTCGGCAGGAGCATAATGCTATGCTCCCAAAGAGGATAGCTTGCAGTTCGGCGAGAGCGCGGGGCGTGACTCTTCCTTTTACGCCCGCTCCCAATCCTTGAAGACTGGCTGGTAGCCGCTGCGGCGGAGCATGGCTGCCACTTCGTCCACGCTGCGCTCGTCAGTGACGGTGAACTGCGCTGAGGCATCCGCCGCCTTGCCTCTGACCACGTAGCCGCCCACGCCGGTTTTCGAGCCGGAGGAAAAGCGGGTCGCGCCAAGATGCACTAAGCGGTCGCGGAAGGCAGGTGCCTCGCGGGTGGAGATGGTGATGCCCAGCCTCGGCATGAAGAGCCGCCACGCCAGCATGAACTGAACAAAATCAATATCCGTCACTGTGTGGCGCGGCGGAATGGCTCCCTGCGCCTTGGTCATCCGGGGCAGAGAAAGGGAGATTTCAACATCTGGGAAACGCTGCTCCAGAAAGCGGGCGTGCAGGGCTGCCAAGCAGGCTTCACGGCGCGGCTCGCCCAAGCCGAACAGCGGGCCGATGTTCATTGCCCGAAAGCCTGCCTGCGCTCCTCGCTCCGGGGTTTGCAGGCGGTAGTTGTAATCTGCCTTGCGGCCTCGCGGGTGT
>JAABPV010000030.1:0-2563 GCA_011391865.1 Desulfobulbaceae bacterium | reverse complement strand
GCCCGAAAGCCTGCCTGCGCTCCTCGCTCCGGGGTTTGCAGGCGGTAGTTGTAATCTGCCTTGCGGCCTCGCGGGTGCACTTTCTGATAGACAGCGCGGTCGTAGACTTCCTGATACACAGTGAGCGAGTCGGCCCCGGCCTCACAGAGCCGCCGGTAGTCAGCCTCGTCAAGGGGAAAGATCTCCAAGGCAATGGAGGAGAAGTGCGGCTTCAGCGCGGCAACCGCGTCCAGCAAGTAGGACATCGGCGTTTTCTCAGGGGCTTCGCCGGTGAGGACGAGAATGTGCCGGATGCCTGTTGCGGCGATGGCCGCTGCCTCCTGCTCTATCTCAGCGATGCTCAGTTTCGTGCGGGGGAAGTCGACTCCGGCATGGAAGCCGCAGTAGGTGCAGGCATTGGCGCAGTGATCCGAGATGTACAGCGGTGCGTAGAGGCTGATCACCCTGCCGAAGTGCTGCAAGGTGAGCTGCCGCGCCCGTCTGGCCATGCCTTCAAGAACATCCGGGGCAAGGGGGGCTGCGAGCAGGTTGAGCAGGTCGTGGAAGTCCAGCTCCTCACGCTCTAAGGAGCGGCGTACATCAGCCGCTGTAACCGAGCGGAAATGGCGGTCGAAGTCAAAGGACTCAAGCCGTGCGACCGTGTCGAGAAAGGACATTTCAGCTCCTCAGAAAGCCGGTCAGCGGCGATGAAGCCTCGGCGTATTCTTTTTCCCCGGCTAACTGCGCCAGACGCGCCAGCCGGCCCGCCTGCACAGCCAGAGCAAAGGCTTTGCCGGCCATGACCGGATCGCTGCTGGTGGCTATGGCCGTGTTGACGAGAACCGCGTCCGCGCCCAGTTCCATCGCCTCCGCCGCCTGTGAGGGCTTGCCGATGCCTGCGTCCACGACAACCGGCAGCCTGCTCGCCTCGATGATCCGCTTGATCATCGCCTTCATCTCCAGACCCCGGTTGCTGCCGATGGGCGAGCCAAGCGGCATCACCGCTGCTGCGCCTGCGTCGTGGAACTGCTTGGTCACGGTGATGTCCGGCATCATGTAGGGCAGGACAATGAAGCCCTCTTTGGCTAAGATCTCCGTGGCCCGCAGGGTTTCGGCGTTGTCCGGCAGCAGGTATTTCATGTCGCTGATCACCTCGATCTTGATGAACTCGCCGCAGCCTGCCTCCCGCGCAATCCGGGCGATGCGAACCGCCTCCTCAGCGGTGCGCGCGCCGGACGTGTTGGGCAGCACCCGCGCTGAGGCAGGGATGTAGCGCAGGATGTCCTGCGCGCCTGCCTTGGGGTCAACCCGGCGCAGGGCGACAGTGATCAGCTCTGAGCCGCTGGCCGCGAGCATCGGGGCGATCAGGTCCCGCGAGGCGAATTTCCCTGTGCCGGTGAAGAGGCGGCTGCTGAAGCGCACCCCTCCGAGCAGCAGCGCGTCATCCGCCGCCTGCATGGTCTCTGTCATCTCAACCTCCTCCCACAAAACTGAGCAGCTCAACCGTGTCTCCTTCGCGGAGCAGGTGCTGCTGCCAGCGTTCTCTTTTAATCAGCTCAAAATTGACTTCGGCAATCACCGTGTCCGGCTCGAAGCCCTGCTCGATGATCATCTCGCGCAAGGAAAGAGCTGCGGTGCTGACCGACTCGCCGTTCAGGGTTATCTGCATGATATATTTTGCAATGCGGCAGTGCTGGGACAAACGCGGGCGGCGGACAGGGAAAAGGCGCGGCAGAACCCTTTCTGCTGCTCTTGCGTCGGCAGCGGTCGTGCAGGTTCCAACAGCTGAGGCAGCCGCCTCTCTCAGCGTCAGCCAGCAGTGCCCCCCGTGCAACGCAGCTCTGTCTCTACCCTGAATTGCGACCCTGCGTCAAGGAAAATTGCGCGGCGGCGGCAACATCTAACCGCTCTTGTTTCTTCGGCGGAACACGCCGCAGCTTGAACCCGCGCAGAAAAGCCTTTGCAAGTCCGGCTGGCTGCGGTATAGTTTTCGCATCTCCCCTTCCTGCGCCCGTAGCTCAGCTGGATAGAGCATCGGACTTCGAATCCGAGGGCCGGGGGTTCGAATCCCTCCGGGCGCACCAAGTAAATTCAATGCGTTAGCGTAACATTTGAGTAATTCTGTTTTTCCTTCGTATTTCCCCTGCCCCCATCCTGCCCCCACTTTTTTGCTCATGGGGCACAACAGCTCCCTGTTTCGCTCATCTCTTCTTCTAAAGAGGGCAGAAAATGACTTCTCCGGTTCAGTATCATTACGGCAAGTTCCCGCCAAAAAATATAGACTGGCTGCGTCTTATTCCGCTGATCGGGCCTGCCAATGCCGCCCTTGCCCGATATGACGGCACACTTGCCGCCATCCCGAACCCTTCCATCCTCTTGGCTCCGCTGACCACGCAGGAGGCTGTTCTTTCCTCAAAGATCGAAGGAACGCAGGCGACAATGGGGGAAGTTCTTGAATTTGAGGCTGAAGGCGGCTCAAACGACCTGCCGCAGCAGAAGAAGGCGGATGTTATAGCCGTAGCACAATAAATTGACTATAAGCATGGTTGCTGAAAAATCTCATCTGTCGAACAGCCAAGTTTTC
>JAABPV010000029.1 GCA_011391865.1 Desulfobulbaceae bacterium | reverse complement strand
AATTGAGCCATCATGTTACCATAACTCACTCTTTTCTCAACTCAGCAAAAGTTGCACTTACAACTTGAATCCACGACGGCTTATAATACAAGGGGCGAAAAATCTTTCGTCCCGGATTTAGTACGCGCCCTTGCCGCTGATCATGCAGCCGACAGTCTTGAGGATGATCTTCAGGTCGCCGACAAGGGAGTGGTTGAGCACGTACCAGTCGTCCAGCTCGACGCGCTCTTGGTAGTTCTCGGTGTCGCTGCGCTTGCTCACCTGCCACAGGCCAGTGATGCCCGGCTTCATGGAGACGTAGCGGCCTGCGCTTGGCCCGCCGCTGCCCTTGTAGTATTCCTCCAGCTCCCTGCCGACAATGGGCCGCGCCCCGACCACGCTCATCTCCCCCTTGAGCACGTTGATGAACTGGGGGAACTCGTCCAGGCTGGTGCGGCGGAGGAAGCGGCCCACGCGGGTGACGCGCGGGTCTTTCTTCAGCTTGAAGGTGGTGCGCCACTCCTCGGCCAAGGCGGGATCAGCGGCCAGCAGCTCGTGCAGCTTCCGCTCCGCGTCCACCACCATCGTGCGGAACTTGAGGCAGCCGAATTCCCGGCCCATGGCGGTGATCCTCCTGTGCCGGTAGATCACCGGCCCTCTGCTGTCCAGCTTGATCAGCAGCATAATCAGGAGCATCAGCGGCGCGGTCAGCAGGAGGATGGCGACGGAGAAGACGATGTCGAAGGCCCGCTTCCAGCTGTGGTCAGGGTTGAAGCTGAGGACAAGCGTGTCACCGATGGACTGAATCTCGGCGTGGTGCAGGCCGAAGGTGTAGATGTCCGGGACAAGATAGAGATGCGCGCCGAGGTCGCGGCATTCGCGCAGCAGCCAGAAGATCTTGCGCTCCGCCCGCATGGGCAGGGCAATGTACACGTAATCAATGTCGTTGACCATCAGGTACTCGCGCAGGTCGCGTATCCTGCCGAGCAGGGGCTTGTTCACGGCAAGGTGGCCCTTGTGATCTAGCTTGTCGTCAAAGAAGCCTACGACCTCGATGCCTGCCCAGGGAATGGCTTCGGTCTGCATGGCCATGCGCACGCCCAGCTCGCCCGCGCCGACGATCACCGCATGGCGGATGTTCTTGCCCCGCGCCCGGTAATGCCGCATCACCTGCCGCACCGCCAAGTGCGAGAGGAAGAGCAGCAGCGGCGTGGTCAGCGACCAGATAATGAAGACCGCGCGCGAGTAGCCGTCTGAGACCTTGAAGGCGAAGAAGTAGAAGAGGAGCGCACCGATGACCGCCGCCCAGGCTCTCAGGATGACGAAGAACTCCAAGTAGAGCTTCCAGCCGCGCCACGAGCGGTAGAGCTGGAAGTAGTGAAAGCTGACAAAGCTGGCGGCGAAGACGACAAGCTCCAGCCAGGTGTAGTAGCGGCTCCACGGCACCTTGTAGAGCAGCACCAGCAGGGCGAGGTGGCCGCAGACGAGGGAGCAGTCAAGAATATGCAGCAGCTTGTAAATGGAAGACGTGCGCTGGCGCAGGTTCCAAGATAGGGCAGGGGACATGGATCAGGCCCAGCCCTGCCAGCCGGGGTTCATGCTCAGGCGGCGCGCCCAGCGGCGCGGGAGGAGATTCTGCCGCCTGCCGAGCTGATAGGCGATGAACTTGCCCGCGTTGCGGCAGAACCATTCCGGCAGGAGCTGATACTGCCGCCGCTCCAGCAGCAGGGCCAGCTCGGAGCGCACATACTGCCTGCCCGCGCCGCCGGGGCCGCCAAAGCGCAGCAGCAGCTCCTGCTGTCCGGCATGAAAGACACCGATGTCGAAGTAACGCTGCATGTCCTGCCAGAGAGTGTAGTTGTGCGAGTGCCGGACAAGGGCCTCGCTGACATACAGAACATGATACCCGCCCGCGAGCAGTTTTGCCAAGGCCAAGCTGTCCTCGCCGAAGAGCTGCCGCTGCGGGAACCAGCCCTGCGCGGCCAGCGGCTCTCTGCGCCACGCGGCGAAGGAGTTGGAGATGAAGACTGTCCTGATGCCGAGGACGGGGCCGTCCTCGCGGCGGCGCCGCCGGGACTGGGCCGGATAATTGAAGAGACGGAGGTGCTCGCTGAAGAGCGTCGCGTCAAGATGCGGCAGCTGCCTGCCGTAGGTCGCGGCCAGCAGCGCGTCATCTTGAAATGGCCGGATCAGCCGCTCCAGCGCGTCGTCAAGCGCCGGGATAGCGTCCTGGGTCATGCAGATGAGGATCTCGCCTGCTGTCTGCTGCGCAGCCCAAGTGCGAGTGCCGCCGTGATCGAAATCCTGCTGCGGAATGTGCAGCAGACGGAGGCGGGGATTCGCTGCCTGATGCTGGTGGATGATGTCCAAGCTGCCGTCGGTGGAGCCGGAATCAACGAGCAGAACCTCGTCCGGCGCAAGCGTCTGCCGGGCCAGCGCGGTCAGCAGCTCGTCTAAGCGTCTGCCGCCGTTCCATGTAGGGATGATGAGGGAGACGGTCATTGTCTTGGGGGTGCGGATCAGGGAGGGGCGGCTCGCGAACCGCCCTTACAGCCTCAGCCAGCGGACAGCCGCATATTTCAGCACGGCCCAGAGCATGTACGGGGAGGGATGCCTACGGTAGAGCAGCACCTCGTTGCGCGCGGCTGTCAGGCGCAGCCAGGCGGGCATGGCCTTGCGGTTCTGCTGCCAGCCCCGGCAGTGCTGCGCCACAGCTTCAGGCAGATAGACAATCTTCCAGCCTGCCCGCCGCAGCCGCAGGCAGAGTTCGATGTCCTCTTTGTAGAGAAAGAAGGCCGGGTCAAAGACTGCGCCGTAGGGAAGGGCGGTCTGCTCCAGCGCAGTCCGCCGGGCAAGCAGAAAGGCCCCGCAGACTGCCGGGACTTCTTCGCGCTGACTGTTCTGGCTGCAGTCAGGCTGGCCTTGATCGCGGTCATACCAGCGGCCATACCATTTCCTGAACACGCCCGTGGAGTCGATCAGGCCGGTGCCGGTGGGCTGGCCGCCGGTCGCGTCAAAGCCAAGCAGCCGACCGCCAACGCAGCCAACCGCTGGTTTGGCTGCAAGATAGGCGCAGGCCAACTCCAAGCTCTCCGGCGCAGGGAATGCGTCCGGGTTGAGGAAGAGCACCGCCTCAGCTTCCTGCCGCACCGCCTGCCAGCCGAGGTTGTTGGCTTGGCTGAAGCCGATGTTTTCGGCAAAGCGGACAATGAAGCTAGGCTGATGGCAATACGCCTGCAAATAACCAGTGTCCTCAGAGCCAGAGTCAATCAGTGCGACCACGACTGGCGGCGCAGTCTGCGCGGCCAAGGCGGCAAGGCAGCGGCCCAGCACGGCCTCGGCGTTGTGGGTGACGATGACTGCGGCGGTTTTCATGCTTGCCTGCGCGGCGCAAATCTGGCAGAATCCTGATGCAGCAGCCCAGCTTCAATCCCCTCTGAGACAGCCGTCATGCCGACCGAACACAACTCGCATCCTGAAAGCAGGCAATCTAAATATTTCGCCGCAGCCTTCCTCATATCCATTCTGCTGCTGGGTTTGGTGCTCTCGCCGTTCTGGCAGCTGCTGATCCTCGCCTTCCTGCTCTCTGGCATCTTCCGCCCGGTCTACAGCTGGCTACGCCGCTGGGTCTCGCCGTGGATGGCCTCCAGCCTGACCTGCGCCTTAGTCGCCTTGATCATCTTTGTGCCGCTGACCTTCTGCATCACCGCCCTGTCCTCAGAGGCCTTGAGTATATATCAATTAGGCCGCGACAGCAACCTGCTCCTGAAGATACAGCAGGCCATTCAGAACAGCAAATGGATTGCGGAAGCGCAGAAGATGCTGCTGGATATGGGCATCAACTTCCAGCCCGCAGACCTAACCAACCTGCTGGCCGATCTGAGCAAGAACGCCGGGCTGTTCATCTATGGCAAGGCATCGGCATGGGCGGCCAACATCATGAGCTTCGTGGCCCAGTTCGCCTTCCTCATCCTGATCATTTACTTCCTGCTGATGGAGATGGACGCGCTGCTCCGTTTCCTCATCCGGCTCTCGCCGCTCACTGATGAACAGAACACGCTGCTGCTCAATAAATTTCAGGAAATCGCCGGGGTGATCCTGATCGGCAACGGCATCAGCGGCGCGATTCAGGGCGTTGCGGGCGGCGTGCTCTTCGCCATGCTGGACATCGGCTCGCCGGTGCTCTGGGGCGGGGTGATGGGCATCCTCGCCTTCCTGCCCATCGTCGGCATTGGCATCGTGCTGGTGCCTGCCTCGGTGCTGATGCTGATAAACGGCACTCCGGGCAACGCGGCGATCATCTTCATGTTTTATGCGACCGTCGCCTTGCTGGTGGAATACCTCTTCAAGACCAAGTTTGTCGGCAGTCAGGTCAAGATGCACATCCTGCTGGTGCTGCTGGCCATCCTCGGCGGCATGGCAGTCTTTGGCGTGCTGGGCATCATCTACGGCCCGCTGATCGTCACCGCCTTCCTCACGCTGACCGAAATCTATTTCCGGGAATACAAGCCGCTGCCGGAAGAGATCAACAGTTTGGACCGACAAAAGACGGTCTGACCCGCAACAAACGACGCTGCGTCCGAAACAGCAGAAGGTTCCTGCTTGGCAGCAACCTTCTGCTGTCCGTCAACACATTGTTCTTGCTCGACAGAAGAGGGTTGTTGCTTGACAGCAGAAGGTTTCAGCTTGGCAACATCTGTCTGCTGCCCGCCAGCAAGACGCTGTTGTTCAGCAACAACCTTCTGTTGCCGAACAACAACTAAGTTCTGCCCAGCTCAAGAAGGTTGCGGCTCGGCAGCAACCTTTTGCTGCCGAGCCGCGCAAGGTTGTCAGCAGGCCGCAGAACTGTCTTGGCTCAAGACAAAACGAGGTTGATCAGTTTGCTTGAGTTCATGCCAACGCCGCTTTGATCCGCTCTAAGGCCCGCACCACATTTTCGCGGGAGTTGAAGGCGGAAAGGCGGATGTAGCCCTGCCCGCATCTGCCGAAGCCCGCGCCCGGCGTGCAGACCACGCCCGCCTTGTTCAGCAGCAGATCAAAGAATTCCCACGAGTCCTGCCCGCAGCGAATCCAGACGTATGGCGCGTTGGCCGCGCCGATGTACTCAAAGCCCAGCTCCTTGACCGCCGCCGCGATCAGGTCGGCATTCTCCAAATAGCCGTTGATCAGTGCCTTGCACTGCGCCTTGCCTTCGTCCGAATAGACCGCCTCGGCGGCCCGTTGCACGGGATAGGACACGCCGTTGAACTTGGTGCAGTGGCGGCGGTTCCAGAGCGGATGAATCAGCTGCTTATTGCCTGCGCTGTCGTATGCGGCACATTCCTTGGGAATGACGGTGTAGGCGCAGCGGGTGCCGGTAAAGCCTGCGCTCTTTGAGTACGAACGAAACTCAATCGCTACTTCTCGCGCTCCTTCAATCTCAAAGATCGAATGCGGCAGTGATTCATCGCGGATAAAGGACTCGTAGGCGGCATCAAAGAGAATGAGCGCCTTGTTCGCCTTGGCATAGTCCACCCACGTTTTCAGCTCCGCCGTGCTGATGGTTGAACCCGTGGGATTGTTGGGAAAGCAGAGATAGATCAGATCGACTGGCTCGTTGGGCAGCTTAGGCACATAGTTGTTCTCCGCTGTGGAATCAAGATACACCAGCCCTTGATAACGGCCATCGGCAAACGCACCCGTGCGCCCAGCCATGACGTTCGTGTCGAGATACACCGGATACACTGGATCGGGAATCGCCACCCGTGCATCTGCGCTGAACAGCTCTTGGATGTTGCCGGTATCGCATTTCGCCCCATCGGAGATGAATATCTCGTCCGCGCTGATCTCCGCGCCACGAGCTTGAAAATCGTGCTTGGCTATGGCCTCGCGCAAGAAGGCGTAGCCCTGCTCAGGGCCGTAGCCCCGGAAGCTGCTGTCCACGGCCAGCTCATCCACGGCGCGGTGGAAGGCGGCAATGCAGGCGGCTGGCAAGGCTTTAGTCACGTCGCCGATACCAAGGCGGATGATGTGCTTGTCCGGGTTAGCCTGCTGGAAAGCGGCCACCCGCTTGGCGATGTCGGAAAAGAGATACGAAGCCTGGAGTTTCAGGTAGTGCTCGTTGATTTTCAGCATGGTTGTCCGGTGTTTTTCCTTGGGCGCAATTCAAAAAGAGTGCTGGATATTACCTGATATGGGCGAAAAGTCAAGCTGGTGGCAGCCGCCCCTGCGCCGTGTTTGTTCCGCGATATGATCATGCCAAGCTCCGCAGTGCGGCGCGGATCAGCTCATCCACCCGCAGCTGCGCCGCCTTGACCGGATCGGCCTGCTGCACCGTGCGCAGGGCCTGCCAAGCGGTTTCCTGCGGATAGCCGAGGTTCATCAGAGCCGAGGCGGCATCGTGCAGGGCAAAGCCTTCGCTGATAGGCGGCGCGCTGGCTTTGGCCGTCGTCGGCTGCGCGGCGAAAGTCTGCATCTTGTCGGCCAGCTCCATGCATAGGCGCTCCGCTGTCTTCTTGCCAACACCGGGCAGCGCGGTGAGCCGCTTGACATCTTTCAGGCTGACCGCGCCGCAGAACGCGGCTGGCTCCATGCCGGAAAGGATGGCCAAGGCTAACTTGGGGCCAACGCCGGAAACTGTGTTCAGGAGCAGGAAAAGCCGCTTCTCGCTGCTGTCCGGGAAACCGTAGAGAGTGATGGCATCCTCGCGCACATTGGTGCTGATGTGCAGCGCGGTCTTGCCGCCCGGCGGCGGCAGGCTGCCGAGGGTGCGGGATGAAACATGCACCTCGTAGCCCACGCCCTGCACGTCGACAACAACGCTCTCCTGCTCTTTATGCAGTATTTGACCGGACAAAAAGGCGATCACAGCCAGCCCTCCCGCAGCGGAATCGAATTGACAAGACAGCCTGCCCGTGTTACAGAATTTAATTCTTTAGCAACAATCCATTCAACAGCATACGAGGAGCACATGACCAAAGCAGAGAAGCAGAAAAAATTCTGGGAGAAGATGGCGGAGCGGTATCCTGCGCCTTTTTCAGAGGAGAGCTTGGAAAAAACCGGCAAAGTCATCAGCATGGCCGAGCAGCGCGGAGTGCGGATCGACGGCGCGGCGGTTTTGGACATCGGCTGCGGCACTGGCATCTACACCCTGCCTTTGGCCAAGCGGGCGGCCCGCGTGGTCGGCCTTGACCTGTCGGAAGGAATGCTGCGGCGACTGGAGGCCGAACGGCAGCAGCACGGGCTGGAGAACGTCACCACCGCGCAGGGGCCGTGGTCGGATGAGGCGGTGGCCAAGCATGGTCTGGAAAAGGCGTTTGACATTGTCTGGGCCGCGATGACTCCGGCAGTGCGCAGCGCGGAGGATGTCGCCCGCATGAACCGCTGCTCCCGCCGCTGGTGCGTTTATTCCGGCTGGGGCGAGCTGCGGCGCAATTCGCTCATGGAAGCGGCGTTCCAAGCGCATGGGCTGAATTTTGGCCCGCCGCCAGGCGCAAAGGCGGTGCAGGCCGCGCTGGCCGGAATGAGCATCCACGTTGAGATCGAAACTGTGCGGCGGACTTGGGACTGGGAAGGCACGGTCGAGGAGGCGTTCGAGCATGTCGAAGGCTTCATTGAATCCCAGAGCGACACGGAGCCGCAGCCAGACCTGATCCGGGCCGCTGTCGCCCGCTTCATTGCTGAAGACGGCAAAGTCCGCCATCAGACCGAGATGGAGATGGGCATGATGGTCTGGCAAGCGGCGTGATAGCGCACAGCTAAAAACTGGGGCAGGCGCAGTGCCTGCCCGGCACCTCTGTCAGGCTTTTCTGCCGAATTCCTCCAGCAGCTCCTGCCGGAGCTGGCGGAATTCATCATGCAGCTCCTGCCGGATCTTGGCGATGAATTCCGGCTGACTCTCCGCCTCCTGCTTTGCCGCAGGCGCGTTTTTTCCATTGAGTAGCTGATCAAAGAACTGCCGCTGCCAAGCGGTGTAACGGCTGACCGTTGCCGCCAGAACGGCAGGATCGTTCGCTTTGGCCAAGCCGGAAGCCAGCTCCTGCACAATCACGCTGGCATTCCCGCTTTGCTGCGGTGCCTTGGCAAGCATCGCTGTTGAAGATTCCAGCAGGTCCAGCAGGATCGACTGCTGCGGCTGCACCGTGCCTTCTTGGCGGGCGGCAGCGGCCAGTTCCGAGACCTGCCGCAGGGCCTGCGCCGAAGGGGCCGCAGTCAGCGAGGCGGCCAGCGAGGCGAGGGAGGCGAACACTTCAGTTCCGGCAGTTTTTTCCGGCACGTCACGATCAGCAGGCTCCTCTTCAGCCTCGTCCGTCATGCTGAAGAACGGATCAGGCAGATCGTCCTGCGCAAACAGAGCTTCTGCCCTATCCGCCGCTTGACTGTCGTCTGTTTCATATTCCTTGCCAAGGACGAACTCATCATCCGCGTCGCCGGACAGGCTGGCCACGACCGCCTCTTCTTCCTCCGCTGGCTCCCCGACGACCGGCTCATCGTTCCGATCTTCGTCAGCATTGAAGGCAAAGAAATTATCATCTTCAACCGCTTCGGATGAAGCGGAAGCAAGCTCTTCCTCATCTGCGTCGGTGCTTTTCTCCAGTCCATCACCGCCGCTGAAAGCGAAGAAGGATTCTCCCTCGTCGCCACGTTCAGCCTCTGCCGCCGTAGGAGCTTCTTCCTCATCGCCTGCCATGCTGAACAGCTCGTCCTGACCGTCATCCGCTGCATCTTTTTCGCCGCCGACGCTGGCGAAAGATGCCGCTGCGTCGTCATCCGCGCCGCCGTCAAAGGCGAAGAACGCATCCTCTTCGGCGGAATCAGCCTCCCCGCCTGCCGCAGGCTCTTCCGTCATGTCGGCAGCCGCTGCGTCCTCATCATTTTCTGCTCCCGCATCCGCTTGGAAGGAAAAGAACGCATCCTCCTCAGCCGCAGAGGATTCGCTGTCATCATCGATGGAGGTTATGAATTCATCCTCAAGCTCATGCGGCTCCTCTTCGGCTGCGACGCTGCTGTCCGGCTCCGCTGTCTCGTCGTCGAAATTGAAAAACGAATCAAGTTTTGACCGGATTTCCTCTGCCCGCTCGACATCAATTTCTCCTGTCTCGACCTCAGCTTTCTCTTCCGCCTCGTCAGCCAAGGCCGGAGCAGGCACCGCCGCCTCTTCATCCTCATCGCCGCCGAAAAGGCCCGCGTCAAGGCTCAGGCCGCTGTCCTCGTCCTCCAGCTCAACCGCGACCGCAGGGGCGGGCTTCTTCTCTCCGCTCTCGTCGTCAAAGCTGAAGAAGCTGTCCAAGCCGTCGTCCCCGAAACCGTCATCCAAATCATCCGAAGCGGCAGCGGACGGCTCCTCATCCTCTTCGTCGGCCAAGGCTGGAACAGGCTCTTCGGCCGCTTCGTCCTTATCGCCGCCGAAGAGGCCCGCGTCAAGGCTCAGGCTGCTGTCCTTATCCTCCGGCTCAACCGCAATCGCAGGGGCGTGCTTCTTCTCTCCGCTCTCGTCGTCAAAGCTGAAGAAGCTGTCCAAGTCGCCGCCGCCGAAGCCGCCGTCTGAATCATCTTCGGCAGCGGCGGACGGATCCTCGTCCTCGTCGGCCAAGGCAGGAGCAGGTGCCGCCGCCTCTTCGTCCTCGCCGAAGAGGCCCGCGTCAAGACTCAGGCCGCTGTCCTCATCGTCCAGCTCCGGCTCAGCCGCCGCTGCGGCGGGCTTCTTCTCCTCACCCGCCTCGTCGTCGTCAAAGCTGAAGAAGCTGTCCAAACCGCCGTCGCCGAAGCCGCCGTCCGAATCATCTTCAGCAGCGGCGGACGGCTCTTCGTCCTCGTCGGCCAAGGCGGGAGCTGGCACCACCGCCGCCTCTTCATCCTCATCGCCGCCGAAAAGGCCCGCGTCAAGGCTCAGGCCGCTGTCCTCATCCTCCAGCTCCGGCTCAGCCGCCGCAGGGGCGGGCTTCTTCTCTCCGCTCTCGTCGTCAAAGCTGAAGAAGCTATCCAGGTCGCCACCGCCGAAGCCGCCGTCCGAATCATCTTCGGCAGCGGCGGACGGCTCCTCGTCCTCGTCGGCCAAGGCCGGAGCTGGCGCAGCCGCCTCGTCGTCCTCGCCGAAGAGGCCCGCGTCAAGGCTCAGGCCGTTGTCCTCATCCTCCAGCTCCGGCTCAGCCGCCGCAGCGGCGGGCTTCTTCTCTCCGCTCTCGTCGTCGTCAAAGCTGAAGAAGCTGTCCAAGTCGCCGAAGCCGCTGTCCGAATCATCTTCGGCAGCGGACAGCTCCTCGTCCTCGTCGGCCAAGGCGGGAGCAGGTGCCGCCGCCTCTTCGTCCTCATCGCCGCCGAAAAGGCCCGCGTCAAGGCTCAGGCCGCCGTCCTCATCCTCCAGCTCCGGCTCAGCCGCGACCGCAGGGGCGGGCTTCTTTTTCCCGCTCTCGTCGTCGTCAAAGCTAAAGAAGTCATCAAAATTGTCAGGAGCCGCAGCGGCAAGACTTGGCTCTTTTTTCGGCGCAGGGGCCTTTTCATTTGCAAAGCTCAAGGCTTCAGGTGCCGCCATAGTGTCAGCCCCGCTTTCCTCATCATCAAAATCGAAGAATGAGGCATCTACATCCTCCTCTTCTTCAGGAGCATTTTTTTCGGTTTCTTCAATAATTTCTGCCAAAGGCGGCTTCGGCGCGGCGGCGGTCAGCTTCTTTTTCACCTCCGCCTCGTCATCATCAAAATCAAAAAACGAGGCATCCACATCATCATCGTCCTCTTCTTCCGCATCATCAAGAGCGGCGGACAAAGACTGCGGATCAGGGATAGGAGGTCCGCCAGCCGCTTTCTCAGGCGGCGGCGCGTCGTTAAAATCAAAGAACGAATTCAGCTTCTCATCAAGCTCCGCAGCCCGCTCTCCGCCGATTCCGGCAGACGTGAAGCTCTCGTTGAAACCGCCTTCCTCGTCCTCGCCCGCAAGGGCCGGCGTGACACCGCCCACGCCGCTGGAGAACAGGTCGTCGCCAAACTCATCGTCATCCTCGTCGCTCTCCGCCGGTTTTGCCGGAGGAAGCGGCGCGGCGGGCACGGCCTTGGGCTTCGCCGCCACTGGCACTGGCGCAGGAGGCTCCTTGCTTTTTTGCGGCTTGCCGCTGCTCTCATCGTCATCAAAGAGCGCGTCAATGTCCAGATCGTCGTCATCGTCGGCAAACCCCGCAGCAGCGGGTTCATCCGCACCGAGATCGTCGTCGGCAAAATCTTCTTCAGCTAAAAACTTGTCCTCAGTCTCCGGCTCCTCGTCTTCCAGCTCGTCCTCTTCCGCCGCTTCCTCTGCTGCGGAACGGGCGATGACCTCCTTCAGACTGTTCAAGCTGCTGATCTGCTCAATCAAAATCTGCCGCCGCTGCTCCACGCCCAGTTCAGGGCTTTCGAGGAGCATTTTCAGAGAGTCGTAGAACGAATGCAGAATGGTGAAGGAGTCAGGATGGGCATTGCTCTTCTGCTCCCGGATGTACGACCCCAAGGCCTGCAAGCCCTGAATCAGCACCTGCGCCTCGGTGTTGCCGCTGAGATGGCTGCGCAGCTCGGCAGCCTCTGAGCTGAATTTTTCCAGCCCCTCGTCGGTCACCTCCCATTCCAGCCCCAGAATGGTGGCCTCCATGCTCCGCAGCGGGCCGGGCGATTCGGCGACTTCCTTTTTTTTCTTTTTTGCGGGTGCTGCGGCAGCCTGCGGCGGGGATCCAGCGGTCTTTTTCTTCTTTTTCGCCTCTGGCGGCGGCGCGGCCTCTTCCTCCGCGTGCTCATGGCCGCCTTGGGCGTTTTTCAGCGAGCTGATCTGGTATTGAAGAACTTTGAACTTGCGGATGTCAGCCTTGAGCATCGTGGTGATGGTCTCGCCGCTGATATTGGGGGAGGAGATAATTTTTTCGTAGTTGTGGTAAAGCGTGAGCAGCAGCTTGATGGCGTTGGGGTGGGCGTAGGCACCCTCCTCCTGAAGGTATCTACCTACATTCTCCATGCCTTGGAGATAAATCTGCGCCACCTTGTCGTCCTTCCACATGGTGCGCAGACTGGCCAGCTCCTCATTCAGCTCGCTCAGGATGTCCTCGGTTATGTCCCAGTCCAAAGACAGGACAATCGACTTGAGACGAAGCAGGGGCGAGTCCTCATCATCAGTGAATTCAAACAGATCGACTTCGTCGGTGTCGAATGATTCATCCGCAAACTGCGTGAGGTCTTGAAATTCGTCGATTGAGGGAGCCATAATCGTGTCCGCACTGGTCAGAGCCGCTGCGTCAGCCGCCCATCCCGTTCATCTTACAGAAGCTTCTTCTGCACCGACACAACGGTGAGAGAGATGATCTTTTTCAGGGTTTCGGGAACATTGTAGCCGGTCAGCGCACTGGCCTCGAAGTACGGCACTTTGAGCTTGCTGTTCAGATCTTGCTCCAGCACAGAGGTGGGCAGAATGGGGATGCCTTGGTCGCGAAGGTCAACCTTGTTGTACTGCATGACCAAGGGAATTTTGAAGATCGACTCTTTGTACTCTTTGAGGTTTTCGTGCAGCTGGTTGAGGGAGCGGATATTCTTCTCCCGCATCGCCTCCTGCGCGTCGGCGACAAAAACAAGACCGTCCACGCCTTTCAGCACCAGCTTGCGGGTGGCGTTGTATTTCACTTGGCCGGGCACAGTGTAAAGCTGAATTTTCAGCTCGTAGCCCTTGATCTTGCCCATGTCAAAGGGCAGGAAGTCAAAGAACAGAGTCCGGTCGCCGTGGGTCTTGAGGCTGACCATCTCGGATTGAATCTGCTTGCTGAACTTCCGGTTGATGTACTCCAAGTTGGAGGTCTTGCCGCCCCGCCCCGGACCATAGTAGACAATTTTGACTTGAACGATTTTTTCGCGCAGATTTATGAAGCTCAAGGCAGTCTCCCGCTGTGTTGATTGATGCTGTTGTCAATATTGTGAGGCTGAAGGCAAAAAAAGCTACTTGCCGCTCCCCCAGAGCTTGCGTATCTGCTCCAGTGCCTTCACAACGTTCAGCCTGAGAAAACCTAAGGAGATGTGCTTCCCGAACATGGTGATCAGGAGCAGCTCCTCGTCAATTTTCGAGAAATGGATGTTGCAGTCCGTGCCCTTGTGGAAGAGCAGGGAGAACTCCTGTTCACCGACCAGCTTGGCCATTGCGTCCACTGTGGCAAAGTTGCCGGCTGCCAGCGCGGCGAAGGAATAGACATCATACTTGGTGGCACCGCTGTCCTTCGCCGTGATGATGTTCCCCGCCATGTCAATAATGATGACACAGTCCACACCGATCTTGATGAGCTGTTCAGACAGGATTTCATCAATCTTTTCAAGCTGCTCTTGGCTGACTACACCGTAGTTCATCTGGTACCCTCATTCACTTTGCGTTGTTGGTCCGGCAGGTCTGGTCCGACCGGCATGTCTCCACATGTTGACTATACGCCAGATAATCGTGGATATGAAGCTGTTTTTAATGGCCTTGCCAATTTTTCCGCCGACTGCGGCCTCTGCCGGAAAGGCGTGACAGCTAAATGTCCGGCGCGGTCTTTCCCGCCAGCGCAGGCGGAAAAGACGGAGGGCATGAAAAGATTTTCACGTCTACGCCGAATTTTGTCAAGACCCTGCGTATCCCGCCCGCCGCTCAGAGAGAGCTGCCCCTTGACATCTTGCGGATTCTTGAGATCGTGCCAAGATAAATTTTTTCCGAAACATCCTTCAGAATGTGCTCAACCGCCTCATCTTCGGAGCTGGCCTGCTGGGCCAAGGTGTTGTAGTCCTCGGTCCAGACCTCCTGCGGCACCTCCCAAATAATTTTCCCGCTCTTCATATCCTTCAGCACGTAGCGCAGGATCATCTGCACCTTGACATCAGTGGTGCGTGCCGCGCTGCTCCAGCCGATACTGGGCAGGCTGATAGAAATGATCTCGCCGGCGAGAATGAGATCCGCGCCTTCTTTCTCTTTTGTCAGATTGATTTTGTCGGACTTGAGAAACCATTCAGACATCGAGTTGTACATTGTGCTGTCAATGCCGAGCTTGTCGGTGCGGTTGCCCCACGTCGGCATGTAGATGGCGACCTGCGGGCCGTCATAGACATTGGGGAAATAATAGCCCGAACAGCCGCCGAGCAGCAGCAGAAAGGCGAGGAAAGACAGCAGGGCAGCGGATATCCGGTTCACGGTCACACTCCTTGGTTAGAACTTGCAGGTTACTGGACAACAATATTAACAAGTTTGTCCTTGACCACAACGATTTTTTTTAACGCCTTGCCAGCAGCGATGAAGCCGCTCACCCGCTCGTCGGCGAGAGCAAGAGCCTTCTGCTCCTCCTCGCCGGTGCCGGCAGGGACAGTGAGGCGGGCGCGGAGCTTGCCATTGATCTGCACGACAATGGTCAGCTCGTCTTCCGCCGCCGCAGCTATGTCAAAATCCGGCCAGCCCCGCTCCTGCAAGGTTTGACGGTGGCCGGTGAGCTGCCACATTTCCTCGCAGAAATGCGGCACCATCGGGACAAGCAAATGCAGCACAGTCTCAAAGGCTTCCTGCAGCACAGGGCGACCGACGGGCTGGGCAGCCTCCTCGCCCGCCGCTGCGCTGATCTGGTTGACCAACTCCATCACGGCGGAAATGGCAGTGTTGAAATGGAAATCCTTTTCAATGCTGTCCGTCACCCGGCGGATGGTCTGATGTGTCTTGCGGTGGAGCTGGCGGTCAACGAGAGAAAGGCCGCTGAGGTCAACCGCGCCCGCATTGTCCGCGCTGAAGCAGTCCAAATTCAGATGAATCAGGCGGAACACTCGGTTGAGGAAGCGGAAGCAGCCTTCCACGCCTTGGGGATTCCATTCCAGATCGCGCTCCGGCGGTGCAGCGAAGAGGGCGAAAAGCCGCACCGTGTCCGCGCCGTACTGCTGAATCAAATCGTCCGGGTCAACCACGTTGCCCTTGGATTTCGACATTTTCGCCCCGTCTTTGATCACCATGCCCTGAGTGAGCAGATTGGTGAACGGCTCGTCAATGTCCAGATAGCCGAGGTCGCGCAGGGCCTTGGTGAAAAAGCGCGAGTAGAGCAGATGGAGAATCGCGTGCTCCACGCCGCCGATGTACTGATCCACCGGCAGCCAGTATTTTGCCGCGTCCTGATCCAAGATGCCGTCGTCTTTGCGTGCGCTGGTGTAGCGGGCGAAATACCACGAGGACTCCATGAAGGTGTCCATGGTGTCGGTCTCGCGTTTGGCGGGTTGGCCGCATTTCGGGCAGGTCGTGGTGTAAAACGCCTCCTGATGATGCAACGGGGCATGGCTGCCGTAAGGCGTCGTGGTGCCGGGCAAAACCACTGGCAGCTGCTCCTCCGGCACCGGCACTGCGCCGCAGCTTTCGCAATGAATGACCGGAATCGGCGCGCCCCAGTAGCGCTGGCGGGAAATGCCCCAGTCGCGCAGCCGCCACGTGATGTGCCGCCTGCCGAAGCCCATTTTTTCCGCATGGGCGATGACCGCCTGCTTAGCCTCAGCCGAGCGCAGGCCGTTGAAGGAGCCGGAATCGTCAAGCGCGCCGTCGCCCTCCCACGCCTCCTCCATGCTTTCCGCCGCCAGCCGCTCTTCCGGCTGCACCACCGGACGAACGGGCAGGCCGTATTTGCGGGCAAACTCGAAATCGCGCTGATCGTGGGCAGGCACGGCCATGACCGCGCCGGTGCCGTATTCCATCAGGACAAAGTTGGCGACATAAATCGGCACCCGCTCGCCGTTGAACGGGTTGAGGCAGTATTTGCCGGTGAAAATGCCATGCTTTTCCGGCTCCTGATCCAAAGCCATTCGCTGCTTTTCCAGCAGGGTTTGCTCGATGAAGCCGCGCACCGCTGTCTCCTGCTCTGTGCCCGCAATCAGCGAATCAATCAGCGGATGCTCTGGGGCTAAGGACATGAAGGTCACGCCAAAAATCGTGTCCGGGCGGGTGGTGAAAATGGTGATTTTTTCCGCGCTGTTTTCAACTTGGAAATCGCAGGCCAAACCTTGGCTTTTGCCGATCCAGTTGCGCTGCATGGTCACGACTTTTTCTGGCCAGCCGTTCAGCTTGTCCAAATCAGCCAGCAGTTCTTCAGCATAATCAGTAATCTTGAGGAACCAGCCGTGCATGATTTTTGGCACCACCTGCTTGTCGCAGCGCCAGCAGCAGCCGTCAATCACTTGCTCGCGGGCCAGCACTGTGGCGCAGTCCTCGCACCAGTTGAGCGTGGTCTTCTTGCGGTACACCAGCCCTTTTTCCAAAAGCTGGAGAAAGACGCGCTGCTCCCAGCGGTAGTATTCCGGGCGGCAGGTGGCGATTTCCCGATCCCAGTCGTAGCTGAGGCCCATCGCCTTGAGCTGGCCGCGCATGTAGTCAATATTGCTGTACGTCCACTGTGCCGGATGCACGCCGGACTTGATAGCGGCATTCTCGGCGGGCAGGCCGAACGCGTCCCAGCCCATCGGATGGAGGACGTTGAAGCCGCGCATCCGCTTGTAGCGGGCCACCACGTCGCCGATGGAGTAATTACGGGCATGGCCTATATGGATGCGCCCGGACGGATACGGGAACATCTCTAAAACGTAATATTTAGGCCGCTGCGGGTCCGCGCTGACCTTGCACGGTTTTTCCGTCAGCCACCGCTGCTGCCATTTGGCTTCAATGCTCTTGAAATCGTATTTAAGAGGTTCCTGTCTGCTGGTGTCCATGATCACTTGTCCTGCCGGAAATAAAAAATTGTGCTGCCCGGAGCAGCATACAACGCGGCGTTTTTTCTGCACAGCAAAAAATGCGCGGCAGACGCTTCTGCCTCCGTCTTTCAGGCTGTTTTTCAGCCGAAGGAAGCCTCGTTGGGCGGCTTCAGCTCGCTGTAACTCTCAAACGAGGTGTATTCGCCCATGAAGGTCAGTCTGACCGTTCCGGTCGGGCCGTTGCGCTGCTTGCCGATGATCAGTTCAGCAATGCCCTTGTTCGGGTTCTCCGGCGACTTGTTATAGACCTCGTCTCGATAAATAAACATAATAACATCAGCGTCCTGCTCAATTGCGCCGCTTTCCCGCAAATCCGACATCATGGGCCGTTTGTCGGTGCGACTTTCCAAGCTGCGGTTGAGCTGAGAGAGGGCCACCACCGGCACGTCGAGTTCCTTGGCCATCGCCTTGAGCGAGCGCGAAATTTCGCTGATTTCCTGATTGCGGTTTTCAGAGCCGGAGCGGCCCTGCATGAGCTGGAGGTAATCCACCACAACCAAGCCGAGGCCGTGCTCTGATTTCAGTCGCCGGGCTTTGGCCCGCATCTCCAGCACGCTGATGCCTGCGGTGTCGTCGATAAAAATCGGCGATTCGGTGAGCATTCCAGTGGCTCTGGTCAGCTTGGGCCAGTCCTCTTTAAAAAGATGGCCGGTGCGGACGCGCTGGGCATCCACCTTGCCGATCGAACAGAGCATTCGCAGGGCCAACTGCTCTGACGACATTTCCAAGCTGAACACGGCGGTCGGCACTTTGTTGAGTGCCGCTGTCTGGACGATGTTCATGGCCAGAGCGGTGTTGTGCGTGACCACATAGTCGTCGGTGACATAGAGCTGTGACGGATGGCTGACCGCGATGCACTGCGTTTCCGTCATCCGCGACGGGACAATGCTGTGAAGATTCAGCCGCCGGATGCGCTTGTTTCGGTTCTTCGCGGCTGCCACAGGGACGCGCAGCTTGCAGAAATAAACCGTCTGTCCAGCATGACTCCCACGATTGGGCATGGCTGCTGAGAATCTGGCTGAACCACCGAGAGAGCGGACAAGATCGACCAAGTTTTCTGCCAGCCGCCTGCTGACTGTGCGAAAGCGGATTGCGCCAGATTTTCTTTGGCCGAGCAGATCGGCAAGCAGTCGGCGGCGGTCGGTGCGCGGGGAGTTCATGTAGGCAGGGAAAATAAAATTTTTTTCAGTTCCCCAAGGTGCCGCCGCTATGCCAAACTCGCCGCTGAACGTGTCAACCCATATGCGGTTCTGATACCGCTTGCGCTCCAGCATATCCAGCAGCTTGGCTGTGCTGACAACACGGGGGGCAGGCCATTTTCTATAATGAATCCGCCAAAGATGCTCGGCGCAGCATTCAGCAGAACGGCCATCGGCAAAGGTGAGCCGGTACACCTGCCGCCTGCCCTGCGGATAGATGCCGATCACCTCTGACGGCTTGCCGTCAATGGATGCCAGCTGCTCGCCAAGGCGAAGTTCGTCCATCCGCTTGAAGCCTTCGGCGGTCAGCACGTTGGCATCCAGCGGCTGGGCTTTGCCCATCGAGGGCCGCGCCGCCAAAATGATCAGGTCAGAGGGCTGCAAGCCGGCGGTCATCCGATCCAGCTCCGCGTAGCCTGTGGCCACGCCGGTGATATGCTCCTTGCGCTCGGAAAGCCGCGTCACCCGGTCAAAGGCTTTGGGCACGATTCGGCTCATCGGCTCGAATCCTTGCTTCTTGCGTGACTGAGCGACCTCGAAAATCGCCTGCTCGGCGCGGTCAACCAGCGCGTCTATATCGCCCTGCGCGTCGTAGCAGCGGGCGGCAAGCTCGGAGCTGGTGTGAATCAGCCTGCGCAGAATGGCCTTCTGTCGGATGATGCCCGCATGGTGGACAAGCATTCCGGTGAAGGGAATCACCTCGGTGAGTTGGGCCAGATAAACCAAGCCGCCCGCTTTTTCCAGCCGGTTGTGGTCGCGGAGCCAGTCGGTGACAGAAACCTGATCGTGCGGTGCCTGCTGCTCGAATAGCGTCACCGCCGCGTCAAAAATCACCTTGTGCCGGTCCAAATAAAAATCTTCCGGCTGGAGCAACTCGACTACTTTGAGCAGTGCTCTGTCCTGAAGGAGGATCGTGCCCAGCAGCGACTGCTCGGCTTCGATATTTTGCGGCGGCACCCGGCCTGCGGGCTGCTGAATGGGGACAGAAGGGACGGCTGGATGGTCAGGCAGCGGAGACATCACTGAAAAGCGGTGTTTGTGAACTGCCGCCTGCCCGCAGAAGAGGCAGAGCAAGGAAAGAAAGGCTGCGGGGGGGTGCGCCCCCGCAGCCTGCACGCAAAAAAAGCTGAAAAAATTTAGGCTGCTGTTGCCGCAGCGGTCTCCGATGCCACGCGCACCGTGATCTCTGAGGTCATCTGATAGCCGACTTTCACCGCAACTCTGGTCTCGCTGACGCTTTTGATCGGATCCTTGAGCATGATGGCCTTGCGCTCCACAGTGATGCCGAGCTGCGCCAGCTGATCGGCGATGTCGCCGCTGGTGACGGAGCCGAAAAGACGGCCCTCGGCACCGGTTTTACGCGCCAGAGAGACCGTCAGATTTTCCAGCTTGGCAGCCAAGGCCTCAGCGTTTTTCTTCTCCTCAGCCAGCCGTTTGACGATGGCCGCCTGCTCTTTCTGCAACCGGGCCAGACTGGCCGCATTCACCGCTACGGCCAGATTCTGCGGCAGCAAATAATTGCGGGCGTAGCCGGGCTTGACGTTGACAACCTCGCCTTCGCGGCCCAAGGTGTCGATGGTTTTTCTCAATATGATTTCCATGATTTCTATCCTCATCGGTGATGGCTGGCCGCCGTGCGGCTGCGCCGTTTGCCGCTCAGGAAGCGCCGTCGTCGGGCCGCCCCTCCTGAGCCAGCCTGCGGAAGTCGGCCCAAGTGTCGGCCACGCCTGCCGCTGTCAGCAGCAGCACTCCGTATCCTTGAACCGCGACAAAAAAATACAAGACCGCCCGCCAGAACGTCGGAACGCTCCAGCGGTGCAGCAGGCTGGCGAACACCGCCGCGCCTTGAAAAAAATACAGCAGCCCCGCCGCAATGCCCAGCGTGTACCCGGCTTGAGCCAAAGCACCGCCGCCGCCCAGCAGCGCGAGGCCAGCGGCGGCAATCAGCAGCCAGACCAGAGCGTCCGGCAGCCGCCAGTTTCTGTAGGGATGCCAGACAGCCCGTTCCGCCCGCAGGCGGCGCAGGATTCCGCTGCCCGCGACCATGTTCAGCCAGACCGTGAAGACCGCTGTTCCAGCCAACAGGCCGGGCAAAATCTTCGGCAGCAGCACATTGCGCAGCTCGGCGGTGATCAGCTCCATGTCACGCAGCAGCTCCTCCGGGATCTCCGAGCTGGCGCGATACGCCTCTGCCAGCCGGGCAAGAGAGCTGTCTAACTGATGCAGCAGGCTGCTGTAGGGGTTCTCGCCTGCGGCCAGACCCAGCAGCAGCCAGAAGGCCAACCAGCTCAAACCGAGAACGGCAAGCCCTGCGCCGCCGGCTGCTGCCGGAGATGCGCCGCGCTGTGCGCTGCGGTGCAGGATCCAACCTAAAGGCAGCATGGTCGCGGAGAAAAGGAACAGCACCGGTTGTCCCAGCAGCAGGGCAGCAGCGGCGGCGGCCAGCAGGCCGTTCCGCATCCGTCCCGCTGTTCTCTTTTCGTCCTCCGACACTTGCAGAAGGACAAAAACCGGCGCGGCCAGCAGGCAGTTCAGCCAAGCGAAAAGCGGCGGAACTGCGGCGGGTAGCAGAAAAAACAGAGTGATCAGCAGAAACTCTGCGGAAAACGCCGCCCGCCGTCCACCCTGCATATGGCCTCAGTACTGGACAACGCCGGAATACGGCAGCAGCGCCAGATGCCGGGCGCGCTTGACCGCTTCGGTCAGCTGCCGCTGATGGCGGGCGCAGGTGCCGTAAATCCGCTTGGGCACGATCTTGCCGCGCTCAGTGACAAATCCGCGCAGCGTCTTGACATCCTTGTAGTCGATGGACTGCACCTTGTCGGCGCAGAACTTGCACACCTTGCGGCGGTGGAACACTTTTTTGGTCTTCGGGGCGGTCATGATGAATTATCTCCAGAGTGAAAGATCAGGCGGCGGCTCAGGACAGTTCCTCAGCGTCCGTTTCGAGTTCCTGCGCACTGAAACCGCCCTCGCCGTTTTCTATGGCGGCGGCGGCTTCAGCGGCGCGGGCCGCAACGGCGGCAATCCGCTCTTTCTCCTGCTCAATGCCCGCCGCGTCGATGCTCTCGGCCAGCTTGATGGTCAGATAACGCAGGATTCGGTCGTCGATGCGGAAAATGCGCTCCAGCTCTTTGATCGCCGTCTGGGGGGCGGCGAAATTCATGCAGACGTAACAGCCCTGCGACTCCTTTTTGATGTCGTAGGCGAGCTTCTTGATGCCCCAGCGGCTGGTGTCGATCACCGTACCACCGTCATTGGTGATGATGGCGGTGGTGCGGTCGATGATCTCGCCGAACTGGGCATCGCCCGCGCCGGGACGCATGATCCAAGTGATTTCGTAATGACGCATGATTCCTCCTCGTGGTCATAGTGGCCCTCGCTGATTCCTGTGGGAGAGAGCGAGAAGGTGAAAAGAATGAAAAAAAGCAGGGCCGGACTGGCCCTGAACCGCAGAATATAGCGCAGCGGCGGCAAAGGTGTCAACAGAAATAAAAAACAGGCCATCACGTCCTGCGGCAACTGTCGGCGGCTGAAAGTTCGGCGTAGATGCCCTGCCGGGCCAGCAGCTCCTCGTGATTGCCCAGCTCGGCCAGCCGCCCTTGGTCAAAGACCGCGATCCGGTCGGCGTGGCGGACTGTGGACAGGCGGTGGGCGATGATCAGCACTGTCCGTCCGGCGAAACCCGCCCGCACCGCCTGTTCCAGCAGCCGCTCGGACTGGCTGTCCACTGATGAGGTCGCCTCGTCAAGGATCAGCACCGCCGGATCGCGGCAGAGGACGCGGGCAAAGGCGACAAGCTGCTTCTCTCCGGCAGAGAGATCAATGCCGCCTTCGCCGATCCGAGTGTCCAAGCCGTCCGGCAGCCGGGCGATGAATGCGTCTAGGCCGGTGCGGGCCAGCAGCTGGTAGACCTCGGAGCGGCTCAGGCCGGTGTCTTGGCGGATGTTGGCCAGCACGGTGTCCGGCTCAATCAGCGGATCTTGGAGCACCAGACCGATTTTGCGGCGCAGAGTCTGGGGCGCGAATTCGCGCAGATCGTGGCCGTCGAGCAGAATGCGGCCTGCGGTCGGATCGTAGAAGCGCACCAGCAGACTGACCAAGGTTGACTTGCCCGCGCCGGTGGGGCCGGTGATGGCCAATGTCTCGCCAGCCCTGACATGTAGGCTGATGTCATGCAGGACAGTCTGCCGTCCCTGCTCATCTTCGCCTGTATAGGCGAAGATGACTCCTTCAAAGCGGATTTCGCCCCGAATCCGATCGCCGTCCAGCGGCACGGCAGGCTCAATGACCCTGCCGGAAATGTCAAGCAGATCGAAAATCCGTTCCGCCGAAGCCAAGGCTGACTGCACCACTGAATATTTGCGGGCGATTTCCTGCATCGGCTGGAAAAAAAGGCGCATGTAGGCGATGAAGGCGGTCAGCTCGCCCAAGGTCAGTTCGCCACGTATGGTCTCGCCGCCGCCGTGCCAGAGCACAAGGGCCATCGCCAAGGAGGAGATGAACTCGGTCAACGGCATGAAGGCCCCGAAGAGGCGGATCAGACGCAGGTTGCGCAGCAGGTATTCCGCGTTCAGCTCGTGGAATCTGCCCATGCTGTCCGCCTCCCGGCCATAGAGCTGGAGCGTTCCAACGGCGGACACCGTCTCTTGGAGAAAGGCGTTCACCACCGCGAGCTGGCTGCGGATAGCCCGGAAGCCCTCGCGGGCGATGCGGGAGAAGAACACGGTGATGACTGCGGAAATCGGCAAAAAAACAGTCATCAGTAAGGCCAGCCGGACATTGGTCAGGTAGAGGACGAGCAGAATGCCGCTCAGTTTGAGCAGATCATTGAACAGCGTCACCATGACCAAGGCGAACATGTCGTTCATGTTTTGCACGTCGTTGGTCAGCCGGGTGACAAGGCGGCCTGCGGGATGGGCGTGAAAAAAAGCCAAATCAAGCGAGAGCAGATGGTTGTAGAGCTTGCTGCGCAGCTGATGCATGACTGACTGGCCGATGTGTTCCAGCACAACCACCTGCGCGAAGCCACCGCCAAATGCGGCGGCAGCGGCAAGGGCGTAGAATAGGGAGATATTGAGCAAGCCCTCCAGCTTGGCGGCGGCATCAGCACCGTCTGTCGCCATGAAGGAGTCGATGGCCGCCTGAAGCAGGCGGGGCTGGATCAGGACAGCGGCGGTGATGAGCAGGGAAAGCAGCGCGCTCCAGAGGATGCTGCTCTTTTGTGTCCAGCAGATGCTGAAGATCCGCCGCCAAAGCTGCCAGTCAGAGACTCGCCCGACCTTGCCTTCCTCAAAATAGCCGAAGTTGCGCATCAGCATCCTCCTCTTTGCCCTGCTGCCTGCGGGCAACCTCCTCATAATACGCGCTGCGGGCCAGCAGCTCCTCATGGCTGCCTTGCTCGGCGATCCGCCCCTGCTCCAGAATCAGCACATGATCGACGCAGGCCAGCAGGCGGAGATTATGGCTGACGAGAATCAGGGTTCTGCCGCGCTGCCGGGCGCGGACAGCGGCGAAAACTTCCGCACTGGTCTCTGCGTCCAAAGCGGACAGCGCGTCGTCAACAATGAGAATGGAACGGTCGGCCAGCAGGGCGCGGGCGATGGCGATCCGCTGCCGCTGGCCGCCGGAGAGCCGCAGCCCCTTTTCCCTCAGCCGGGTGCGGTAGCCTTCCGGCATGGCCATGATCTCCTCATGCACCGCCGCCAGATGGGCGGCCTCCATAATTTCTTCGATGGTCGCCTCTGGTCGGGCAAGGCTGATGTTCTCAGCCGCTGTGCCGGAGAAGAGCGGGCTTTCCCGGCCCACATAGCTGATGCGCTCCCGGATCTGCGCGGGATCAAGACAGTTCACGTCATGACCGGCGAAGAAATAGCTGCTGTCCGCCGCCGGATACTGCCGGATCAAGAGGCGGCAGAGGGTTGATTTGCCGGAGCCGGTTCTGCCGGTGATGCCGAGCAAGCCGGGGCCGATCTCCAGATTGATTGCAGACAGGGCCGGACTGACCGCGCCGGGATAGGAGAAGCTGAACTGCCTGAGCGAGATGCGGGGGCAGCTTTGCAGAACTTGCGCCGGGCGCGGCTCCTCCAGCCGCAGGCTGGCGGTCAGGGCGGATTCCTCAGCCAGCAGGCGGCCTATCCGGGCCAACGAAGTCATGCCCCGGCGGATCATGCCCACGGCCCAGCCCACAGTGGCTAACGGCAAGGCAAGCATGGCGAAGTAGCTGATGAAGGCGACAAAATCGCCGATGGTGATCACGCCACTGATCACCATCCTGCCGCCGGAGTGGAGCACCAGCAGGGTGCCGACGCTGCCCGTGAGCATTGCCACCGGCAGGAGCAGGCCGTGAATGACCGCCGTCTTGATGTTGAGGGCGGCATATTTCTGTCCCAAGCGGTCAAAATCGCGGCTCTGCTGCTCTTCTCTCGTGCAGCTTTTGATCATCCTGATGGAGACCAGCGTGTTGCGGGCGAATTCAGTCAGCAGGCTGAACTGCGCCTGCACCCGGTCAAAGCGGCGGTGCAGCTCGCGGGAGAGCAGCCAGGAGATGAGTGCCAGCACGGGCAGCGGCAGGGCGGCGGTCAAGGTCAGCGAAGGGCTGATGTGAGCCATGAAGAGCACGGCGACGACCGACATCACCGCCACGTCGGCGGCAGCGGCCAAGCCCATGCCGAACGCCATCTGCACCGCGCCGAGGTCGTTGCTGGCATGGGCCATGATTTCACCCGGAGGACGGCGGTCGAGAAAGACTTGATCCATGCGCAGGACATGCTCGATCAGCCTGTCGCGCAGCTCGGTTTCCAAATGTCTGGAAAAACCGATGAGCAGGACGCGCCAGCCGTAGCGGAGGATGCCTGCGCCTGCCGCAGTCAGCAGGATGCAGCCGCTAAGAAAGGCCAGCCGCTGACTGGTGGCTGTGCCTTGGGCCAGCTCGTCCACCCCGGCCTTTAGATAGCGGGGAATGGTCAGTTGAAGGAAGTAGACCGCCGCCAGAAACGTGAAGCCCCAGAGTAGCTGCCGCCGGAAACGGCGGCAGCTCGGCAGCACAAGACGGATCAGCGCGAATGCGTCAACAGAAACAGCCTGCGGTGCAGGCTTGTCGATACGGGAATGCATGGTGGATCGAAGGAAAAAACAGGAGGCAGCCCGCCTCAGCGGCACCTGCGGCTGGGCTGCGTGCGCAGGGCGGGCATCGGGCCGATCATGCTGCTGCGGCCAGCAGCTTTCTGACCGCTATCAGCAGGTCGTCGACAGAGAACGGCTTGGCAAAAGCCATGTCCGCGCCCAGCTCCAAGGCCGCAGGCAGGTAGGTTTCCGGCCCGATGCGGCCTCCGCCAGATATGGCGATGATCTTCATCGCCGGAAAATGCTTCTTGATATAGCTGATAGTCTCCATGCCCTCTTTCTCCGGCATGATCAGGTCAGTGATCACCAGATCAAAGGGCTGCTTCTCCAGCAATCGCTGGCCCTCCCGGCCATTGACGGCGGTGGCGGCGGCAAAGCCCGCCAGCTCCACCGAGCGGGCCAGCATCGATAGGATCTGCTCATCGTCATCCATGATCAATATTTTGCGCATAGTTTCTCCTCCTCTTTTCTCCGCGTTGCATAGCTACAGCCCCTTAGTCAGCAAGCTCCTCTGTATGCATTATACTGCCTTTTTTATGAAATCCGGCTGCGAAAAACATGCTCGCGGAAAAAAGCGGTCAGTTGCCCCAGCCGCCGCACCGTCTCGGCCTGCTTGGCGACCAGAGCCGAGGGGCCGCTTTTCATCATCGCCATCATGTGGTCGATGCTGGGGGCGAAGCGGTTGTCCAGATACCAAGCGAAGAGCAGGCCGAAGAGCAGGCCCGGCGGCAGGAAGCCGTCCTCGCCGTTGACCGTGCGGGCGTAGAGCCGCCTGCGCCGGTCGGGGCGCGACATCTGCGCGAGCTGCAAATACATGTCTAACTGCTCGATGGTGAGGAAGCCATTCAAATCGTGCTGGTCGCGGACGGTCAGCCAATAAATCCGGCCCACCTGACGCTCTTGGAAGAGCACCGGCTCGATCTGTTTCTCGGCGCAATAGTTGCCGAGCAGCGACTGACCAACCGCGACCAGTAGTGGCATCTCCAGTTTGGCCGCATCTTCGGCCAAATCCTCGCGCAGAGTCAGGCAGCCGTCCTCTGGATTGTAGAAGGAGAAGACGTTGTCCCACTGCTGGCTGCGGCTCCAGCGCGCCGGACTGACGAGGCAGATGCCGCGCACCGCGCTGAGGTGGCCGGGGTGGATGTCCGGGTGCCGCCAGAGGATCTCGCTGACCGCCGCCGCGAGCCTCTCCCGCTCCGCAGGCTCCAAATCCTTGGTCTGCTCGGCGACCAAGCTTACGTGGCGGCAGCTCAGGCCGCTGATGATGCGGCTGATCTCCTCGTGGCGGATGCAGGGCAGCAGCCGGTCAGGGCTGATGCTGGCCGAATGGGGCTGCGGCGGCCTGCGCCGCACGGTCGGCGGCGGCGGATCAGCGAGGAAGCCGCCCGCGCGCAGGCCCCAGAGGGCGCGCACAGCGAGGGCCAAAGCCGCCGGGTCGTGCTGGACTACATTTTCCTGCCGGAGCAGCTCGCGGGAGAAGATCCGCGCCTGCACCAGCTCGAAGCCGAGGCTGCGCACCTGCTCGCTGTCCACATAGATAGGCTCCTTCTTCTCGATGGCATAGCTTTGCAGCACCGAGCCAGGGATGTCCGCCATGTCCAAGGTGAGGACGTGCGAGAACAGGCCCTCGATGCCGCCGGGGATGTTGTGATTGTACGCCCGGATGAGGTCGGAGACATGAAAACGCTTCTCCGGTGCGTCCAGCGTTGCGTCAGTCTCGCCCTGTTGCACCCAGATGTTGGCCATGAGGAGCTTCATCGCCTTGCTGCTGCGGATCAAGTCTGCCAGACCAGGCACTTGCAGTATCGGGATGATGGATGTGTAGAGGCTGCCCGGCGCAAAAATAATGATGTCAGCCCGCCGAAGCTGTTCAGCGGCCTCTTCCGGCATGACCGGGGCTTCGGCGAAGCGCACGCTGACCCGCTCGACCGGCCAGCCGCGCTCGGCCAAGCCTGCTTTGGACTCGCCCGTGACCATCACGCCGCTGCTGTACAGCACTTGCAGCTGGGCCGGAGTCACCGTGCAGGGGAGTGCCGCGTTCCGGCCTGCACCGATGGCCAGCGACAGTTCGGCGATGCCGTCCAGCGTGGCGGCTTGCAGCCTTTTTTGGTTGGCGATCAGCTCGGCGGTGCGGAAAAAGGCCGGCAGCTTGCCGTAGATGGCTGCCGCGATCAGCAAATTGCCAAGACACTGAGGCCGTTGCAGGGCCGCTTTCATGCGCTGGTCGCTGAAGAGCCGCCGCATCAGGTCGGAGAGGAATCCTGCCAGCGGCGCGGGCAGGCGTTCCGGGGCTGCGCCGCTGCGTTTCCAGAGCTGGTCAGGCGATTCCGGCGGCGCGGTGAAGCGAAGATTGAAGATGCCGTGCAGCATTCCCGCTACGTCGGCAGCTTGCGCGTCATTCAGGCGGTACTGATTCTTCAGGTTGCTGCTGCGCACCGATGAAAGGAGGACGTGGCGCAGGTCGCCGAGGCTGATGAGCGGAAAATCTTTGAGCATCTCCCCGGTCGAGCCGCCGTCGTCCGTCACGCAGACTAAGGAACAGAGGTTCGGGAAGATCTCTTTCAGGCCGCTGAAGGGGTTCAGCCGCCACTCTGACCGCCGCGAGTCCCCGCCGACAGCGCGGGACAGCCCGGTGCCGCCGCCCAAGGCCACCACGCGCAGCTCGCTGACCTCAAAAGTGCGCAAGCCCTCAGCGAGCTGCTGCCATTCCCGCGCGCAGCCATGCACACCCGGCGGCGGCTCTTCGCCCAAGGCCAAAGCGAGCACGCGCTCCGGCAGGCTGCCTTTGCCGAGGAAATCCAAGGGGGCAAACCGCTTCGTGCTGAGTCCCTGCAAGACCTCTTGCAGGAAGCTGATCCTGTTCTCCGCCATCATTTGTCCAAGGGTTCAGAGGTTTTTCATATCTGGCGAACTGCTGCTGCTTCCCGGCACCACGCTGAACGTGCAGCCGGACATGTTTTTTCTTTCCGCGCTATGGTTGAAGCATATCCGCAGCATGGTTTAACCATGCCCAGGGTATGCCTGAACCATATCTGAACTATGCTTGAAGCATACCGGAGGTATGGTTGAATCATGCCTGAGGTATGCTTCAAGCATAGCGGCGAGGTGTTCATCCGTAGGGGCGGTTCATGAACCGCCCCTACGGATGAATGCTACCCCTGCGGTCACAGGCCCGTCTCCTCCATCTGCTTGCGCACCGCTTCGACTGACTCGCCAAGGGACTGCCGCTCTTCTGCGGTGAGAGCAAATTCAAGGATGCGCTCCACGCCCTTTGCGCCCAAGACCACCGGCACACCGAGGAAGCAGCCGGAGATATTGAATTCACCCTCCAGCCAGGCCGCGCAGGGCATCACCCGGCGCGTGTCGCATAGCACCGCCTCTGCCATTTCCACTGCCGCGAGGCCCGGAGTGCAGAACGCGCTGCCTGTTTTCAAGTGATTGACGATTTCACCGCCGCCGTGCTGCGTCCGATGCACAATCTCGGCTATCTTCTCCGCAGGCAGGAGGTCGCTGACCGGCACGCCGGCCACGTTCGCCAGCCGCACGAGGGGGAGCATCTTGTCGCCGTGGATGCCCATGACCATCGCGCTGACATCGGACGGCACCACGCCGAGGGCCTGCGCCAAAAAAGTGCGGTACCGGGCTGAGTCGAGCACGCCCGCCATGCCGATGATGCGGTGTTTCGGCAGGCCGGAGGCCTTGAAGGCCGTGTAGACCATCGCGTCGATGGGGTTGGTCACCACTATCATGAAGCAGTCAGGCGAATAACGGGCCGCCTGCTCGGCGCAGCCCTTGACGATAGCCACATTTTTGGCTAAAAGATCGTCGCGAGACATGCCCGGCTTGCGCGCAAGGCCTGCGGTGATGATCACCACGTCCGAGTTGGCCGAATCAGCGTAGTCGTTGCTGCCAACAACTGTGCCCGCGAAGCCGTCCAGCGGCCCGGCCTGCCATAAATCCAGTGCCTTGCCCTGCGGAATGCCTTCCATGACATCCAGCAGGACGATGTCGCCCAGTTTTCTCGCCAAAGCCCAGTGCGCAGCCGCAGCCCCGACATTGCCGGAGCCTATGATGGTTATCTTGTTCTTCATCGCAATGTTTTGGAATTGCAGGGGCGGTTCGCGAATCGCCTCTGCGAATAGGTGATATGACAGAACAGGCGCGCAGGCCTGCCCCTACGATAGGTTCAACAATTCCGCCTCGGCCCGCAGCGCGTCCTGCGGGGTGTCCACCTCAATCGAGTCGTGCTCGGTCAGCACCACTTTGATGCGGTAGCCGTACTCCAAGGCGCGGAGCTGCTCCAGTTTTTCAAAACGCTCCCATTCGCCTTCGGGCAGGGCGACAAAAGTGAGGAGGAAGCCCTTGCGGTAGGCGTAGAAGCCTAAGTGCTTGTAATAAGTCGGCACGCCGTCATCCAAACTGCGCTGAAAAGGGATGGGCGAGCGCGAAAAATAGAGGGCGTTCCCGTTGCGGTCGAAGACGGTCTTGACGTGATTGGGGTCGCTGATCTCCTCAGGCCGGATGATCTTGTAGATCAGAGTGGCCATTGGCAAGGCTGGGTCGTCGAGGAGCGGCTGCGCCACCTGCCGGATCACTTCCGGCGGGAAAAGCGGCTGGTCGCCTTGGATGTTCACCACCACGTCGTGCTCGGCGATGCCCAGTAATTCGGCGGCCTCAGCCAGCCGGTCGGTGCCCGACACATGATCGCTGCGGGTCAGCACCGCCTCGCCGCCGAACGATGCCACGGCCTCGGCGATGCGCTCGTCGTCAGTGGCCACCGCCACCCGCGAGAGGAGCGGCACCTGCCAGGCCCGCTCGACCACATGCTGAATCATCGGCTTGCCCGCGATCAGGGCCAGCGGCTTGCCCTCAAAGCGGCTCGACCGCCAGCGGGCGGGAATGATCGCGATCACGCCGGGCTGCGTTGTGTTCATTTGTCTTTTCCTCTTCCTGTGCTTTGCAAAGAAACGGGTTCATGATACAGTGCGGGCCATGAAAGATCAATGCGCAAAATGACCGAGACCGCCGCCACGCTCCGGCCTGATCTGGCCGTGACCTGCGCCGCGCCGGAGCTGCTTGCTCAGGCCGAGGAGCTGGCCGTCCGGCTCGGCCTGCCGCTGGCTGAGGACGGAGCGGGGCATCAGCTTCTGCTGCGCTGCGCGCCGGAGGGGCTGGAGCTGCTCAAGCCCGGCGATCCGCAGCTGCGCGGGCCGCTGCGGGTGGACTTCACTGCTGGGGCAATGGACTTCCGCCGCAAACAACCGGGCAAGGAGCTGCTACTGCGGGCCGTGGGCTGCAAAATTGGCAGGCCGCTGGCGGTCATAGATGCCACCGGCGGCCTGGGACGGGACAGCTTCCTGCTCGCGGCGGCGGGCTGCACTGTTCATATCTTTGAGCAGGAGCCGGTGCTGGCCGCGCTGCTCGCTGACGGCCTGACGCGGGCGCGGCAGCATCCGGAAACCGCCGCCATTGCTGCCCGCATCTGCCTGACAGCAGGCGACGCGCTGTCTTTTCTGCATGACATGCGGGCGCAGGGGCAGGTTGTTGACGCAGTTTACCTTGATCCGATGTTCCCAGAGCGGCGCAAATCGGCCTTGGTGAAGAAAGAGGCGCAGCTGCTCCAGCTCCTTGCGCAACCTGCCAGCACGGCAGCGGAAAAAGTGCTGCTGGCTGCGGCGCGGGCTGTGAGTCACAGAGTTGCGGTGAAGCGGCCCACCAAGGCACCGTTTCTGGGAGAGGCTGCGCCCTCGCATTCGCTCTTTGGCGCAACAGTGCGGTTTGATGTGTACATTTAGGTGCAAATAGCGCTGGCAATTCCGGCGGGCCGCAGGTAATATATCAAACCTTCTGCATATAGCCAAAGCAGTATAAAATGACTACACTGTGTGTATGGCATACTCAATAGATTTTCGTCGGAAGGTCTTGGA